>NC_019695.1:300752-601504 GCF_000317125.1 Chroococcidiopsis thermalis PCC 7203
GGGGACAAGGGGGAAAAAATTCTCCCTTGTGTCCTCCCACACTTCCCACCCCCCATTCTTTACTGGTCACTGATAACTGACAATTGCTCGCTCAATTACGAATTACAAATTACAAATTACGAAATATAAACTTTTTGTTATAAAAATTGAGTTGTTGAGTCACACAATTGATAGTTGTCTACGCTACAGTCATCAAGATACCTTTTGAGCAAGTTTTATTTAATAGTTTTATCTTAGTTCTAGACAAAACCCGAACAAAACGCAGACTAAATCGGGTGCTATTACAATTGCTTGATATGTTAAGAAAAAAGATTACAGCAGGCTTGTCAGCAGAGGTAGTCATTCACTTTCATCTGGCAATTCCTAAAAGAAGTTAAAGAGGTAGATCTCAGCTTTGAAGCGCAACATAAGATCGAAAAAATGTGAGGATCGATCGCAAGATCTGCAATTTTTGCATTGTTATGATGCCAAAAATAGATTGCAATTGGTAAAAGAGGAGTAGGGAGATTAAGTATTACTCGATCGCGAGAAAACTGCTAACAAAGCGCAAAGATTTGCGATCGCATGAGAGGAAGAATTTAGCTGTTGTGTTAACGGAGAAGTCATGAAAATAGCGGTGGCAAAAGAAATCGAAGTTGGAGAGCGTCGGGTCGCTCTAGTACCAGATGTCGTTGCCCGATTGGTAAAACAAGGTGTAGAGGTGTGGGTAGAAGCGGGAGCTGGCGATCGCGCTTTCTTCTCGGATGCAGCCTACGAAGCCGCAGGAGCCAAAATCGTTAGCGATCCGGGATATCTGTGGTGGGAAGCAGACGTGTTGCTGAAAGTAGGAGTCCCCCAAGAACGCGAAGATGGACGCTCGGAAGTGGAAATGTTACGGGAAGGAGCTGTATTAATTAGTTTCCTCAATCCCTTGGGAGAACCTGCGATCGCCAAGCGGCTAGCAGAACGGCGAATTTCAGCCTTTAGCATGGAGATGATCCCCCGCACGACTAGAGCGCAGAGCATGGATGCTTTGTCTTCTCAAGCTTCGATCGCGGGTTACAAAGCAGTGCTAATTGGAGCGGCAGCTTTACCCAAGTACTTTCCCATGTTAACAACAGCGGCGGGGACAATCGCCCCAGCCAAAGTATTCATAATTGGTGCGGGAGTAGCAGGATTACAGGCGATCGCCACTGCAAGACGACTGGGAGCAGTTGTAGAAGCTTTTGATATTCGTCCGGCGGTGAAAGAAGAAGTCCAAAGCTTGGGAGCCAAGTTTGTTGAAGTGCAGTTAGAAGAAGAAACTGTAGCTGCTGGCGGCTATGCAAAGGAAGTTTCGGAAATAGCAAAACAGCGCACTCAACAAGCGATCGCGGAACACGTCAAGCTATCAGACGTAGTTATTACCACTGCACAAGTCCCTGGTAGAAAAGCACCGATCCTCGTGACAGAAGAAATGGTAGCGCAGATGAAGCCAGGTTCGGTAGTGGTCGATTTAGCCGCAGAACAAGGCGGGAACTGCGCTTGCACGGAGCCAGGAAAAGACGTACAGCGCAATGGTGTTACCATCATCGGCACGATCGATCTCCCCTCATCCGTACCCATCCACGCCAGCCAGTTGTATGCCAAAAACCTGCTGTCACTGGTGCAGTTGATGATTAATAAAGAAGATAAAAGCCTTCAGCTCAACTTTGAAGACGACATCATCGAAGCAGCCTGTATTACCCACGCTGGAGAAATTCGCAATTCACGGGTAAAGGAAGCCTTGGCAACACTAGTGGGGATTGGTAATGGGTAAAACAAAAGTCAAAAGTTAAAAGTCAAAAGTCAAAAATAATTCCGACTCCCACTCTCCCGACTCCCGACTACCAAAAGGAGGATTAATTCATGACAGAAGCTTTAATTGCCGCTTTATTTGTGTTTGTTTTGGCATCGTTTGCAGGATTTGAGGTGATTAATAAAGTCCCGCCGACACTGCACACGCCTTTGATGTCTGGTTCTAACGCAATTTCAGGGATTGCGGTGATCGGTGCTTTGCTGGTTTCTGGTCCTCAAGAATCAAATTTATCAGTGATTTTGGGCTTGATTGCCGTGATTTTAGCCACAATTAACGTTGTCGGTGGTTTTTTAGTCACCGATCGCATGTTGCAAATGTTTAAGAAAAAAGAGGTGAAAGCGTGAGCGATTTTCTGCCAACTGGGATTCAGCTAACTTATTTAGTCGCTGCCTCTTTATTTATTATTGGTTTGAAAAAACTGAGTTCGCCTGCAACAGCGCGTAACGGTAATCTGTTGGCGGCGATCGGGATGCTACTGGCGATCGTGGCAACGCTGCTCGATCGCCAGGTGTTGAACTATCAAATGATTGTAGTGGCTTTGGCGATCGGTTCGGCAATAGGTGCGATCGCGGCTTACAAAGTCCAAATGACGGAAATGCCTCAAATGGTAGGCTTGCTCAACGGTTTAGGCGGTGCTGCTTCTGCTTTAGTAGCAGTTGCCGAGTTTTGGCGATTGTTGGGAACTGCCGAACCAGTGCCGCTCGATGCCAATATCTCCATGCTGCTAGATGTCTTTATCGGTGGCATCACCTTCACGGGTAGTATGCTGGCTTTTGCCAAGCTACAAGGACTGATTAGTGGTTCCCCGATTACATTTCCCTTGCAGCAACCAATCAACGCTCTGCTGCTAATTAGTTACATCGTAGGTAGCGGCTTTTTGTTGGTCGATCCGACTAATTTACCCGTATTTTTGGGATTAGTCGCTGTTTCCCTGGTTCTAGGGGTGATGTTCGTCGTCCCCATCGGTGGAGGCGATATGCCTGTGGTGATTTCGCTGTTGAACTCCTTTTCTGGTTTAGCAGCGGGTGCGGCTGGTTTCGTAGTCATGAACAACGTGCTGATCATCTCTGGTGCATTGGTAGGCGCTTCGGGATTGATCCTGACGGAGATCATGTGTAAAGCGATGAACCGCTCCCTGATTAGCGTTTTATTCGGTGCTTTTGGTGGCGGTGGCTCGGCTAGTGGTGCTGGTGGTGCTGCCGCAGGCGATCGAGCTACCCGTTCTGTAGATGCTGAAGAAGCCGCAATGATGTTGGGTTATGCTCGTTCTGTAGTGATCGTTCCTGGTTATGGGATGGCAGTAGCTCAAGCACAGCACACCGTTCGGGAGCTTGCCGATCAACTAGACAGATTGGGTGTAGAAGTCAAATATGCCATTCATCCTGTAGCGGGACGGATGCCGGGACACATGAACGTGTTGTTGGCAGAAGCAAACGTGTCTTACACCCAGTTGTACGACATGGATGATATCAACCCCCAGTTCGATCAAACTGATGTGGCTTTGGTAATTGGTGCAAACGATGTTGTCAATCCTGCCGCACGGCACGATACCGCGAGTCCGATTTATGGAATGCCGATTTTAGAAGTAGACAGAGCAAAGCATACAATCGTGATTAAGCGAGGCATGAGTACGGGTTTTGCAGGGGTAGACAATGAGTTATTCTACAAAGACAAAACCATGATGTTTTTTGGTAGTGCTAAAGATGCCGTAGCGAAGTTAGTATCGGAAGTGAAGCATCTGTAGGAATTTGAAATTTTGGTTCTTGCGCAGCTGAAGGCAAATTTCATCATAATTGGTTTCATGTAGGGGCGCACAGGTGTGCGCCCCTACATATTGCGCCCCTACGTGTTGTGTTTGGATAAATTCATGGGGAATGGAGCTAATTTTCGTCAGCGAGTTTTAGTCTGTCAAAACCGTACTTGTCGCAAGCAAGGTGCGCGTAAGGTGCTAGCAGCATTTCAAGCGCAGTTAGTTCCTGGGGTGGAAATCGAGAGTAGTAGTTGTTTGGGACAATGCGGTATGGGACCAATGGTATTAGTTTTGCCAGAAGAGGTTTGGTATTGCGGGGTACGTGCTGATGAAGTTTTGGCGATCGCCCAACGCCACCTTAGAGAGGGGAAACCCGTCACTGCTATGCTGTACAAGAAGTTTCATCATTAGCAGTTAATCCCATCAGAAGTTAATCCCATGCATCAACTCCCCGATCGCAAACCCGTCAGCGTTTGGAATTATAAGCCTTGGTGGTGTCAGCCTTGGTCAATTTTCCTTACAGGTGTAACGCTCATTAGCGGTAGTTGGTTGTTAGTTAAAACTTGGTGGCTGACGATTCTCGTTGCCATACCCGTACTCACCTGGATGACTTTTTTTCTCTTCATTTACCCCAGGGTAGTCATACAAAATGGTATTTTGGACGCACTGCCACCTAACGATGAATAGACTGCGATCGCGGTGGCAAGCGATCGAACAAGAACACTCGCACTGCACCAAGTTAGCATGGGAGCAATCTTGCCATCCCTGGCAAACTGTATATGGAACAAACGCATCTGGATTGGTTAATCGAGCTGAGCGAGCGGGAATTACTGCCTGGATTACAGATTGACAGCATCGAACCCCATAACCCTGTAGTCGTCAGTAAAGTTCCTTCTCCTTGGCAATTACTAGGAACGGGGAATTATGCCGCAGTATTCTATCACCCCAGCCAGCCAGATCGAGTCGTGAAGGTCTATGCACCCAATCGTCCGGGTTGGACGGAGGAAGTAGAAGTTTACCACCGTTTGGGTTCCCATCCTGCTTTTTCTGAATGTTTATATGCTGAGGAAGGCTGGTTAGTTCTGAAGCGGTTGTATGGCATGACTCTATACGACTGTATGCACCAGGGAATACCAATTCCAAAGCAAGTCATTAAAGACATCGACGCAGCTTTAGACTACGCCCGTAAGCGCAAACTGCATCCCCACGATGTCCACGGTCGGAATATTATGATGTGGGAAGGCAGGGGATTTGTAGTCGATGTTTCTGACTTCTTGCACGAAGAAGCTTGCTCGGCATGGCAAGATTTGAAGAAAGCTTACTACTGGCTGTATCTGCCGATTCTTTACCCACTACGGCTGCGAATGCCTTATTTTATTTTAAATATTGTCCGCAAGTCCTACCGTTTGTATCGTCGTTTTGTTTCTAATTGGTAATTGGTAGATGGTAATTGGTAGTTGGTAGTTGATGATTCAAGTACTTTAAATAACAGCTCTAAACTATGTCAAGTCCTCTCCGGCGCTTAAAATTTTTACCGTGGCGATCGCTATTCCTACTTTCTATCCTTGTAACGCTGATTGTTGTCGTTATAGATTTCTTCTTTATTGTCGGCTCTGACTTATCGCCAGCATTAGCACGGATCGTCGGCTTAATGTATGGTGGCAGTTTAGGTGTCATAGTACAATTTGCTGGCGTTGTCGGTGTTGGAGCATTAGCAGTTTACCTGCTAGAAAAATTTTTCGCCAATATAACTGTTAACACTGGCGTGCTGTGGGCTTTGGTGTTGTGTTTGACTCTCTGCTTGTTAGTCAGGTCATTTCTACCCATTCCCGAAAGATTAGTCAGTATATACAACAACGAAATGCAGTTAATTGCTATTGTCATCGGGGTATTTTGGAAAGGTCGTCCTTATTGGCGATAGGACTTGAGGATTTGAGATTGTAGATTATGTAGAGACGTTACATGTAGAGACGTTACATGTAACGTCTCTACATGTAATATCCCTATATTGGGAGGGAAAGTAGTGAAGGTAGGATTTCTCGGGACTGGGTTGATGGGATTGCCGATGGCACAAAGGTTATTAGCTGCCAATATAGAGCTGGTTGCCTACAATCGTACCCCAGAAAAATTAGCTCCGCTCAAATCGGCTGGCGTGGCGATCGCAACTCGTCCAGATGAGGTGTTAGCTGCCTGCGAGTGTATTATTTTGATGTTGACCGATGCTAGTGCTATTCAGGATGTCTTGTTATCTCCAGCTACCCAGCAACACTTGGCGGGACGTACTATCATCCAAATGGGAACTATTACCCCCACCGATAGCAAAGAAATTCAACAAGAAGTAGTTGCTGCTGGAGGCGATTACCTCGAAGCACCCGTACTAGGAAGTATTCCCGAAGCAAAAGCCGGAAAATTGCTCGTGATGGTAGGAAGTTCGCCAGCACAGTTTCAGCAGTGGTTAAGTTTGCTGCAAAACTTTGGTTCCGAACCATTGCATATCGGTGATGTCGGGAGTGCGGCGGCTGTGAAACTAGCACTCAATCAACTCATAGCCTCTCTCACGAGTGCCTTTGCCCTGAGTTTAAGTTTAATCGAGCGTCAGGGAATTGATGTGGAGATTTTCATGCAAATCCTTCGTCAAAGCGCCCTTTATGCGCCCACATTTGATAAAAAATTACAAAGAATGCTCGATCGCAATTACGACAATCCCAATTTTCCCACCAAGCATTTACTCAAAGATACCAATTTATTTATTTCCGAAGCGCGATCGCTAGGACTCAATGTCAATCATTTAGAAGGAGTCCGGCAAATACTAGAAATTGCGATCGATCGAGGCTTAGCCGATACAGATTATTCTGCTTTATATGAGGCGATCGCGCCTTCAGATAATTCATAATTAGACTCCACTTGGAACTGACACATCCACGTCATATTTGTCAGTCATACTAGACCCTAATGCGATCGCAAAATTATCCGCTAGTACCTTACGCTTGTCGGAGGCTAGAGAAATGCTGAAAACGAAAATGATGCGGATGATAATTACGGCTTGTTGTGTAGCAATCTTCATGGCTACTTGGACAAGCACGGCAATAGCGCACCACGGATGGAGCGAATACGATAACAGTAAAACGCTCAATCTGTCAGGAAAAATTCAAGCAATAGGCTACGATAACCCACATGTTGTCTTACAACTGCAAACCAAAGAGCAGTTATGGGAAGCCGTCCTTGCACCACCCTCACGACTGCAAAACCGAGGACTACCACCAAAGCAATTGCAGGTTGGAGAAACGGTTAACGTCGTAGGCTATCCTCACCGTAGCGAGAAAAATGAGATGCGAGCAGAGCAGATTATAGTCGGCGACAAAACTATACCGCTGCGCTAAACAGTATGCTTGAGCATCAAAGCTGGTTGACTTGGCTCCAAGAGAGTGCCTTGTCTGCGGCAATGCGACAGTGGGCGTGGCTCTATCCAGCAGTCGAAATCGGGCATATTATCAGCTTTGCCATTCTAGTGGGAGCGATCGCCATGTTCGACCTGCGGTTGCTAGGCTTTTCTCGCCATTTGCTAGTGACTGACATGGCAGGGCATCTTTTACCCTGGACTTACATCGGTTTTGGCTCCGCCCTCTTGACAGGTTTCCTCTTATTTGCATCTGACGCGGAAGCGATCGCGGCTAATCCTGCCTTTCGTTTGAAACTAGGGGCGATCGCCCTTGCTGGTGTTAATGCAGCTATGTTTCACCTATACTACTCCAGGTCAATTCAGCGGTGGAATCGAGGTATTCGAGCGCCAGTTGGGGTGAGAGCGATCGCGATCTTCTCCCTCTTGCTCTGGGCTGTGGCGATCGTTTGCGGTCGCCTGATTGCTTATATTTGATTCGTCATTGGTCATTGGTCATTTGTTGACTGACAACTGGTCACTGGTCACTGCTCCCTGTTATTAGGCAACCAAACAGTAAAAATAGAACCCTTACCTAAAGTCGATTCAACTTCAATCCGACCTTGGTGGAGTTCGACGAGTTGTTTGGTTAAGGCTAAACCCAGTCCCGTCCCATCGTAATGACGCTGGTAAGGAGAATCGAGTTGTTGGAATTTTTCAAAAATCAGAGGTAAATGTTCTTCAGCAATGCCAATTCCCGTATCTTCTACTTGAATTACGGCAAAGTCGTTTTCGCTCCAAATCCTTAAAATTGCCTCTCCTCCTTCGGGAGTAAATTTAATCGCGTTACTGAGTAGATTCCATAAGATTTGACTAACTCGTTGGGGATCGGCAAACAGCCGATAGTCGGGAGAGATTTTGAGATCGAGCATGATATTAACTGCTTGGCGCGTTGCTCGATCGCTGAGCGATCGCAAGCTAGCTTCCGCTAGTTGCGCTAAAGCAAATTCGCTTAAATTTAAAACTGCCTTGCCTGACTCGAACTGCGTCAGTTCTAAAATGTCGTTGATAAGTGCTAGAAGATGTTCGCCACTATCGTGAATTGTTTGTAGGAACTGACGTTGGCGCTGACTCATTTCTCCTGAGGGCCAACGTAGTAAGGTAGATGACATCCCGATGACACTAGTGAGGGGAGTGCGTAATTCATGGCTCATTGTAGCCAGAAATTCACTTTTAGCGCGGCTAGCTGCTTGAGCTGCAAGTAGAGCATCATGCAATGCTTGTGTCCGCTCGATCACTCTTTGTTCTAGGGTTTGTTTTTCCAGCTTCAACGATCGCATTAACTCTTCTTGATAGATCGCGATCGCTAGTTGTTCCGCTATTCGCCGCAGTAAATTTTTCTCATTTTCCTGCCAAGAGCGCGGTTCGTAGCATTGGTGTGCGATGAGTAAACCCCAAAGTTGTTGCTGAAATACAATTGGAGCGATTAGCTTGGCTCGTACCTGAATTTTCTGCAAAAAGGCAAGCAAGCAAGACGATAAAACATAAGCTTTGTCAACATCTGCGATCGCCAGCGTAAAACCTTGGCGATATTTCTCCCAACACCCAGAAGCGGGAATGAAGCAATTTTCTTCTCGATAATTGAGTACGGAATCAATTGACGCGCTAGCACGGGCTTCGTAGATGACACAGCCGTGAGTGGAGAATTCGGAATTCGGAATAACGCTTCGCTTCGCCTTCGGCTGACGGAATTCGGAATTGAAGATTCCCTGCTCCCTGATAACTGGTAACTGCTCCCCGATCGCTGATTCTTGTTGCTCGAATTGATAAACTACTAGGCGATCGACTTGCAAAAACTCTCGTACTCGTTCTACTACATTTGAGATGATGATCGGTAATTCCAAGCTTTGACGGATCTGAGTCGTCACTTGGTTGAGCAAACGCTCGTGGGCAATTTGTTGGTGCAAAGCCTCTTCTACAGGTTGGCAGACCGAAACAAAAGGGTAAATCGACTCTTGTGCGTCATTTTGGTGCGAGCTTGGGGCTAGCACGGATAGCAACATTAACGTAAATTTCCCTTGAAGGGTAGCGTTGTTGGGTTGAATGACTTGGCTATATCGAGCTAGAGTAGCGCGGGCAAGAGAATTGTCTTCTAAGCAGCCGTTGAGGTGTTGCAAAAATTGGGCGATCGCTGCTGGCTCAAATGTTAATTTGACGTTGAGTAATTCGGAGTTTCGCTCTTGCAGTGTAACGTAAGCTTCTGTACCAAGTTCCGAATTGACTGAGTTTAAAATTATTGACTCTTTGAGTGTAAGTTCTTCTTGCTGTCTCCTATCTCCTGTCTCCTGTCTTCTTTCTGCTACTAGCAAAGCGCTAAATTGTTGTGACACGACTAATGTAAACAGATCTGTTGCTTCAGGTCGTGTCGGAATTGAAACCAGTGCTTCTTCTGTAACTATCAAAGCCTCATTTCCCAATTCTTGAGCCATCTGTTGAAGAAGTTGCCCTAATTGCTGAAAAATTGTCAGGGGCAAAAGTTGATGGAAGCTCAAGTCCTGAGAACTAGACATTTTCGCAGATTGAGATAGATAAGATTTGGATGATAGGCTAAGAAAGTTTTCCCATGCAGCTTAACCACTAGTCTAAGCCGAACAGAGAGTTATATGCATCGTATCAGTACCACCCCTGGAGATTGGAATCCTCAAATTGATGGTGTCGTTTTGTTTGCCCAAACTCCAGCTCCTTTGGTATTGCTTACTGCTACCGATACCGATATTCAAACTTTGGCAGCAGCAGCGACTAAATTACCGATGGGCTTTCCTACTTTTCGAGTTGCTAATTTGCTGCAATTACAGCAACAGATTGTTATAGATACTTATGCAGAAGACGTTTTAGAAAAAGCTCAAGTTATTATACTACGGCTTTTGGGGGGACGATCGTATTGGTCTTATGGTTTAGAAGTGGTGCGGGAAACAGCACGGCGGACTGGTGCAGCACTGATAGTTATCCCAGGAGATGACGCGATCGACCCCGATTTAATCGCACATTCGACTGTTCCGTTAGCAGTGGGAGATCGACTGTGGCGATACTTTCTAGAAGGTGGAGTAGAAAATGCCGTCAATGCGCTGCTATTCACTGCCGATTTCTGCCTTCATACTTCATACAATCCTCAACCTCCGCAGGTGGTTCCGCGTGTGGGGCTATATGGGTGGAAGGGAGTCGGAGACAAAATTCAAAATTCAAAATTCAAAATTCAAAATGGGGACAAGGGGGACAAGGGGGACAAGGGAGCTAGTAGTGAGCAACCAATTACCAATTACCAATTACCAGCTACCAATTACCAACTACCAATTACCAACTACCAATTACCAAAAATTGGCATTCTGTTCTACCGCGCTCACTATTTAGCAGGTAACACGGGTGTAATTGACGATCTTTGTCAAGCATTAGTAGCTAGAAATCTATTACCAGTACCAGTTTTCGTTTCTTCGCTGCGCGATCCACAAGTGCAAGCAGATGTCCTATCTTACTTCCAGCCTAAAGATGAGGCAAAAATTCAAGTCTTATTAAATACAACGAGTTTTTCTCTGACACGTATTTTTCCGACTCCCGAACGCCAGTTCGCAAGAGCGGGGGAAAATGAGCAAGCGACTGGCTCCTCTCGACTCCCGACTGCCGCTAACTTGTGGCAACAACTAGATATACCAATACTGCAAGTTATTTTTAGTAGCAGTTCAAGTTCAACCTGGGAGACAAGTTCTCAAGGGCTATCGCCACGGGATATCGGCATGAATGTGGCACTACCAGAAGTGGATGGGCGCATTATTAGCCGTGCTGTGTCGTTTAAAGCAGTACAGAGCTGGAATACAGCTCTAGAGACGAATGTAGTCGTTTACGAGTCGGTGCGCGATCGCCTTGAATTTGTTGCTGAACTAACTCAGCGTTGGGTGCAGATGCGTTCTCGTCCGCCAGCAGCACGCAAAATCGCTCTCATTTTGGCAAACTACCCCAATCGTGACGGACGTTTGGCAAACGGAGTTGGATTAGATACTCCTGCTAGTTGTATAGAAATTCTCAAATCTTTACAACAAGCGGGATATCAAGTAGAAAATCTACCGCAAACTGGAGACGAACTGATCCAACGCCTGACATCTGGAGTCACAAACGATCCTGATAGTCAGTGGCGATCGCTTCCACAGCAATTGAGTTGGCAAGAGTATCAACAATATTTTGCCACCCTTCCCGAAGCAGCGCAGCAGGAGATTGTCAATCGGTGGGAGAAGAGAGCTGAGGGAGCTGAGGGAGTAACAACCAATTACCAACTACCAACTACCAATTGCCAATTACCAATTCCAGGCATTCAACTCGGTAACGTCTTCGTGGGGATTCAACCAGCACGGGGATACGATCGCGATCCGGCATTAAATTACCACGCGCCTGACTTAGAACCACCGCATACTTATTTGGCTTTTTATTATTGGCTGCGACAGCATTTTGGTGCTGATGCGATCGTACATGTAGGCAAGCACGGTAATTTGGAATGGCTCCCAGGTAAAAGTGTGGCGCTATCAAGTCAGTGTTATCCTGAAATTGCTTTGGGTGCTATGCCCCATTTCTACCCGTTTATCGTCAACGATCCTGGGGAAGGTTCGCAAGCAAAACGCCGCGCTCAAGCAGTGATTATCGACCATTTAACGCCTCCCATGACGCGGGCAGAACTCTACGGAGCGCTACACCAATTAGAAAGTTTAGTTGACGAGTATTACGAAGCTCAAAGTCTAGATCCGACTCGATTGCCAGCCATTAGCGATCGCATTTGGCAATTAATTGTTCAGGAAAATTTACACTTAGACTTGGGCATGAAGCGGGAGTCGGGGGGAAAGAGAGCTGAGGGAGCTGAGGGAGAAAAACAACCAACAACCAACAACCAACAACCATTAACCATTAACCAACTCGACGGTTATTTATGCGAACTCAAAGAAGCTCAAATTCGCGATGGTTTGCATATATTTGGACAATGCCCGCAAGGAGAACAATTACGAGATTTAATTGTAGCGATCGCCCGTCAACCTAATTCCTACCAGCCAGGAATCACTCGCGCAATTGCTCAAGCCTGGGAATTAGATTTCGATCCCCTCACGACAGATTTCAGCACTCAACTTTCAGAGACAAGCGCTCGAATTTTATCAGCAAAAACTCAAACACCCTGTCATATAATCGGCGATGCGATCGAAGTGTTAGAACAGTATGCGGCTGAGTTGGTGGAAGTATTGATTGGGGAATCGGGAGTCGGGAGTCGGGAGTCGGAGAAAAGAGCTGCTCTTGAGCTGGGGAGGCTCTCGGGAGCTGAGGGAGAAAAAACCCAATTACCAATTACCAATTACCCATTACCCATTACCAATACCTTAAATTGGATTCGCGATCGCCTCTTACCCGCTTTAGCACAAACTCCACAGGAAATTACCAATTTATTACGTGGTTTAGATGGGCGATACGTTCCTAGTGGGGCATCGGGTGCGCCGACGAGAGGTCGTCCAGAAGTATTACCGACGGGAAAAAATTTTTACTCGGTGGATATCCGCGCCATTCCGACAGAAACAGCTTGGGACATCGGACGTAAAGCAGCTGAAGCTTTAATCGAACGCTACACGCAGGAAAACGGAGAATATCCCAAAACTCTTGGTTTGTCGATTTGGGGAACTTCTACCATGCGGACTGGGGGAGATGACATTGCTGAGGCGTTGGCTTTGCTGGGAGTGCGTCCGGTATGGGATGGGGTTTCTCGGCGGGTGGTAGATTTTGAAATTGTGCCTCTATCGGTGTTGGCGCGTCCGCGCGTGGATGTGACTTTAAGAATTTCTGGTTTTTTCCGCGATGCTTTTCCTAATTTAATCGATTTGTTTGATAGTGCCGTTATTGCCGTGTCGCAGTTGGACGAACCAGCAGAGCAAAATCCGCTTGCTGCCAAAGTGAAACACGAAACCCAGTTTTGGTACTCAGCAGGATTGACACCCGAACAGGCAAAAGAGCGATCGCTTTACCGTGTTTTTGGTTCTAAACCAGGGGCTTATGGAGCTGGGTTACAAGGATTAATTGAAGCGCAAAATTGGACGGGCGATCGCGATTTAGCTCATGCTTATATCAATTGGAGTTGCTACGCTTATTCCCGTAATTCAGAAGGACGAGCCGCCCCAGAAGCGTTCGAGCAACGTTTGGGTGAAATGCAAATTGTCTTGCACAACCAAGACAATCGCGAACACGATCTGCTCGATTCTGACGATTACTATCAATTTCAAGGTGGTTTAACTGTTGCCGTGCGCGCCGTTCGCGGTAAAAATCCTCAGACATATTTTGGTGACAATTCTATTCCGGCAAACCCTCGCATTCGTGATTTAAAAGAAGAAATTGCCAAGGTATATCGTTCCCGCGTCGTTAATCCGAAATGGATTGCTGGGGTGATGCGTCACGGTTATAAAGGGGCTTTTGAAATGGCAGCAACAGTAGATTATTTATTTGCCTACGATGCTACAGCTCATTGCGTTGAAGATTATATGTATCAAGGCATTGCCGAAGCTTATTTATTCGATCCAGCTATCCAAGACTTCGTGCAGCAAAAAAATCCTTGGGCATTGCGAGATATGGCAGAAAGGTTAATTGAAGCCAAGCAGCGAGGATTGTGGCAAGTGACACCAGAGATTATAGATAAGTTACGAGCGATCGCCCATCAAGCAGAAGGAGCGATCGAAGAAAATTAAAAGCGTTGCACTAGCTGTTTTATCGTCTTTTTCATCGTCCGTAACGGATCGATCTGTATTGCCCAAATAACACTGGATAAGGCTTGGGATTTTTGCCCCATCCGATAGGACATTAGGGCGTGATCGTAGACAAAATTTGCAAACATCTGCGGATGAGCGCGAAAAATTGCCTGATGCTTGTCAATCAAACGTTGAAAACTTTCCTGACGCAATTTTGTATTGCGGGACACTCGCGCCCCTGGATGCTCGTAAAGTTGATAGGTAACGATGGGTAAACCCAAGATCGAACAGACGGGATTCAGCCGCAAAAAAAGCTCGGTATGGACGCGGGAACGAAACGTTTCATCCCAGCCTCCTATCTGTAAAATGACATCCCGTTCCACTACTAGAGTTTGTTTTGTGTTGTAAGATTTGCCTGGTTCCAAAACTTCTAGAGCAAAATGACAGCCACGGGGACGACTGGGAGGCGGAAGGCGAGTTTCTAGAGTTTTCCCGCTATCATCAACCACGTCGATCCCAGAAATAACGCCGACAGGTGGAGGTAAAGTTGCTTTGGCGATCGCCTCTAAGGATACAACTGCCATTTCGGGTAAAAGACAGTCATCGTCATCTAAATAGGAAATCCAGCGCCCCTGCGCCGCTTCCGTACCCACGTTCCGCGCCCCCGCACCCCCACGAGGGGTAGATAGACGAATGATTCGCAAACGCGGATCTGCTGGTAAATCCACCGGTTGAGTCGAAGCATCGTCCACGACAATCACTTCAAGATCTGTCATGGTTTGCGATAAAGCACTTTGCACTGCACGCGGTAATAGTTGCGGGCGATCGCGTGTCGGTATGATAATACTGAGTTTTGGCATCTTAGTTTGTAGAAAAAATCAATGCTTCCATCCATTCCCAAGAGATAAAAACTCGTTCTCCCTCTTTGTAGGGGCTAGTTCCGCGTCGTCGCAGTTCCATGACATGAAAATTGAGTCCGATCGCCTGAACTAAATAACTCGTAGCATAACCGAGATATTGACTTTGAATAATTGTGGCTGCATGACCAATATTGGCGTGATTTAGGCAAATATTTTCTGGACGCACGACTAATCGTACTGCATTACCAGGAGAAATCGCTGCGGTCGTTCCTTCAACTACTGTTCCTTCAACTACTGCTGTCTCACCAATTTGCACTCTTCCCCGATTACCATCTACGCTTAACAACATGCCATCGAGAAAATTTGCCCGTCCGATAAATTCAGCTACATATAAATCGGCAGGCTGTTCGTAGACTTCTAAAGGCGTGCCGACTTGTAATAGCTTGCCAGATTTCAAAATTGCTATGCGATCGCTCAAAGCTAGGGCTTCTTCTTGGTCGTGGGTGATATAAATAAAACTAATTCCCGTCTGACGTTGGAGTTGTTTCAATTCCTGCCGCAGTTCCATCCGAATTTTGGCATCCAAAGCTGAAAGCGGTTCGTCTAAAAGTAATACGTCAGGGCGATCGACAATTGCCCGTGCTAAAGCTACCCGTTGTTTTTGTCCGCCGGAAAGTTGAGCAGGTAGCCTCTGCGCCATTTCTGCGAGTTGGACGAGTTTCAAAGCTTCCGTAACTCGTTGGCTAATTTCTGCCACAGGCGATCGCTTTGCCTGCAAAGCATAACCTACATTCTCAAATACCGATAGGTGGGGAAACAAGGCGTAGTCCTGAAACACCGTATGGACGTTACGTTTATAGGCAGGCAGACGACTCACATCTTTGCCCCCAATGTAAATACAGCCAGTATCGGGGGTTTCAAAACCGCCAATCAGCCGCAATAAAGTTGTTTTTCCCGAACCAGAAGCCCCCAGCAGCGTGAAAAATTCTCCTTGCTGCACGTCGAGACTGACAGACTGCACGGCTTGGACTTTGCCGTAAATCTTACTGACGTTTTCTAAAGCAACTTGGATCACGATTCAGTAAGTCAAAAGTGAAAAGTCAAAAGTCAAAATTGTAAAACTCACTGGATTTGAACATGGGAGTTGGGATTTGTGTTTCAAAAATATTACTCTATCAATGAGTTGGTAGCTGGAATGGCAATAACAGAGACAATTCTTTCGTTGTCCTTAATATCGCGGAGGCGATCGCCCGTACCTTCTTTGCCCCACTTGCCTATTTTATCTACAGGTAGGCGCACGATCCGTTGATTGCTGGTAAGCAAAGCGACCTCACTTACTGTTGCCGATACAATTCCTGCCAGCCGATCCGATTTGCTGCTAAAAGCTAAAGCTTGAGTTGGAATATCGCCGCGATTGCCTTGACGCAATACATGGGCGGGTATTCGCTTCGCATATCCTTCTTGGGTGACGAGCAACAAATTAGTTTTGAGATCGTCTATTGCCACTCCGCCAACCATTTCTTCTTGTTTTCGCAGCCGCAAGCCTTGCATTCCCATTGCCGTGCGTCCTAGAATTGGCAATTGCTCGTCATCTATACCAAACCTTAACAGCCTACCTCCCGCTGAAGCGAGGATCAAAAATTGTCCTGGTTCGATCGGTTGCACGCCTAACAAGCGGTCTTCATCCTTGAACTTCACCACTGTCAAACCGCGATTGGTCAGATTTTGTAACTCCGATGCAGCTAAGCGCTTCACTCGTCCTAATTGAGTCATGAACAGCGCTTGGATGTTTTCTGTTTCTGCGGGTAATAGCAGTTGAGTCACAATACTTTCCGTACCGTTAGCAGCCGATCCTGGCAGCAAACCAATCAATGGCGTACCCCGTAGCGATCGCCCGCTACTAGGAGGAATATCGCCCACCTGCAACGGGTAAACCTTTCCACCACTGGTAAACACGACTAAATTCTCATCTGTCTTAGCGGTTGTGGTTTGAATCACAAAGTCATTTTCCATCAAACCGTTGTCTGACTTCGGCTTCCTTCCTGGCTTATTACCATTAACAGCTAACCTTCTGACATACCCTTTTTGGGTAAACTCTAAAGCAACTTCTTCAGAATTCCGAATTCCGAATTCCGAATTCGGAATTGATGAGCTTTTCTTGCTCTGTTCTTCTGCTTCTTGAGTGCCAATGCGAGTCCGGCGAGAGTCGGCAAATTTACGTCTGAGCGATCGCAAATCTTTTTTCAATGCTTTTAATAACTCGTGGCGATCGCTTAACAACCGTCGCAAAGTTTGAATTTGTTCGCTGAGAGATTCAAATTCAGTTTGCAGGTTCTTTTGTTCCAAACCCGTCAAGCGACGCATGGGCATTGCTAAGATTGCATCGGCTTGGGCTTCGCTCAATTGCAACTCATTTTGCAGGGTGATTTTAGCCGTACTACCATCGCTTGCCTGCCGCAAAATTGTAATGACTTCATCCAAATGGGATAAAGCTGTCAGCAACCCTTCTACCAAATGCGCGCGACTTTCGGCGCGATTTAAGTCGTGAGTGTAGCGCCGAATCAGAGTTTGTTCGCGGAAATTTAAAAATTCCTGTAATAGCTGTCTTAAGGAAAGTTGACGCGGTTGTTGATCTACTAAAGCGAGGAAAATTGCCCCAAAATTTGTTTGCAGGGAAGTGTGATGGTACAACTGGCGCAAAACAACCTGCGGATCGGCATCTCGTTTGAGTTCTATCACTACCCGCATCCCTTGGCGATCGCTTTCATCTCGCAAGTCGCCAATGCCCTCAATCCTACCCTGATTAACTAATTCTGCGACTTTTTCGATCCAACCTGCTTTATTAACTTGATAGGGTAATTCTGTCACGACGATTGCTGTCGTGCGGCGCGATCGCTTGACCCCAGTTTGAATTTCTTCAATTTGAGCAATCCCTCTGATGGTAATACTACCCCGTCCAGTGGTGTAAGCTTCGCGAATTCCCGTACTGCCAATAATTTCGCCCCCAGTGGGAAAGTCGGGTCCAGGGATTAACTCAAATAGCTTGTCGTCTGATAATTCTGGTTGGTCGATCAGCGTAACTAAACCATCGATGATTTCTCCCAAATTATGGGGAGGAATATTTGTCGCCATCCCCACAGCAATTCCTGACGCACCGTTGAGCAATAAAAACGGTAGTTGAGCTGGTAATACGACTGGTTCTTGTTGGGAATTGTCGAAATTGCCGATAAAATCAACTGTTTCTTCGCCAATTTCAGTCAGCATCGCCTCATTCCCAACTGGTGCGAGGCGAGTCTCGGTGTAACGCATTGCTGCTGGTGGGTCGTTATCTACCGAACCGAAGTTACCGTGTCCCGCCAGCAAGGGATAGCGGCTGGAAAAGTCTTGTACGAGACGGACTAAAGCATCGTATACCGCTTGGTCGCCGTGGGGATGGTACTTACCGAGTACGTCACCTACTACCCTGGCGCATTTACGATAAGGGCGATCGGGAGTTAAACCCAATTCATGCATGGCATATAAAATTCGTCTGTGAACTGGTTTTAAGCCATCACGTACGTCTGGTAATGCCCGCCCTACAATTACGCTCATGGCATATTCCAGATAAGACCGTTGCATTTCTGTATGCAGGGCTGTGGGAATCACCTGTCCCGCTGGGAGAAGGTTTAATTGTTTTGCCATGAGTGATGTTTCCTACTTGATAACGACAAACGCCAAAAATTTAATAGTATCTTTACAAAGCTTACCCTCAGCATCCTAATTTATTTGCTTACAAAAAGATACTAATAGTAGCCGATGAGTAATTCCCAGTATTATTCTGGATTAGCGACGATCGCGCTTAGATTTCAATCTACCCACTCCTGTTTTTTCGCTTTAAGTATGCAATTCTACTAAAGGAAAATTTTATTCGTACCTTAACAACAGCCAGAGAATGCTGTCATAGCTTACGTCCGCTGTCAATTTAATATGCAATCTCCTGTAACAAAGTTATGATGAAAACCGTTTTGATTGTAGAGGATGACCCTATAAATGCTCGCGTTTTTGCCAAAATTTTGACAAAACGTGGTGGCTTAGAGACAAAGCATACGGAAAATGTAGAAGAGGTCATGGAGATTGCGACATCTGGACAAGTCGATATTATTTTGATGGATGTTTCTCTTTCGCGCAGCGTTTATCAGGGTAAAGCCGTGGATGGGATCAAGATTACCCAAATGCTAAAGTCAAATCCGCAAACTGCTAAGTTACCAATTATCCTCGTCACAGCCCACGTTATGGAAGGCGATCGCGAAAACTTTCTGCGCCAAAGCGGTGCAGACGGTTACATTTCAAAACCAGTCGTGGATCACCAGCAGTTTGTCGAACAAATTTGGGCGATGCTGCCGAAAGAATAGGGAGTAGGGAGCAGGGAGCAGGGAGTGAGTTGCAGTCCTTGAACTCTCTGTTTTTTATCTTAATACAGATGTACTAATTCAGGATGTGAAAACAAACCGCGAAGGCGCTGGGCGATCGCGGTGGTGAAGAAAGGAAAAGGTGTGCTTTCGTTACAACAGGTTAACTTGTGAAAGCGAGTGGCTACTACTCAGGAGTCACTAATCACTGGTCACTGGTAACTGGTAACTGGTCACTGACATTAGCACTTCTCTAGCAGCGGCTAAAGTCTGCTCTACATCCGCATCGGTGTGAGCTAAAGAGGTAAAGCCAGCTTCAAATTGAGAAGGCGCGAGATAGATTCCTCGCTCTAACATCCCGCGATAGAAACGGCTGAATTTGATTAAATCTGCCTTTTTAGCGTCTTCGTAATTATGTACTGGTCCTTCGGTAAAGAAGAAACCAAACATCCCGCTAATTTGCCCGCCACAAGCGGCGTGTCCTGTTTCTTTGGCAACTTGCAGCATTCCATCAGCTAACTTTTTCGTGATGCGATCGAGCGCTTCGTATGTCCCAGGCTTTTGCAGCAATTCCAAAGTTTTAATCCCTGCTGTCATTGCTAGGGGATTACCAGAAAGCGTTCCAGCTTGATAGACAGGACCTGCTGGGGCAATCATAGACATGATATCTTTGCGTCCGCCGTAAGCGCCTACAGGCAAACCGCCACCGATAATTTTACCCAACGTAGTTAAGTCAGGGGTGATGCCAAATCTCTCTTGAGCGCCACCGTAGGCAATCCGAAAGCCTGTCATGACTTCATCAAACACGAGCAACGCACCGCGATCGCGGGTAATTTCTCGCAATCCTTCCAAAAAGCCTGCGTCGGGAGAAATAAAGCCAGCATTACCGACAACTGGCTCTAAAATGACACCAGCAATTTCATCGGGGTTTTCTTCAAATAATGCTTTGACCGTTTCTAGATCGTTGTAAGGCGCAGTCAGAGTATTGCTGGTAGCAGACTTAGGTACACCTGGAGAATCCGGTAAGCCGAGGGTAGCAACCCCAGAACCAGCTTTCACCAGAAACATATCGGCATGACCGTGATAGCAGCCTTCAAACTTGATAATCTTATCTCGTCCTGTAAAAGCTCGCATCAAGCGCAGGACTGCCATACAAGCTTCCGTACCGGAGTTGACGAAGCGTACCATTTCAATGCTAGGGACGGCATCAATCACCATCTCCGCTAGCACGTTTTCCAAAACAGAAGGCGCACCGAAGCTCGTACCTTTTTCTAAGGCGGCGTGTAAAGCAGCGATCACCTCTGGATGAGCGTGTCCGCAAATGGCGGGACCCCAAGTCCCGACATAATCGATGTATTTATTGCCATCGACATCCCAAATATATGCCCCCTCAACGCGATCGAATACGATCGGCTGTCCGCCTACAGATTTAAAAGCTCGGACTGGAGAACTAACGCCCCCGGGCATGAGTTTCTGAGCAGCGGCAAAAATCTCTTCTGATTTGGTGGTTTTAATGCTGGTATTAACCAAGGTTCTCTCCTAAGTTGAATATTAAAACTCTGTCTTTTGGGGTTTGTGGGTTCAATTCAAAACACCTAAGGTAATAAATTACACGATAAAAAAAGAATAAAATTATGTTATACCGAACCAATCAAGATTTACCTGCGGAAATCCGCGATCGCTTACCTGAAGCAGCACAAGATTTGTATCGAGCTGCTTATAATTCAACCATTCAATGGTATGGAGAAACAGCACAAGCTCATAAAGCAGCTCTAACTGCCGTAAAGATCTATTCTGCCAGAAATTTAGTCACAAGTGTTTAATCATTCAGTGGTGAGTGGTGCGTGGTGGGTGAAACACTCTAACTCCCAACTCTTCCAGCCAGCGATCGCTGCTGGCTGAGAACTGACAATCAATAACTGACAATCAACAACTGATAATAGATCGGCAGTGGTATCTTGAATTGAGTATGCCACTGTCGATCGTGTCAGGGTTTTTATATGTCCTCCAATCCAGAATTAAATTCTTTTGCTCAAGCTATTCCGCTGGACAAAATTCGCTATGACGAACGCGGATTAGTACCAGCCATCGTCCAGGACTATTTAGACGGTACGGTGTTGATGTTGGCGTGGATGAATCGCGAGTCGTTGCAAAAAACTTTGGAGACTGGCGAGACTTGGTTTTGGAGTCGTTCCCGTACAGAACTATGGCATAAAGGAGCGACATCAGGACACATCCAAAAAGTGCGATCGCTCCGTTACGATTGCGATAGCGATGCAATTCTCATCAGTGCCGAACAAATCGGTGATATTGCTTGCCATACAGGGGAACGGAGTTGTTTTCACCGCGAAGATGGACAGATTGTTCCACCACCAGCAGACACTCTGTCTCAATTATTTGCCATCATTAGCGATCGCCGCGATAATCCTCAAGAAGGTTCTTACACTTGCAAGCTCTTAGCAGGGGGAGACAATAAAATTTTAAAGAAAATTGGCGAGGAGTCGGCTGAGGTAGTGATGGCATTTAAAGACGACGAACCAGATGCGATCGCGGGGGAAGTAGCAGATTTGCTATACCATACTTTAGTCGCCCTAGCACATCACCACGTTGATTTGAAAGACGTTTACCGCAAACTCCAACAGCGCCGCCGCTAATCAGTTACCAGTTACCAGTTACCAGTTACCAGTGAAGTTCAATTTACGACTTTCCAATTACCAATTACCAATTACCATTTACCATTTACCAACACCCCACACCCTATTCGTTGATTAAGCAGTTTTCCACATTCCCATTCTCGTTCTTGCCGCAGTGACAAAAGCGTGAAAGATCCGATATTGGGATGAATCTTGAATAGACATTTCAGGATGCCATTGTAGCGCGATCGCCCAAGGATGATTTCCGTGTTCTAAAGCTTCGATGACTCCATCCGGTGCTTTTGCCGCAATCCGCCACTCAGAGGGAATAGTACCAACTGCTTGATGATGCCAAGAAACGACAGGTACTTCTAACGTACCGACAATTTGGGCTAAGTGAGTATCTGGAGCAATTTTTACAGTATGCTCAGTTGAAAGCGCTTGGTCAGCTCGATGGGCTATAACTTCGCCAAACTCATCGGGTAAGTGAGGAATCAGGCTGCCACCAGTAGCTACCACTAGTATTTCTAAGCCGCGACAAATACCCAAAATTGGTATTTCAGTAGCCAAAGCCAATTGCGCTAGAGAAATTTCCGAGCGATCGCGTTCTGGGTCGATATTGTAAATCGTAGGATGACACACCCCATTATACATGTCGGGATCGATATCACCTCCACCAGAGAAAACTAAACCATCTAACTGAGCAAACATAGCAGCGAGGTTAGGTTCTCCCGCTGGAATTAGTATCGGTACACCTCCTGCCGAGCGTATTGCTTCCACATAAAATTTAGATAGAGAGAAATTGCCTGTAAGCATCTGTCCCGATGTGGTGATGCCAATCAGAGGCGGTTGAAACTTCATCTTACGTTTTAGTTTAAGTACAATCGCAGCATTTTGCTATTCTGCCATCCCTTTTGCTATTTTGCCCGATCGCAGCGAGTAGGTTGGTAACGCTGCCTACTTCTACTGCTAACTTTAAATACTTTCCCATTCGTCGCGACTAATACCTGCTTCAGCTAAAATCTGAGCCAGCAACCCTTTACTAATG
Organism: Chroococcidiopsis thermalis PCC 7203; assembly: GCF_000317125.1. Classification (GTDB taxonomy): domain Bacteria; phylum Cyanobacteriota; class Cyanobacteriia; order Cyanobacteriales; family Chroococcidiopsidaceae; genus Chroococcidiopsis; species Chroococcidiopsis thermalis. The sequence continues at coordinate 323,379 of NC_019695.1, forward strand.
TCACCTCTATGAGGGTTAGGTATTCGTAGGCGCAGGGTTCCTTATTATCATGAATTGGTGTTTTTTGCCTGAATAAGATCCATCAAAACCTAAAGCACGCAAGCAGGTAATTAAGTCTTTGCGGCTAATTGGTCCAAAAAGAGGCATCAAGCAGCTTCCTTTTTAAAAGAAAGATCGATATCATCTAGCACGGGAAGCTGATGTCCAAGCTGTAACCCCAAAAGAATCCAGCCTTCTAAAACCTCTTGTAGCTCGTCTCGGCAAGCTTCTAGAGTTTCTGCATTTGCCCACACACCTTGACAATCAGGAATTCTACCGTAAAAAGTTCCATCTTCTAGCAACTCATATGTTGCTTGATGCATTGCAGTTTCAATATATTTTATCAGCATCTGTCTTACTCAAACAATGTATCTAAATCTCAGTAGCCACTAACCACTTGCTCAACCTCAATCATGTTTATAGACAGCTTAGCTGTAGGGTGGGCAATGCCCACCACAAAATTAAAACTCGGCACTCAATGGCGCACGCGGGAAGGGAATGACATCGCGAATATTGCCCATACCCGTCATAAATTGGACTAACCTTTCAAACCCCAAACCAAAACCAGCATGAGGCACAGTACCATAACGGCGCAAGTCTAAATACCACCACAAATCGTCAGGATTGATATCTTGAGCTTGCATCCGTTTTTCTAAAACTTCTAACCGTTCTTCCCGTTGAGAGCCACCAATAATTTCGCCAATCTTAGGCGCGAGAACGTCCATAGCACGAACAGTTTTATCGTCATCGTTTACCCGCATATAAAAGGCTTTAATCTGCTTGGGATAATCGGTAACGATAACCGGCTTTTTAAATAATTCTTCTGCTAAGTAGCGTTCGTGTTCCGATTGTAAATCCAATCCCCACTCAACCGGATATTCAAAGGTTTTTGTGGCTTTTTCTAACTGCGCGATCGCCTCTGTATAAGTAATTCGTTCAAATTGGTTGTTGATAATATTATCAGCCGTTGCCAACACAGAATCATCAATTCGCTGATTGAAAAATTTCATATCTTCTGGACAAGTTTCCAAAACATATTTGAAAATATGCTTTAAAAACGCTTCTGCTAAATCCATATTTCCCACTAAATCGCAAAAAGCCATTTCTGGCTCCACCATCCAAAATTCTGCTAAATGTCGAGATGTATTAGAATTTTCTGCCCGAAATGTAGGACCAAATGTGTAGACGTTGCTAAACGCCATCGCCATGACTTCAGCTTCTAATTGTCCGCTGACAGTTAAAAAAGCTTGTCCGCCAAAAAAATCTTGGCTGTAATCGATTTTGCCGTTTTCAGTCTGCGGAATCTTTTTCAGATCCAAACTCGTAACTGTAAATAGTTCCCCCGCGCCTTCGCAATCGTTACGGGTAATCACAGGGGTGTGAACCCACAAGAAACTCCGTTCTTGAAAGAACTGATGGATTGCCGTCGCACAGGCGTTACGGACGCGAAAAACTGCCCCTAACGAATTGGTACGCGATCGCAAATGTCCGATTGTCCGCAAAAATTCAAATGAGTGGCGTTTTTTCTGCAATGGGTATGTTTCGGGATCGGCATCACCGAACACTTTTACGGTTTCGGCTTGCAATTCAATTCTTTGCCCTTTACCTTGCGAAGGCACTAGCACCCCGCTAATTTCCACCGAAGCGCCTGTATTAATCTGCTTCAGAGTTGCTTCGTAGTCTGGCATTTCCGCCTTCAGTACCGCTTGCAAACTTGCCAGGGACGATCCATCGTTCACTTCTACAAACGCAAACCCTTTTAAATCGCGTTTGGTGCGTACCCAACCCTGAACTGTCACAGACTCATCTGATTGTCCGTTGCGTAAAATTTCAATAATGCGTCGCTTCATAAAAGGGAGTAGGGAGTAGGGAGTAGGGAGTAGGGAGTAGGGAGTAGTGGGTAGTCAATCGTTTTAACCGTTCATTTTTGACTTTTGACTTGCCGATTACCCATTACCAATTACCCATTACCCAGTACATGACTTTAATATCCAGCCTACAATAACTCCTAAGCCACCGAAGCGGACAGCTTGCCAGAAAGGGGCTTTCAGGCTTCCCCAAGAAAATAATTGGCTTTCGAGGTTGACTTCTATAGTTTCTAGTTGTGCTTGAATTTGCTTTAGTTCTGCCTTTAACTGTACTTTTGAGTGTGGCGATCGCGATCGTTCGATGTCTCGCTTAACCTGTTTTAATTGCTGCTGGAGTTCTGCTTGCTGCTGTTTGTCTTGTTTTACTTGAGCGTAGCGTTGTTTCAGGGCAACAAGCGATCGCTCAACTTCGGCGATCGAGTTTTCCAACTCATCCTCTGATGGTGCAGGTGATTCTGATGGCTGTGGCGGTTGCATCGATATTTGTTAGATTAGCGATCGAAACTAATATGCCCACCAGTATGCTTCAACCTACCAAGTTGGATCGAAAATCATCGTTAAGCGAATTTAGCACGCAGGAACTAGCCCAAGCTTTGCTGGAAAGGTTGTCAATTTCCCCTGATGAGTGGCACAAGCTTAAGTCTAATCGTAAAGCTAGAGCCAACGAACAAGCAGCGGCGGCGATCGTCTTTTTACTTAAAGACCAACCAGAAGAAGCATTACCAAGGTTACAACAGGCAGTTGGCTGGTTAGATCGCTCGATCTCTGCTCCACCTTGCCCTACTCATCAAAAAGGGGTGAGGAGTGAGGAGTGAGGGAGAAAGAACCAGGAGACAGGGTAGACAAGGGGGACAAAGGAGCTTCTTCAGGTGCAGGGGAGCAGAGGAGAAATTTCTGAGGTTTTCCGACTTCCAAATTTTGAATTTTGAATTTTGAATTCCCCTCGCTCCTCGCTCCTCACTCCTTGCCCCTAATTAAGCATAGGTAAACGGAAGCGGCTACCCATTTGCTTACCAAGTCTGAGTTCTGTTCCGGCTGCGTTCCAAATTACGCGATCGAAGATTTTATATAGAATACAAGTACCGCGACCGTTTTCCGATTCTGTTGAAGGCAAATACGCTTCAGGATCGAGAGTGTCGCACTCACAGCAAGGACGCTCAAAACCGCAACCTTGATCGGAAATAATCCACCAGTAATGGTCGTCCGTGTAAGAAAATCGGACGATGACAACCTTACCGGGATCTAGCTTGTTCCCGTGTTTAGCTGCATTAACTAGTGCTTCCTGCAAACCCAGGCGTAGTTCTGCTTGCAACCGACACGGTACTTCTGCTAAGAGTAAATCGAGGATAGAACACAAATAGAGCGTAGAGGCAAAGCTAATCGTACTCCAGTTACGCCCAACTGGACGCGATGAGATAGTAATCACTACAAAAAACTCCGTAGCTTCCGGCTATTAATGACACGAACTTGCTGAGCGACAAACATAACGAATTAACAAACGCTAGGTACGATTTACTTCGTTTGTGTGCAGTCAAAGCAAACGTTGCTGACGTGCAATAGCTGAAAGAACTACTGCGAAGCTGTAAAAAACTTGTGCGTACGATCTGCGATCGCCACTCCATATAGACAACCAATCGAGCGAATCCAGCCTTTCTTCCTCAACAGCATATAGCCCCTTGGATATCTGCCAACCTTCAAAAACAACAGCCAACCTTATATATGCGTTATATATGCGTTGACTGTATTTTCACTTGAATTGTATTGATCGAGATTAAAATTGGCAGCTGCCTCTTAATCAATATTAGCATCTTTGTTATCTTCTATCCTACACATTTATGCGGATCTATCGTAATTATACCTAATAGGGGAGTTGGTAATGGGTAATGGGTAATGGGTAATTGTTATCAGTAGCTAGTGGCTGGTGGCTAGTGACTAGAAATTCTTCCTTGTCTTCCTTGTCTCCCTTGTCCCCCTTGTCCCCCTTGTCCTCCTTGTCCCCCTTCGCCCCCTAATCCCCACTCCCTTCGGTCGCGGGGACCCCTTGTCCCCCTTGTCCCCCTTGTCCCCCTTGTCCTCCTTGTCCCCACACCCCACACCCTACACCCCACTCTCCCTCTCCAAGAAGGCTGCACACTCCACATGGGCGGTTTGGGGGAAAAAGTCGGCTGGTTGGACTCTGGTAAGGCGGTATTTGCCATTTTGACAGAGTAATTTTAAATCGCGGGCAAGGGTGGCGGCTTTACAACTGACGTAGACGATCCGCTGCGGCTGGGTTTGCAGCAGGGTTTCGATGACGGCGCGATCGCATCCTTGGCGGGGTGGATCGAGCAGTACAATATCTGGAGTGGTTTCGAGTTGGGGAAGCAGTTTTTCGACTTCTCCGACTTGAAATGTGGTGTTGGTAATCTGGTTGAGTCGGGCGTTGTTTTGGGCTTGTTCAACGGCGGCGGATTGAACTTCTAAACCGATTGCTTGTTGCACTTTTTGGGCTAGCGGTAAGGTTAACGTGCCAATGCCGCAGTATGCATCTACTAAGATTTCGTCACCTTGTAAATTCAGGTGTTGAGTAATTTCCTGCAACAGGGCTTCAGCCGCCTCCGTATACACTTGAAAGAATGTATCGGGTAGCACATGAAACTTTAAATCCGCAAAAATTTCTAGTAGATACGGGTGTCCGGCAATACATCGGGTTTCACTGCCAAAAATAACGTTGGTGCGATCGCTTTGGCGATTTAACGAGACTCCGACTAGCTGCGGATACCTGTCTAACCATTCCTGCGCCTGGGCTTCAATTCCAGGTAAGTCCCAATCTTTTACTACCAGAGTTAGCAGCATTTCTCCTGTACGGCGACCAATTCGTAAGGCTAAATGGCGTACTTGTCCTCTGTGGTGTTTTTCGTCATATACCCGCCATCCCCGCTGTTGAATGTCTTGTTTGACTTCTGCTAGCAGAGGGTTGAGGCGAGGATCTTGGACGGGGCATTGATTTAGGTTAATTAACTGATGGCTGCCTTTTTGGTAGTAGCCTGCTTGGATTTGTCCTGTAGCCGATTTTCCCACGGGATATGTAGCTTTGTTACGATAACCGAGATCGGCATTCCCTGTTAAAACAGCATCGACAGGGGGATTAACAAAGCTGCCAATTCGTTCTAATGTCTGGATAACTTGATGGCGCTTGGCTTCCAGTTGATGTTCGTAGGCGATATGCTGCCACTGACAGCCGCCGCATTTATCAGCTACGATGCAGCGCGGACGAATGCGATCGCTAGAAGATTCGAGGAGTTCTTGGAGTTTACCGTAGGCGTATTGCGGCTTGACACGCACCAAACGCACCTTAGCGCGATCGCCTGGGGTCGTATCGGGAATGAAAACAACCCTACTGTTGACACGCCCCACCCCATCACCACTATCATTTAAGTCGGTAATGGTTACTTCTACTAAGTCGCCCTGTTGCCAGCGGTCGGGAGTGCGATCGATCATGTTTTGTAAATTTTGTCCCCTTGTAACAGACATAACTGAAAAGATCCCTTTATTTGGGGGACATGAAATCGCTAAACTACAAATGATATTCTGACTCATTACCTATAATCATGAGTGTAGTAAGCCAAGTTATTCTCAAAGCCGATGATGAGCTGCGCTATCCCAGCGCTGGCGAACTCGAAAACATTAAAAACTTTTTGCAAACAGGCATACAGCGGATGCGCATCGCCGCAACCCTAGCCGAAAACGAAAAGAAAATCGTTCAGGAAGCAAGTAAAAAACTGTGGCAAAAACGTCCTGACTTTATCGCCCCTGGTGGAAATGCCTATGGCGAACGTCAGCGGGCGCTGTGTTTGCGGGACTACGGCTGGTATCTGCGTCTAATTACTTATGGCGTGCTAGCTGGGGATAAAGAGCCGATTGAAAAGATCGGTTTGGTCGGTGTCAGAGAAATGTATAATTCTCTGGGCGTTCCCGTTCCTGGTATGGTTGAGTCAATTCGCTGTTTGAAGAATGCTTCTTTGTCTCTATTGAGTGCGGAAGAAGCAGCAGAAGCAGCACCTTATTTTGACTATATCATTCAGGCGATGTCATAGTTTTTGAGTTTGCTAAAGTAGCTCAAATTTGTTTTGGTTTAATATCAGCAAATGTCTCCCCACTCTTGGTAGTGACTGTGGCAGGTTTTATGTCAGGTTGCTAGCAAGTGGTGGGGAAACTTTTTTTATTTGTTTTGGAGTCGCGATAGGTATGATTTTAAAATTTCAATGTTTCCTGGTGGAGCAGTGACTGTATTAGGATCGTTTTTTATTCTCAAGTAGTGTTCTTGTAAAGCAGCTTTGCGAATGCTGTCGTGTTCTTCTCCTACGTGTTCTAGGGCAAAGTCTATCAGTTCCTCGTTTGTCATTTGCTGAAGTTGCGATTTAAATTTCTCAGACATATTTTCTACTTGCATAGATTTAAGCTATTAATGTCACGCAAAGACGCAAAGGCGCAAAGAAATGTATAGATTTTTCTAGTGATGAGAAGTAAAGATCGTATGGGCAATGCTCATCCTAACTATTAGTTGTAGATACTTACTAGCCTTCAGAAGATAAGCTTGAGTGGGATAATTTAGTTGCGAAAACTCAACCTAAACTGATTGCTGCTGCTAAACGGGCTAGACAAGAGATTGCTGAAGGATTAGCACAGCCTTTAGATTACGACAAGCTATGATTACGATCGCTTTTTCCAATAAAAATTTTGATTGAATTCAATTTAGCTATCGCAATCTACACCATAACTTGTAGGGGCGCACAGCTGTGTGCCCCTACGAAACCGATTTAACGCATATCGTAACCGAACAAATTTGGATCGACTTCTCCTAGTTGCAAATCTGCCAAACCATATTCACTCCAACGCCTTTCTACCATTGCTGCTACATTAGGATCGGATTCTAAAGGTGCGCCCCATTCATGTTCTGTTTCAGGGGGAATTTTGGTAGTTGCATCAATTCCCATGCGTCCGCCTAAACCAATTTTCTCGCTGGCGAAATCGAGGCTATCGAAGGGTGTATTGGGCAAAATAAACACATCTCTGGTAGGGTCAACTTTAGAACTAATTGCCCATACTACCTGACGCGGATCGCGAATATTGATGTCCTTATCCACCACAATCACGAATTTAGTATAAGTGAATTGAGGTAAGGCACTCCAAAAAGCTAGAGCTGCCCGCCGCGCTTGCCCAGGGTAAGCTTTATCAATGGAGATAATCGCGGCTTTGTAGCTTAAAGCTTCCATTGGGAGGAAGAAATCGACAATTTCAGAAACTTGTTGCCGCAGAATAGGAGTATAGATCCGATTGAGCGCGATCGCCATCATTGCTTCTTCTTTTGGCGGACGACCGCTAAATGTGGTCAAATAAATTGGATCTTGGCGGTGAGTCATGCAGTGGAAACGCACCAAGGGCGAATCTTCCAATCCACCGTAATAACCCATATGATCGCCGAAAGGACCATCGGGTAAAACTTCCCCTGAGGTAATGGTTCCTTCTAAGACAAATTCGGAGTCGGCGGGAACTTCTAAATCTACGGTTTTGCACTTTGCTAAGTTCACTCCAGAACCGCTATAAAGTCCGGCGAACAGCCATTCTGATAAATCGACAGGGATAGGAGTAGCCGCCGCCATGATAATTAAAGGATCTACACCAAGGGCGATCGCAATTTCTAATTTCTTACCTTTTTCTGCGGCTTTACGCAAATGTCTTGCCCCACCCCGTACCGATAACCAATGTACGGTCATCGTGTTACGCGATTGTAGTTGTAAGCGATACACGCCGACGTTAGGCGTACCTGTCTCGCAATCTTTGGTAATGACTAAACCCAGCGTGATAATTTTGCCTGCATCCCCTGGATAGGGACGGATTAGGGGAAGTTTATTTAAATCGAGTTCGTCGCCTTGAATCACGACTTGCTGACAAGCGGGAAAAAAGTCTCTTCCTGGTTTGGCTTTGACAACATCAAATAACACCTTGCCAAATTCTACCGCTTGAGAAATCTTCTTCGGTGGTTTTGGCTGTTGCAGCATACTCAGCTTTTTCCCCAGTTCTTCTAATTCTTGGGGTGTCTGCATGTTCATCGCCCAGCAGATCCTTTCTACCGTCCCCATCAAGTTAACTGCTACGGGATGGGGCGAACCTTTGACGTTCTCGAACAATAAACCAGGACCACCTTGTTGTAACATCCGGTTAGAAATCTCGGCAATTTCTAAATCGGGATCGACTAATGCGGTAATTCGCCGCAATTGTCCTCTTTCTTCTAGAAGTTTGATGAATCCCCGCAAATTTCTCATATGGAAAGTGAGTAGTGAGTGGTGAGTGGTTGTCTGTTGGTCTGCGATCGCACCTCCCACTATTATTTATAATTATGAGAAAATATGACAAATCGAGCGAGAAATATCTGGCGATCGCTTACTGTGGCTTTATGTGTTGTTTTAATAGTAAGGTAAGTTCTTCCTTACTAATTTCACCTTGAGCTACTTGTAGTACTATTTGGTAGGCTTGCTCATCAGAAAAGCTTAAATTGCAGCCATTTAAACGCAAAAACGCTTCCATTGCACCAAAAGCAGTACGCTTATTGCCATCTAGAAATGGATGATTTTTGGCAATATGATAGAGATAAGCAGCTGCTTGTACGTGAATCGTAGGATGCAGTAACTCACCAAAGAAAGTTGCTTTTGGTTGGAAGATGGCAAATTCAAGTAAGCCTTCATCTCTGATACCAGGCAGACCACCAAACTGTTCGAGTAAAATTTGGTGAATAATCAAAATATCATTTAGTTCTAAAAATTCAGGATTCTGCAAGGCGACGGTAAACCTCCTGACGTTCTTCAAGAGAAACTAAGAAAGCTTGTACTGCCTTGCTATGATTTGTTTCCGACTTTCGCTTCAGTGAGTAGATCGATTCTAAAATTGCCTGCAACTGAGGTTCGCTGAGGGAATCAATTTCTTGGATAATTTTTTCTCTGGTATTCATTTTGCGATTGGTAAGTGGTAATTGATAATTGGTAATTGGTGATTTTCACTTTTGTCATTTTCAATGACGAATATTTAATGTATCTTGTTTAATTTTTCGTTCTTGGATAGTGCCGATCGCCTTTATAGCTAAAGTCTCAATTCGATTATATAATTCTTGCGGTAGTAGCAGGAGCAAGTAAGCGGCTATTAGGGTTGAGAGAGTTCTATAGGGTTCCTCAAATATTAATTTCCCATAATTAGCTAAAGCTAGATGAATTAATTTAACAGCTGTTTTTCCTTTCCGAAACCGGACGGCACTGCGGGCTAAATACCTGATGTAATAAGATTTTATTACTCCCCGCCAACGCAAGTTTAATTCTGGGGCGTACAAACGAGTTTTTTCAATTTCTTGGCTGGCAGATTCTAACCGCTTCAATAAGTTTGCTGTCATCCCTCCAGAATTGACTCTATATAGCGTCAAAGCTGCGGGAATACCTTCAATTTTCCATTGAGTTTGAATCAGAATCCGTAGTAAAAAATCGGTTTCTCCTCCCGATATCCTAAATTGTTCGTCAAAATAGCGATCTTCAAAATTGCCATGTTGTTGATGCGTAAATTTGATATCTTCTAAAACTTTACGACGTATGACTCCTGCCGAACCATTTCCAATTGGATTACAACGAATTAGATATGATAAGTTAATTCCTTTTAGTTTTGGCATTTGATAAGTTCCTAAACACTTACCACATTCATCGATAAAACTAGAACGACAAAAACTCATGCCAACAAAAGGAGATGATTCTAAATGCGCGATTTGTTTTTCTAATTTTTGCGGCAGCCACAAATCGTCTCCATCTAAAAAGGCGATATATTCTCCTTTTGCATGACGAATTCCCGTGTTTCGTGCCGCTGGTACGCCGCGATTTTCTTGACGAATAATTCTAATTCTCGGATCGTCAAATTGCTGACAGATTTGTACACTGCGATCGGGCGAACCGTCATCAATGACTAGAATTTCAAAGTTTTTGTAAGTCTGTGCCAACACTGAATGAATTGTCGCTGCAATATATGGCTCACTCTTGTAAACCAAAACAATAACAGAAACTTTTGTCATCTTTGAGCTTTGCACCCAATTTAGGGGTAGTAAGATTTATCATACGGTAATGTTGCGTAAGAAAAACTTCCTTGCAGTAATATTTTTTACTAAAATAGCTTGCGGCTTAGCTGCGAGTCGAGCTAGAACCGTAAAAATCCGTGCAAAAATCTATAGTTCAAAAATCTATAATGGGTATAATGTAAAGCTAAATCCGAACTTGTCTGCACGTAATGATCGCTCCTAACCGCCGCTATCACATCACCACTTTTGGCTGCCAGATGAACAAGGCTGACTCCGAACGCATGGCTGGCATCCTTGAGGATATGGGCTTCGAGTGGTCAGAAGACCCGAATGAAGCAAGTTTACTCCTCTACAATACTTGCACGATTCGGGACAACGCCGAGCAAAAAGTTTATTCCTACTTAGGCAGACAGGCGAAGCGCAAGCAGGAACAAGCAGACTTGACAATAGTTGTTGCTGGTTGCGTGGCACAGCAGGAAGGCGAAACACTGCTGCGACGAGTACCGGAAATCGATCTCGTCATGGGACCCCAACACGCCAATCGTTTAGAAGAATTGTTAGAACAAGTATTCGACGGCAATCAAGTTGTAGCAACAGAACCGATTCAAATTGTCGAAGATATTACGAAACCGCGCCGCGATAGCACCGTCACAGCTTGGGTAAATGTGATTTATGGTTGCAACGAACGCTGTACTTACTGCGTGGTTCCCAACGTGCGTGGTGTAGAACAGTCTCGCACGCCGGAGGCGATTAAAGCCGAGATGGTAGAGTTGGGCAAACAGGGATATAAAGAAATTACCTTACTCGGTCAAAATATCGATGCTTATGGGCGCGACTTACCAGGAACAACCCCAGAAGGCAGACACTTACACACGCTGACAGATTTACTCTACTACGTCCACGACGTACCAGGAGTCGATCGCCTCCGTTTTGCTACCAGTCACCCGCGTTATTTCACCGAACGATTAATTCGTGCTTGTGCGGAGTTACCCAAGGTATGCGAGCATTTTCACATTCCCTTCCAATCGGGCGATAACGAAGTCCTCAAACGGATGTCACGGGGTTACACCCACGAAAAATATCGGCGGATTATCGATAAAATTCGGCAACTGATGCCCGATGCTTCAATTAGCGCTGATGCGATTGTCGGCTTTCCTGGGGAAACTGAAGCGCAATTTGAAAATACACTCAAATTAGTGGCAGATATTGGTTTCGACCATTTGAATACAGCCGCTTATTCCCCACGTCCCGGGACTCCCGCTGCTTTATGGGATGCACAATTAAGTGAAGAAGTCAAGAGCGATCGCCTGCAAAGATTAAATCATTTAGTTGCCACCACAGCCCAAGCGCGATCGCAACGTTATTTAGGTAGAGTTGAGGAAGTTTTAGTAGAAGACCAAAACCCCAAAAATCCCCAGCAAGTGATGGGAAGAACCAGAGGAAATCGTTTGACGTTCTTTGATGGCGATATTATCCAGCTTAAGGGGCAATTAGTTACAGTCAAAATTACCGAAGTACGGGCTTTCAGTTTGACAGGAGAACCGATAGAGGCGCGTCAATTGGTAGTTGGTTGACAGTTGACACTTATCGGTGTAGAAAGCTGACTGTAACCGAAGGTGCGATCGATTGAGGATTGCTGTAGCTGAGTAGAGGTTTAAAAATGCCTTCTATTGCCAAACACAACGAGGTTATTACAGTCATCATTATTTTTGCTGTAGAACCAGAACAACAGCAGGAACTAATAAATACAATTGTGGAATTCGTGGAGGCAGATGTAAAGCACCAACCTGGTTTTGTTTCATCGAGTCTCCACAAAAGTTTAGACGGTATCAGAGTCCTAAACTACGCTCAGTGGAAAACTCTAGAAGATTACAAAGCTTTCCTCAATAACTCTGAAATACAAGCGCGGGGAGCAGCTAAATTAGCCAATTTTCATTTACTAGACTCCCGTGTATACGAGGTAACGATTTCTTTACCGGAATCAGCAGACCTCACAATTTCTCCAGGGCGCTTAATTCACCTGGGAGAATTTAGAATGAAGCCAGAAAATCAGTCTCGCTTGATAGAGCTAGAGCGAGAAAACGTCACAATTGCGTTAGAACACCCCGATCTATTATCTGCAAATTTTCACCGTTCGCTTGACGGAACGCGCACGATGAATTATGGATTTTGGCAAACTCTCGATAATTTTGAACTACTAGTCAAAGAACCAAAATTTGCTCCCGTGCGGGAATATTGGCAAGGTTTATCAGAAAACGAATTTCACCTGTACGAAGTCGTTTTCACCGAACCTCATGAGTAAAAGTCAAAAATTAAAAGTTAAAAGTCAAAAGCTCATAGAGCGATTGCTGATAACTGATAACTTTCTACAGACGTTAAATGTAACGTCTCTACACTAACAACTGACAACTGATAACTGAATTATGCAAGTTCGTACCTCTTACACTAGACTTTTAGTTACCGATCTGAAAGCTTGCTTTGCTTTCTATCGAGATATTTTGGAATTTAAGGTAATAGTAGATGCTACTCAGGAAGGGTACGCTGAATTTGCCGCTGGAGATATGAAACTAGCAATCTCGCAACGGCAAGAAATGGCAGAAATAATTGGCAGCGATCGCCTCCCACTTCACGCAGAATGTCAAGATCGTGCCGTGTTAGTTTTTGTGGTTGCCGATGTAGAAACAGTTTGTCACGAATTAAAACAAAAGGGAATTAAATTTACTAGAGAGCCAATGGCTAATCCTAGTTACGATCTCAAAACTGCTTATATACGCGATCCTGATGGAAACTTAATTGGGATTTATCAATATATGATTTAATCGAGTTGACGATCGATAGGTCTGCAATTGAGTTGACAATATAGCTCTCATTGTTCTACCTTGAAATATGCATGAGGAACTATCGCTCGTTGAAAATACAAAGCAGAAATTAAGAAAGTAGCGAGTGATAAGAATTAAGGGAATACTTTTCTTGTTCTCAGCTAGCTGTATCGCACCAAATTGAGTTTGGTTAAAAATTTCAAACCAAAACGTACAACTGACAATTCAATCGCGCAATAGAGTAAACCAATTCAGCAATTGGAGAGTTTTATGACATCTGTGCAAAATTCTCGCGTCTGGTTGATTACAGGTAGTTCTAGTGGGTTCGGGAGAGCGATCGCCCAAGCAGTATTAGATCGGGGCGAGAAAGTCGTAGTAACGGCACGAAATCCCCAACATGTTGAAGATATTCAGACAAAATATCCCGATCGCGCTCTAGCAGTGCAGCTAGACGTGACTCAGCCAGCACAAGTCAAGGCAGCAGTAGAAACGGCGATCGCTAAATTCGGAGGCATTGACGTACTGGTAAATAATGCTGGCTACGGTACGATGGGGGCGTTGGAAGAACTCAGCGATGAAGCAACTCGCCGCCAGTTTGAAACGAATGTTTTTGGGGCGCTGAACATGATGCGAGCAGTGCTACCCTCGATGCGACAGCACCGCAGTGGATACATTCTCAACCTTTCTTCGGTAGGTGGTTTCGTGTCTTTTCCTGGCGCTGGGATCCATTGCGCGACTAAGTTTGCTCTAGAAGCCTTGTCTGAAGCACTTGTCAAGGAAGTAGAGGCGTTAGGGATTAAAATTATCATTGTCGAACCAGGGGCGTTTAGGACGGATTTTAATGGGCGATCGCTCGTTTTAGCCGATACTCAAATTGCCGACTACGAACCTATAGTTGGTGGTCTCCGTCAGTGGCTGCAAGATATGGATGGCAAGCAACCAGGCGATCCCGTTAAAGCAGCCGAGGCAATGATTCAAGCCGTAAATAGCGATAACCCACCTTTAAGACTCGCTTTAGGTGCAGATGCCGTGGATGCAATTGAAACAAAACTAGAATCAGTCAAGGCAGAGATGGAGGCTTGGAAAGACGTAGCCGTGAATACAGCTTATGAAGGGGCAGCTGTCGGCGCGATTGGAGGGTAACTGTTCTATATCCACTCCATACCCATACAACTTATGAAAGCAATTCGGATGCACGCTTATGGTGGCGTAGATGTCTTGAAGTACGAAGACGTGCCGCTACCTCAACCCGCAGCAGATGAAGTTTTGATTCGGATCTATGCAGCAGGAGTAAATCCTGTAGATTGGAAGATTCGCGAGGGATATGTGGGTAAAACCTTCAATTTGCCCCATATTCTCGGTGCTGATGTTGCGGGAGTTGTGGAGTCTGTGGGTGATGCAGTACGGCGACTGAAGCCAGGAGATGAAGTGTACGGCTACGCTAGCTTGCGGCGGGAAGGTACGTATGCTGAATACATTGCTGCTAGAGAATCGGAAGTCACGCTAAAACCCAAAAGTATCGACTTTATTCAAGCAGCAGCTTTACCAGTGGCAGCGCTGACATCCTGGCAGGCAATGTTTGATACGGCGCACTTAGAGGCAGGACAAAAAATTCTGATTCATGCCGCATCTGGTGGAGTAGGATCGATCGCCGTACAATTAGCAAAAGCCAAGGGTGCGCGTGTTATCGGTACGGCTTCTACTCGGAATACTGAATTTATCCGCAAATTGGGAGTAGACGAAGTCATAGATTATCAGGCAACACCATTTGAAGATGTCGTGCGCGATCTCGATGTGGTTCTAGATACAATTGGTGGTGAAACAAGAGCGCGATCGCTCAAAGTTCTCAAACCAGATGGGATACTCGTTTCAATTGTCGGTTCACCACCAGAAAGTGCCAGCGTGCGAGTTGCGATTACCCACGTACAACCAAATGCGGCGCAATTAGATGAAATTACCACTTTCATCGACTCAGGGCAAGTTAAACCGTATGTCGAAACCGTACTACCCTTGAGCGAAGCCGCACAAGCACACCAGTTAAGCCAAAGCGGACGGACGCGCGGTAAAATCGTGCTGCGGGTTGACTAAAGGAAGAAAGCACTAAATTTTTCTCCGATCGCCAAGTCGCTGCATACTAGTACCTATACTTAAATGAGTTGGTGTATTCGATCGAGCTAACTTATAATCGCGCATGGAAAATCCTCGCCAACTAGCTTTTATCGCTCTCAAGGCAGTACATCGCGATGCATATGCAGATGTCGCTTTAGATCGGGTACTTAGTCAATCGAATTTAAATCCTAACGATCGCCGTTTGGTAACAGAATTAGTCTACGGTAGCGTCAGAAGAATGCGATCGCTCGACGTTCTGATCGATCGCTTAGCCAAAAAAAATCTCACCAACAACCCCCCGACTTACGCACAATTCTGCACATTGGCTTATACCAGCTATGTTATCTGACTCAAATTCCCTCCTCTGCCGCTGTCAACACAACAGTGGAATTGGCGAAAACTAATGGTTTTGCCGGATTGAAGGGATTTGTCAATGGGATTTTGCGTCAGTTTTTACGGGAGTCGGTAGGGGGGGGTTTCCAAACCCGTCCGTACGGGAGTCGGGAGTCGGAGGACAAGGGAGACAAGGGGGACAAGGCAGAGGGGGGAGACAAGGGGGACAAGGGAGACAAGGGAGACAAGGGGGACAAGGGGGACAAGGGGGACAAGGGGGACAAGGGGGAAAAACAACCAACTACCAACTACCCATTACCCATTACCCATTACCCATTACCAGAAGATCCAGTTGAAAGACTAGGAATTCTACACAGTTACCCTAATTGGATCATTGAATTGTGGTTGGAACAGTTGGGTTTGGTAGAAACAGAACAACTATGTGAATGGTTTAATCAACCGCCAGCGATCGATCTACGAGTTAATACTTTACAAACTTCTATCGAAGAAGTAGAAACGCAGTTGCAAGCAGCAGGGGTATCTGTAACCCGGCTTCCCCATCTACCCCAAGCTTTGAGGTTGACTGGAAGTATTGGTGCAATTCAGAATTTACCTGGATATAGTGCGGGATGGTGGACTGTCCAAGATAGTAGCGCTCAACTTGTGAGTCACGTACTCGATCCGCAAGCAGGGGAAGTTGTCATTGATGCTTGTGCTGCACCTGGAGGTAAGACAACTCACATAGCCGAATTAATGCAAGATCGTGGAACAATTTGGGCTTGCGATCGCACCACATCTCGTTTGAATAAGCTTAAAACAAATGCCGAACGCTTACAATTGCGATCGATCAAAATTTGTCCCGGCGATAGCCGTTCTCTGACTCAATTTACGAATATAGCCGATCGCGTGTTGCTCGATGCTCCCTGTTCTGGATTGGGAACTTTGCACCGCCACGCCGATGCTCGTTGGCGACAAACACCCGCATCAGTACAAGAACTTGCTAACCTACAAAAAGAACTACTCGATCGCACGGCTACCTGGGTGAAACCTGGTGGTATTCTTGTCTACGCCACTTGCACTCTTCATCCTTTAGAAAATGAAAGAGTAGTGGAATGGTTTTTATCAAGCCATTCCCAATGGCAAATCGATCCTCTTCCACCCAATTCTCCTGCAACTCCATTTTCCACTACCGCAGGTTGGCTAAAAGTATTTCCCCATCAGCATCAAATGGATGGCTTTTTTATGGTTCGATTGAAGAGAAGGGAGCAGTGACTAGTGGCTGGTGGCTAGTGACTGGAAAAGAGAAACAAGACTAACCAACTACTAATTACCAAAAATGACTAATAATTCTAATACCAAAAATTTAATGAAAATCTTGATCGGTGCTGCTTGGTTGGACGGCAAAATTCAACCAGAGGAAAGAAAATATCTTCAGCAAGTCGCTCAAGCAAAAAATTTGGCTGACGATCCAGAGATTCGACCTTTACTCAACGAACTCCGAACAGTACAGCCTACAGAATGTTATGAATGGATTCAAGCATATTTAGGCGATCGCCCTAGTGAAACAGCTTACCAAAGTTTGATTGAAGCTATTAGCGGCTTAATTTATAGTGATGGCGACGTTGCCGTAGAAGAAGCTCAATTGCTTAACAAAATAGAGTCTTCTCATTCAGAGGAAACAGAGCATCATTCCATGCACAATTCCGCAATTCACGCAATCCAAAATCTCTACCGTCGTTGGGTAGAGACTCAAAATTAGTCATTAGTCATTTGTTATGAGTGGCTAGTGGCTAGCGATCGGTGGTTAGTAGCTGAATTCTCGATCTAGTCACTCCTCACCAGTCACTAATCGCTGATAACTAATAACTCTGTACAGACATTACATATAACGTCTCTACACTGACTTTTGACCTTTGACTTTTGACCTTTGACTTTTACTTTGGTTCGCCAACTCCGGGAGTTTCTTCTTTTTTCACTTCTGGGACTACGCTGGGACGCTCTTTATCTTCCCAACCTACAGGACGCTTGGAATTATACCAAGCAACTGAACCAATTGTCGCAGCAGCAATAAAACCAACTACATATACTAGAGTTGCAGAGATTGGAAAGTGGGGCTGATTTACTGCCGCATCTGCTGCTGCTTGCATTAATATCTGCATAGTCATAATTTCCTCAAATTGCTAATACTACTGTTTAGACCCTATACAAACAGAGTACCATTTCCATCCTCCCCAGGAAAGAAGCAGCAAACAGTGACCAGTGACCAGCGACCAGCGACCAGTTATCAACCACCAATTACCCATTACCTAACTAACCCAACAAACAAGCTACCGGAAACAAAATATATTCTAAGAAGAAGAGTTTCCAAATGAATTGATAGCAACTGGCGATCGCGCTTTTATCTTGTAAGTTTACTTGACGGCTGCGCCACCATAGCAAAGCTAAGAGTAATAAGTGGGTACTGATGAGAAAAGTTGAGTTGACTGAGGAAAGTCCTAGAATTCCGGCAATTATTATACCTATATAACATGTAGCTATTACCCAAAGTGCTAGGTTAAAAACTTTTTCTTTCCCTAAAGCAATGGTAAAAGTTGTAATGTGATATTGGCGATCGCCTTCCAAATCGGGAATGTCTTTAAAAATTGCGATCGCAAAGGTAAATACCAAAATAAATAAAGTTAACGTCCAAACCGAGCTAGGAATTCCTGAAACTCCTTGCCATAACCAGTTAAAATGCAAAAATAATCCTAAATTAACTATCGCTCCTCTAACAGAAAAAATGCATAAAGCTGCCCAAAAAGGAAACCTTTTCAATCGGATTGGTGGTAAAGAATAAGCTGTTCCAATTGCTAAACTTATTGCTACCATGCCAAATAAATACCATCCAGCAGCCCCAGCTAATACCAACGCCAAAATTCCCGTTATGGCTATCAAAATTTGACCTGTACGCTGTGAAAAATCACCAGATGCTATTGGTAAATGGGGTTTATTAATTTTGTCAATTTCAACATCTTCTAGTTGATTCAAGCCAACAATATAAATATTGCCGCACAGACAAGCAATCCACGCCAATAACAGTGGCTGTAGGGGCGGGTTTAGCCAATGAACCATGCGTTCGATGAGAGAACTATCGGCAAAACTCGCCCGTACATTAGTCGGGAGTTGGGAAAGAGCGATCTGCGCATCAAAGGCAATTAAATACATTCCTAAGACGCTCAAACTCGTACCGATAATGGTGTGGGGACGCGAGAACTTCCAAAAAGCGTAAAGCCACTCAGCCAAATTTAATCGCCTTACTTTCGGCGTTCTCTGCGTCTTGACGGTACGTTTCATTACTTAATCCCACACAACAAGCCAAATCGAATTAAACCACGCTGGTAGCCCCGCTGCATCAGCCCCAGAGACAGTGCTGCTTGAATTGTTTCCCACCCAGATAAAATTAAACCTAATATTGCCGTGGGATTAAGAGCGGAATCGATGACTACATCCCAAAATGGCGCTACGGCAGTTGACCAATCTGCGGTACGGATGCTGTTTAAATTAAGATTGCGGGCGATCGCTTCATATTCCGGTAAGGCGATCGTGTAAGGTAAGTGATACACCTGGTAAATCTCGTTCAGATGCTTTTGCTCGTCTGCTGTCAGAATACCTCCTGACTTAGCATCCGTAGGGCGATGACACCAAGTCACCATGACTAGCTTTCCCCCAGGTTGCAGCACGCGGTAGCACTCTTGCATGAACTTAACCTTATCGGGCATATGTTCGCCGCTTTCTAATGCCCAAACAAAGTCAAAGCTGTTATCCGCAAAAGGCATATTCTGAGCATTTGCAACTAAAAATTCGGCTTTTTGACTCAAACCCATCGCTTGAGCGCGTTGAGTCGCTCGATTCGCTTGAAACGAGCTGAGAGTAATTCCCGTGGCTTGAGCATCAAACTTTTGGGCTAAATAAAGCGAACTACCACCTATACCGCAGCCGACATCGAGGATATGCTGTGCTTGCTCTACATCTGCCCATTGCAGCAGTTCTTCAATCAGATCGATTTGTGCTTGTCGCCGCTCTTTTCTCTGTTTTCCATCTGTGCCATAGTAGCCATGATGCATGTGTTCCCCCCACACCTGTTCCCACAAACTAGAGGAGGAATCGTAAAATTGCCCAATCCGCTCGTAAAGTGTCGCACTCATCACAACTCAGTATTAACGTAACCCGCAATTAGCCTACCATAAAGAATTCGGAATTCGGAATTCGGAATTCGGAATTAATTCCTCTTGCTAACTACCAAATAACAATTATCAATTACCAATTACCAAAAATAATGACTGTTCCTCGAACTATTTCTTTAGGATTTTTAGCGGTGATCGCTGTTGGAACGCTGCTGCTGATGATACCTTTTTCTTCTAGTAGCGGTGATTGGACTAACCCAATTGTGGCACTGTTTACGTCTACTTCTGCTGTTTGCGTCACTGGGCTATCTGTAGTAGATGTGGGAACTTATTTCTCATTTTTTGGACAGGTAATTTTGGTTGCTTTAGTGCAAATTGGTGGTTTGGGTTACATGACAGCCACCACTTTTTTATTAGTTTTGATTGGAGTGAAATTTGGGTTGCGCGATAAAGTGGCAATCCAACAAGCACTCGACCGAACGGGGTTATCTAATAGTGCCGATTTAATCCGTTCGATTATTGGCGTAACCCTGATTTTTGAAATTACAGGAATCTTTCTACTTTTACCAGTTTTCACACCTCAATATGGACTCGATCGCGCCCTTTGGTTAGCTATTTTTCATAGCGTAAACTCTTGGAACAATGCTGGTTTTAGTTTATTTAAAGATAGTTTTATCGGTTTTCAATCGTCAATTTTATTAAATTTAGTCGTCACAGGATTAATTATCTTTGGCGGTATTGGATACGGAGTCCTTTTTCAAATTTATATTTATTTGCGCGATCGCCTCCAACGCAAGTCAGAAAGAGTCGTGTTTTCGCTAGATTTAAAAGTAGCAATTAGCACGAGTTTGATTTTATTGATTGCAGGTACGGTTGCTTTCTTTTTAATTGAGTCGAGAAATCCCAATACTTTCGGTAATCTCAGTTGGCAAAATAAAATATTAGCTGCTTGGTTTCAGTCTGTGACTCCCAGAACGGCTGGATTTAACACAATTGATATTGGCAAAATGACTAATGCTGGCTTATTTCTTACTATTGCTTTTATGTTTATTGGTGCAAGTCCAGGTGGTACGGGTGGAGGTATAAAAACGACAACTTTGCGCGTGTTAACTAGTTGTACCAAGGCAATTCTACAAGGGAAAGAGGACGTCCTACTCTACGAGCGTCAAATTCCACTTAACCTGATTTTAAAAGCTGTTGGCGTACTAGTTGGTTCGATCGCCACGGTAATACTAGCAACAATTTTGATATCCTTGACTGACCCGAACATAGATTTTATTCAAATCTTGTTTGAAGTCGTATCTGCTTTTGCTACTGTAGGACTTTCGACAGGAATCACCGCCAATGTCTCTGCTGCGGCTAAGTTAGTCTTAATCGCCACCATGTTTATCGGACGGGTAGGTATTTTGTTACTCATAGGAGCCGTACTAGGAGATCCTCGCCCTACTGCTATCCACTATCCCGAAGAAAATTTACTTGTAGGTTAAATCGCTACGAACGAGATATACCAAGAGATTTAAGCAAATATGCTGTTTTCGAGTGGTAAAGGTATATATTTGAGTTGGAACGATTTAGTAACTTTACTTCACATAAGAAGTAAGGTTGATTGAAGCAAAGGTATAAGCGTGTGAATCTGTCGTCTTTAGGTTTTTTTCGCAGTCTCCGCAAAGATAACCACCAGTTTGCGGTCATTGGCTTAGGACGGTTTGGGCGTGCTGTCTGCTCTACTCTACATCGGTTGGGTTATGAGGTATTAGCAACGGACATTGATGAGAAAAACGTCAATCAGGTCATGAGCGAACATATTGCAGCTCACGCCGTACAACTCGATTCTACTGACTCTGTAGCGTTAAAAGAAGCGGGAATTTACGAGTTTGATACGGTCATTGTTGCGATTGGTAACTATATACAAGAAAGTATTATTACGACGCTGAACTTGAAAGAAGGTGGCGTACCGCATATTGTGGCAAAAGCATCTTCAGGGGTTCATTGCAAATTGTTACATCGCGTTGGCGCGGATCACGTTGTCTTTCCTGAGTATGAAGCAGGATGCGAGTTAGCGCGATCGCTCACCAAACCAGCTATTCTCGATCGCTTCGACCTTGACCCAGATAATAGCATTGTTGAAGTCATCGTACCTGACGAATTTCATGGCAAAACAATCGGCGATCTACAAATTCGCAACCGCTATGGTTTAAACTTGCTAGCGGTGAGTCAAGATGGCAAATTTGAAATCAACCCCGATCCTAGAAAACGCTTAGAGAAGGGTTCTGCTATGGTTGTAATTGGTTGTAATAGGGATATTAATCGCTTGCCAATTTAACTTGGCTTGCATCTATAGATGTCATAATTTTTTTCATGCGATCGCCATTTCTGTGTCACTTTTTTGTCACATTCACTCATTAGCATGTTTGTAAGTAGACTCTATGTCTGCTCCTCACACCACACTTCAAGGTAACCCTTCCGCACCACGACGGGAGGGTTTTTTTTGGTTTTTATTTGTAGAGACGCGCGATCGCTTTTTAGCGAGGATAACGCTGCATTAACTCCCGTACTTGTTCGGCGTGATAGGAACTACGGGTGAGAGGTGAAGAAACCACTTGTAGGAAACCCAAAGATTCACCATACTCCCGCCAAGCATCAAATTGTTCTGGAGCAATAAAACTATCTATTTTTAAATGCTTTTGGCTGGGTTGAAGATATTGTCCTAGCGTGAGGATATCGCAATTGACAGCCCGTAGATCTTGCATCACCTGGCGAATTTCCGTATCGGTTTCTCCCAGTCCTACCATCAGACCAGATTTGGTGTAGACAGAAGCAGCTAAAGTACGCGATCGCTCTAACAATTCTAAGGAGCGATCGTAGTCTCCTTGAGGACGTACTCGCCGATACAGGCGGGGAACGGTTTCTGTATTGTGATTTAAGACTTCTGGTTGCGCCTGTAAAATCGTCGCCAAAGCATCCCAATTCGCACATAAATCGGGAATCAAAACCTCAATCGTAGTTTGAGGCGATACCTCACGAATCGCTTGAATACAGCCAACGAACTGAGATGCACCCCCATCCGATAAATCGTCTCTATTTACGGAAGTGATCACGACATGATTGAGCCGCAGCCGCCGAACTGCTTCAGCTAGGCGTTGTGGTTCTGTGGAGTCTAGGGGTTTAGGTTTTTTCTCAAAATCAATATCGCAGTAAGGACAAGCACGGGTACAAGCTGGTCCCATAATCAAAAATGTTGCCGTACCTGCATTAAAACACTCGCCAATATTAGGACATGAGGCTTCTTCGCAGACAGTATTGAGGGCTAAATCCCGCAAAATGTCTTTAACTTTACCGACGCGCTGCCACTGCGGCGCTTTTACCCGTAACCACTCTGGCTTAACAGTCACAATTAACTTCAACTAAGGTTCCTAGTCTAGATTTTATCAAGTTAGGGAGTGGTAGTTGGTAGTTGGTAGTTGATAATTGGTAATTGGTAGTTGGTCACTGACTTGCTAAACGTCTCTACTTCTTCGCTTGCGCCAGCGGGAAGTTGGTTCTAAGCAACTGGTTTGTTGCTCTTGAACTCTTCGTTGACAAATTATCTCTGCTGGATCGCACAACTGAGGATCGCGATAGGGGATTGCCGCACGAGTCTGTAAATGCTCTCGTTCTTCCTGAGAAAGGGAAGGTAAGCCAGAATCATGCCAACTAGCTACAGTACCAGGCGATCGCCTACCTACGGGTGATGTGGAACCAATTTTTAACCCCGCTGCTTGCAAAGCCGATCGCACGGATGCAGCGCAGGAATATGTTGCCAAAATTCCACTCTTATGCATACATCGAGCCACGTACCCTAAAAATTCCACCGTCCACAATTGAGGACAGGTAGGCGGAGAAAACGGGTCGAGAAAAATTGCGTCTGCCTGAAAACCAGATGCTTGTAATGTTTGAATCGTCTGCCTTGCATCGCCAAGTAGTAACTTTGCTTGCAGGCGATCGCTTGTAACTTGATGCGTTGTTGCAAGTTGGGTTAATTGGGGTAAAAGTGGCGACCAGTTATCGAGGAGATTGTGGGCGATCGCCGCTTGGGGTACTGTTGGATCTAACTCCAATCCTGCAACTTCTATTTCACAATTGGGATTCTCTTCCCAGATAGCTGCTAAAGCAGCAGCGGTATTGTAACCCAAGCCGTAACATACATCTAATAATCGTAAAGATTTTTGTTGCCGTGCCTTTTGCCGTAGTTTTGTCGGTTCCACAAACTTAAACTCAGCTTCCTGACGCGCCCCAAACTGGCTGTGATATGCTTCGCCAAATTCGGCTGAGAAAAACGTGTAAGAACCATCGGCTGTGATTTGGGGGGAGTAGTAGGAGTGGCTGGTGGCTAGTGGCTGGTGGCTAGAATTGCTCACTTGTCCTCCTTGTCTTCCTTATCTCCCTTGTCCCCCATACCCTAAATATCCAACTCTACCAAGTTGAGGCGAGAACCGTAGGTTTCGATGAATTCGCGTCGAGGGGCAACGCGATCGCCCATTAATACGGTAAAGATCCTGTCTGCTTCGGCTGCGTCTTCGATTTCTACTCGTTTGAGGGTGCGGGTTTCATTATTCATTGTGGTATCCCACAACTGTTGTGGCATCATTTCACCCAAACCTTTGAAGCGTTGAATCGTATAGTTAGCGTTGGCAGGAAATTCAGCAATTTTTTGATCTCTTTCGCGCTCGCTATAACAATAGTAATGATTGCGTCCCCTTTCTATTTTAAAAAGTGGCGGACAAGCAATGTAGATAAACCCTTGCTCGATCAGTTGTCGCTGATAGCGATAGAAGAATGTTAGCAACAAAGTTCTGATGTGCGCTCCATCCACGTCAGCATCTGTCATAATCACGATCTTGTGATAGCGCAATTGGGATGAATCGAATTCTTCTCCCTTTACGCCCAAGCCTAAAGCGGTGATTAATGCTTGGATCTCGGTATTCTTGTAGATTTTAGCATCGTCGGTTTTCTCGATATTGAGAATTTTACCGCGTAAAGGCAAGATCGCTTGGTTGCGGCGATCGCGTCCTTGTTTGGCACTCCCACCCGCTGAATCGCCTTCCACGATGAAGATTTCCGATTCACCAGGATCTCTAGAACTGCAATCTGCTAGCTTTCCTGGTAGGGGCGAAGACTCTAGTACTGATTTACGCCGCACTAATTCCCGTGCGTGGCGTGCGGCTTCAGCAGCTTTGAATGCTTGAATTGCTTTATCTAAGATCGAATCAGCAATGCTGGGGCGAAATTCTAAATATTCCGTCAGCACTTCCCCAACTAACGAGTCAACAATCCCCCGCACTTCCGTGTTGCCGAGTTTTGTCTTAGTTTGCCCTTCAAACTCTGGATCTGGGACTTTGACAGAAATCACGGCTGTCAACCCTTCACGGACGTGTTCGCCGCTGAGGTTGGGTTCGTTATCCTTGATTTTATTTCGCTTGCGGGCGATCGCATTGAGCGTCCGCGTCAAAACTGTTTTCAACCCTTCTAAATGCGTTCCGCCATCCACCGTGCGGATGTTGTTGGCAAAGCCTAACAAGTTGTCGGTATAGGCATCCGTACACCACTGCAAAGCGACTTCAACTTGGACGTTGTTGCGTTCCCCTTGCACGAAAATAATTTCTTCGTGTAAGGCTTGCTTGTCGTTGTTAATGTAGCTGACGTACTCGCGAATCCCACCCTTGTATTCGTAAGTCTCAACTTTTGGTTCTTGGCTTTTGAGTAGTTCTAAACGGTGGTCGGTAAAGGTAATTCTTACCCCTGCATTTAGATACGCTAGCTCTCGCAGACGACCAGCCAGCGTGATATAGTCGAATTCCGTACCAACTGTAAAAATTTCTGCATCGGGTTTGAATCTAACTCCAGTTCCTGTCTTCGCTTCTTTAAAAGACTTGGTTTGCAGTTCTCCCATCGGTACGCCCCGTTCGTAGCGTTGGGTATGTACCTTTTTATCCCGCCAAACTGTAACTTCTACCCATTCCGATAGCGCGTTGACAACAGAAATCCCAACTCCGTGCAAACCGCCAGAAACTTTGTAACCACCACCACCAAATTTACCTCCAGCATGTAATACTGTCATCACGGTTTCCAGTGCCGATTTCCCCGTCTGCGGATGGGTATCGGTGGGAATACCTCGACCGTCATCGACTACTTGTACTGAGCCGTCAGCGTTTAAGTCGATTTCTATGTGAGTACAATATCCTGCTAGAGCCTCATCAATGGAGTTGTCTACCACCTCGTATACTAAATGGTGGAGTCCCCTCGGTCCGGTGGTTCCAATATACATCCCTGGTCGTTTGCGGACGGGTTCCAGACCTTCCAAAACTTGAATTTGCTCGGCGCTGTAGCTGCTCGTCATGCAAGGGAGTCTCCGATAATGAGGTTAAATTAACCAATGATATCTAAAATAAGAAATCGTACCAAAATTCTAACACAATAGGCTTAAAGACGGCTCTAGGGCATTCTAAAGAGCAATTTATCTAGGGGATGTACCAAACTGATATTTCGCATAGATTTGGCTTGATTACAATCTGTGGAGCAACCGCCACGGGTAAATCAGGGTTGGCAATAACTATCGCTCAAAGACTTAATTCTGTCATTATCAGTGCCGATTCGCGTCAAGTTTATCGCGAATTTAATCTTGGCACGGCTAAACCTACTCCTAGCCAGCAACAACTCATACCTCACTATTTAATTGACATTTGCGATCCCACTGAAACTTTTACCGTGGCGGAGTATCAGGAACAAGCACAGGGATTAATCGAAAAATGGAGGGGTGTAGAGACGTTGCATGCAACGTCTCTACACCTATTCCCTCTCTTAGTTGGGGGGACTGGGTTGTACATCCGTTCTATCGTGCGGGGAATGAAGATTCCTAGAGTAGCACCACAGCCAAAATTGCGATCGCAACTTCTATCTTTGGGTCAAAAGCAGCTTTATGCAATGTTACAGCAAGTCGATCCAGTAGCTGCAACTAAAATTCATCCCAACGATCCAACCAGAACTGTTAGAGCATTGGAAGTATTCTACGTTACTGGTCGTCCAATCTCGGCACAACAGGGAGAAGATCCCCCCTGTTATCCAATTTTACAAATTGGTTTGGACTGTGAATCGAATGCCTTGACTCAGCGAATTTCTCAGCGTACAGAACAAATGGTAGCTGATGGGTTGGTGGCTGAAGTTGAGTATTTGTGTCAAAAATACCGCATGGATTTACCTTTACTCAATACGCTAGGATATCAAGAGTTCAAGCAATATTTAGCTGGAGATATCTCCCTAGAGGAAGCAAAAGAATTAACTGTATTGCATACGCGACAATTTGCTAAACGACAGCGAACTTGGTTTCGAGCATATCCTCAAATTGAATGGTTTAATGCTGACAGTCCCGATTTAGTAGAACGAGTGTGGCAGCGAATTCAGGATTTTATGGCTCAACTAAATCTGAAAGAAAACACGCGATTCTAAAATGTGAAAACACGCCGCTTTGCTTTTTTTGTCTTAGCAATTACCAGCGTTATCCTTGGAGGATGGATTTTTTCTCCTGCTACTATTATACCTCCTGCTAATCTCATTAATCCAGTTAGTATTTATCTCGTTGATTATGGCTTTCACGGAAGATTAGTTCTACCTATTAATCGCGATAAATGTCTGGAATATGCCTATGGTGACTGGAGATATTTTGCTTTAAATCAACAAGATTGGTTGACCGGAGCAGCAGCATTATTTTTACCAACTCAAGGAGCTTTAGGACGCAAGTTAAAAAACTGCGATCGCTTCGATTTATTAGCTACTCAAAAAGATAGTTCTTTGCTGAGCATTACTGTAGAAAAAGCAAAAGTCGATCGCTTGCTAAAGGTCTTAAATTCATATTTCGATCGCCCCGCTACTCTGCAAATAAAAAATTCTCACACGGGAATGACCCTAGTTCCCTACGATCGCACTTATACCATACTACACAATAGCAATCACGAACTAGTTCGCTGGCTACAAGATTTAGGCTGTCGCGTTGAAGGTTTTGTCTTATGGGCAAACTTTCAAATCAGTGACCAGTGACCAGTTACCAGTTACCAGTGACTGTTGAGCAACAACTAACAACCAACAACAAATGACTAATGACAAATGACCAATGACTGATTTACATTTATTACAAGATTTTAATCAAACTACCTATTTCTGTTGCAGTTTGTAACTGATTTTGTATACCGAAACACTATTCCTTTAGACTGATGGGAATTGAAAGTTTTGGATATACATATATGCAGATACAAAATTTAAACTTTTCAGACGCGATCGCTTTTATATCTGCCATTGCCTGTATTGCTGGTCTGCTATTGCTTTCAGGAGCTAATTCAGCAGAGGTAAACGAACTAGAAGAAGCAGAGCAAAATTTGTTGCAGATGAGCTTTACTTACTGGTTGCTTTACTGCATCTGTTTGGGATTGCAAAAAATTACCTTACCAGATTGGGAAGTTTTGTTAATGAGTTTAAAGCTTACTGCTGCTTTATCTTATTTTCTCACCTTTGCCTGTATTCTCTGTCTACCCCTGCATCGATTTGCCGTGCGACAAGTAGAAGAGTAAATCAGTAGAGAGTGGCTAGTGACTAGTGACTAGTGGCTAGGTTTTGATTGCAGTCTAGTTACAAGTCACGAGTCACAATTAGATTGCGCACCACTCACAAATGACAAACAACACTATTTCAAAACATTCGTCACTGCTGTTACTAATTCATCCTGGCTGAGAGTTGTCAGGATGAATACTTCTTGTACAGTCTTGCCTTGGCGTGCTATGAGTTTAAATCCACCACGAATCGGCACGGAAATACGAAGTTGCATTTTGGGAGAGTGACCTTTTACCCGTCCAATGACTCCAGGGGTAATTGTTTGAATTCCATCAATGCGAGTCAGGCGTTCTAACACTGGAATTAAGCCTGAGATGTGGGTTGAGTGATTCCAGACCAGCCTGCCGTTGGCATTACTCATAATTAGGTTAATAAGTTTTAATATTTCATTTTAATATTTAATCATTAATTGTCCTAAGCTGCTTCCAAAGGAGCCATAGTTAAGCCAGCACGCCGAAGTTGCTGATGATAGAGTTCTGCTTGTTCTTGCGGTCCCACCCAAACGATCGCCTGACCTTCGTAGTGAACTTGATTGGTTAATTCCCAAGCGCGATCGCCCGTCATACCAGGTATATACTTCATCAAACACTCAGCTACATGCTGAAACGTATTGAAATCGTCATCCAACACGATTACCTTGTAATTAGGATATAGCTTGCTGACGACTTTAGACGATTTCTCAGGTGCGATCGTCGGTGCTGTTGCCATCCCGTAAACTGTTGTAGAAACTACCCTGTTCATAGCACGACAGACAGAACTTCACAAAAATACATTCTCTCAAGATAACAAGGAATGGTTGGTTGTTGGTAATGGGTAATTGGTGAGCGACTATCTTTTCATATCTAGTCACCAGCCACTAGTCACTAGTCACTGATAACTGATAACTGTTCACCGCCAATCATCCCAATCTAGATTGAAAATGGATGTATCTGGGAAAGCGGTAGGATTATTGTTTTGCTGGAGGCGATATTGTAGCTGTTCGAGTAGGGGTTCTCGTCTGGGTAAGTCGTCTACGAGTTGATAAGGAGCGATCGCTTTTTCTAAGCTAAAAGCAGCAGTGGTTCCGGCGGCTGCGCCTACAGACCATTCAAAGGAATGCACCCGATAAGCAGCAGAGGCGATATGACTGGTAGCAATACTTTTTCCAGCTACGAGTAAATTCTCGATCTTTTGAGGAATCATCGCCCGTAAAGGAATTTGGAAGGGATAGGCTTCACCCGCACCTTGGCGTTCCCCTTCTCGTTCGGTGTTTCCTGGAAGTTCGGGGGGACTTTTGGTCATGCAAGGATGAAAGTCGATCGCATAGTGACCGATCCCTACTGAGTCGGGAAAGATTGTGGAACGAGTCCGTCGGGCAATTTGTTCGGGTGGCTTAGTACTGGCGATCGCATTGATGGTTTCCAGTCCTGCCAAAGCGATTTTCAAACGGCGATACATCTGGGGGGATAAGGTCTGACGGTAGTAATCGTCATTGTAGTTGCGGCGAGAAATATCAATTTCCCAAACGGTAAAGCCTTCTGGCTGTCCCCAACTCGGTCTACCAATAATCCGTCGTCCTTCCCGCATATAAGGATACTTAGACAAGCCGTGTACCGTTCCCATCGGCGAATCTAGTCCAGATAAATAGCGATTGTTTGGTTGGGGTTGTTTCACCCCGTCCCCCAGTTGCGAATCGGTTGTACCCGTCACCAACCAATAAAAGTAACCGATCGCGTGTTCTTCCGCTTTACGCAAGCTTTCTGTTCTCAGTCCTCCCAGCCAATTTCCAGGTAGGAGTTGACCGCTTGCCTGTAACTGAGCGCGAGTATAGATTAAATTATCGACAGCAGTACCAGGACGGTAATCGTTGCCCCACGTCCAATTCTGCATGGAAATATCATCTGGTACGGGAGCTTCAAAATTAATGCCCCCGAATGACATGGGTTCGCCGTCTTTCGGACTCCAAATGCGACGGTAGGTAAATACTAAAGGAAAGCTTGCTAAGCGGGGCAGTTCGTAACTATAATAAGCAGAATGTTGAGAGTAAAATGGGGGTATGCCATGACCTATAGGATCCTCGGTCGCCTCCATCGCAAAAGTATAAGTAAAGCCTTGAGTGCAGTAGGGATCGCTAGTCCCGCTAGAGGCAGAAGGTTCTAAATAAGAACGGGCATCAATCCCAAGCCGATAGGGGACATCTGCCAAAGCAATTAATTCCCCCGTCTCCGTTGCATCCACCACATACCATTTGTGTCTCGCCTCTCGCCTCGCCAAAGGTACAAACCGCAAAATTTCCTTATTCAACCGAGCTGAATTTTCGTAGCGATAGGAGTCTTCAATTGTTTGAGATAGAGGTAGGGTATTGAGAGGTGGCACGCCAGCAGCAGGACGATGTTGAATTGCGATCGCGCCTTGAATAGCTTGTTGCGATCCAGCGCGGCTAATTTCTAGTTGCTTCACCACAGTGGCAGGAAACCATTTCAGCTGACCGCGACCCTTTTTTGCCGCATCCTGCAACATATCGTAAAGAATTTCGTGACCGTCGTGAGGCAGGAAGCAAGAATCGCTCACCCAGCAATCACCAGGATTTAAATTGCCATTATATTTATCGGCAATGCGTTTTCTTAGTTCTAAATAACCACGGGAGAAAAATAACTGCAACCGTTGGGTTCTGCGTTCGTCCAAGGCAGAAGTTCCCTGAGTCGAAATTTGTCCTCCCATCCAATCGGTAATTTCAGTCATGCAGACAGTCCGTCCTGCTAGCAATCCCTCGTATGCAGTGGCGACACCTGCAAGTCCTGCACCCGTAACGAGAATTTCGCATTCTACCGTTTGGTTGGGGGTTTTAGGTGGTGCGGAGAGGACGGAAAAAGGGATGAGGGGTGGAGTAAAGGAGGCTAAAACAAGACTGATAAAAGCCGCTAAGCGTCTGCGCTGCATAAGTTTGGAGTTGGCTTGCTACCAAAAGCTAACTGGCTTATCGACGTTAGCACTGCACGGCTGAGGTGACAAGTTTTTTGTAAGTGAAAGTAAACTAGGTAGCGATCGCTCAGCTAACAATTAAAGTACTACGATACATTTCTAGCGACTGTGCCAGCTTGTTGCAATAGTTCGCGCACTTGAGTATCAGTAGTTTGGGGAAACTCAGCGTACCAAGAACCAACACTGTAAAAAGGTGCGGGCGTTTCTACACAGACAATTTCATCGACTTGAGTGGCTAATTCTTGCTGAGTTTCAGGAGAAGCAACTGGCACGGCGATGACAATTGCCGCAGGTTGCTGTAATTGTATTGCTTTCACAGCTGCCCGCATGGTTGCTCCTGTTGCCAGACCATCATCTACTAAAATGACCGTGCGATCGCGGAATTGGGGAAAAGAAAGATTTTGCCGATAGAGCCGTTCCCGTCGCTCTAATTCCTGTTGCTGTCTGGCTGTAACGCGATCGATTTCTGCTTCAGATAAGTGCAACGCTTCAATAATATCGTAGTTCAGCACTCTCACACCACCAGAGGCGATCGCCCCCATTGCCAATTCTTCTTGCCCGGGGACACCCAGCTTACGTACCAAAAACACATCTAAGGGTGCGTGTAATGCTTGTGCTACCTCGAAGGCGACTGGTACACCACCTCTAGGCAATCCTAGTACTAATACATCGCTACGGTTAGCATAGGCTAGCAATCGATCGGCTAGGGCTTGACCTGCTGTAGTTCGATTTTGGAATAACATAGCATTCTCCTGTCCTGAAGCTGCATATTTATTAGCTTAGGAGTTATTTATTTCTATTTGCGGCTCCAAGATTTACCATTCGCTTTTGCGTTCTGTATTTGCTGTCTACTCTAGCTACAGGTCGAGCGCGATGAACCTTCTTTAATTACATTTTTACCTTAAAAGACTGAAAGTGCTTCTGTCTTTAACCAAAAGTATGAGTTTTTTTGTCTTCACACAACAACTGATTCTATCTGTTTTAAGGCGAGCTTTCAGAAGAATATTCAGCCCAACATAAAAGTGTAGGGAAGAAATCTAGCTCTGATTTTACTCTACTCCTTGAATATCTGCTTCATCTAATAAGACTGTCGTTTCAAAACCTATTCTGCCCATTTCTGGCGGGGTTCCCATATCCATTTCAACAGTATAAGACCAGCTTCCAGCAGTAGGTTTATATTGCTTGATTTTACCACTACCACCGATAAATCGAACTACGCGCTCGCGACTGAATTTTGGTAGCGAATGATGCTCTACCCAAAGTTTACTTTTCATATTCTTTCCTAAGATTTTGATTATTCAATTGGACGGCGATCGTGAATTCATAGCAGAGCTTATCGAATTGCTAGGTTTGTCCTCTGAGCTTGAGCTGTAGAAATTAATTGCCAACCTGCTTTATGTAATTTTTGATAAGTTGCCCATCCTTTTGAGCCGCCATCTATTTTGTAGTCGGGAACAGAATATTCAGGACAACTCGTATAAGGTTGCCAAGGTTTATCTGGCGATCGCCGTAGATATAAAATCTTTTCGCTTTCAGCACCTAAGCAAGGAAACCAACACATTTGACCAGCCATTCTTCTAACCTCCTGACTGATAAAAATCTCTATTCTGTAACTCTTACAACTAAAGTTTTGACAAATTTGTAAAAAATTGAGCAAAAAATTTAGTAGTTACTCTGACGAAACTGATATATTTAGTTCTAATTCAAATGAAGCTAATCTCAATCTATCTCTAGTTCAAAAATATCAACACAAGAACGTAGCCGAAAGGATGAGTTTTATGCTTTAGCAACACGTTCAATCGATAACAATTATTAGTATTTGTAAACTTTACTCAATGATTAAGTTCTATCCAAACTGCAGGAAGTCAGTTAACTAGATCGGCGATCGCATAATTTGATTTTATAGTTATACTGCCAAGTTTAAAAAGTTTGATGTATTTATCCTTCTCTTTTAACATGCAAATTTAATCCTCTAGAAAGAGTACAGTCGGAGTGAAATACTGTAAAATGCAGTACGATTAGTTACGAACAACTAATGGTAGCAAAGTTGATAAAAACGATAGGGAATGGATTTATTAATACAATTGGCTGGTACGGGGATAATTATTTTAACTCTTTTAGACATTTATCTAACTGTACTTTTTCATCGCCTCGGTAGTAGTGTTGTTAGTATGCCTTTGAACCGAGGAATATGGTGTTTTTTGCGCCTAGTAACGCAAGTCATTCCTAGCAAAAGCGATCGCCTACTTGCTCATAGTGGTTCTATTATGATAGTTGCTATTTTAGCAGTGTGGGCGGCTTCACTTATGAGTGGATTTGCTTTAATTATTTTCCCCGAATTAGGTTCGGCAATTCAAGCTAGCGAAGGAAAAACGCCCACTGATTTTATTACTGCACTCTACTATAGCGGCTTTTCTTTCACTACTTTAGGAACAGGCGATCTAGTTCCAAAAACAGCTACTTATCGATTACTAACTTTATTAGAAGCAGCACTGGGATTTTCTAGTTTTACAATTACAATTACCTACTTACTCTCAGTCTATAATGCTTTAATTACCCGCAATACATTTGCTCTCAGCTTATACCATCGCACCGATGGCACGGGGGATGCAGCAGAGTTATTAGCAAGACTGGGAGCTAGTGGCGAACTCAGTGGGATTCAGCAGGATCTTTCTAATATGGCGAGAGATTTGATTGAGTTACTAGAGCTACAACATTCATATCCAGTACTGATTTATTTCCGCTTTCGCGAAACATATTATACTCTACCGCGAGTCATACTCTTAGCAATAGACACGGCAAGCCTGATTAAAAGCGCATTAAATGCTGAAAAATATCGTTCTCTATTACACTCTACAGCAGTAGCAGAATTGTGGGGTGGCAGTACGCATATTCTCTCCGAGCTATCTCAATCGATTCTACCCAAACACCGGATAAAATGCGATCGCCAAATGGAACTAGTCTGGCGAAAAAGATATTATGATGCAGTGGAAAGATTGAGTGCTGAGGGTATAGAAACAGCAACAGATCGAGAAGCAGGTGCAGAATTATACGTTGCTTTGCGGCGGAAATGGCAACCCCTTTTAACAACCCTCAGCAATTATTTAGCAGTAGACTTATAACGTGCTACCTAAAATATTCCGATCAGTATGGGAATAGTAAATAGAACTAATAGCACTACCAGAATGAAAGGGATTAAGTTAACATTATGCGGTTTGTGTGGCTCTATAATTAGATTTTCATCTTCTTCAAATCGAGCTAGACGAATTGCATCAGAAATTTCTTTGGCATCTTTGACGTGATGTAATGCTTTTTTTTCACCATTCGGATATTCAAAAATAAAATAAGTTGGAACCTTAATCCAGTCACCTGTAATATCAGGTGCATCTACAGCAATTTGTTTAGCTTTGTCCACCAAAGTCTGTGGCTCTTTAGCAATGCGATCGCCTGGATTAACAGTTAAAATTGCGCTCTCGAATGGCTGGTATATCTTAGCTGTGTTTGTCTGAGATTTTTTTAATGTTTTTTGACCGGATTTTTTCAAGTTGAAGCCAACCATAAAATTCTCCTCTCAAGTGAAGGAATTATTTTAATTTCAGTTGTTCGTCAAGATTGAGGAGTATTCAAATCAGTTATCTGTACTTCGTATCGCTTTGCTATCAAATGTTTTTTTCAAACAAGGATGATACCTTACCAAGCTATAGCCAAACTAAAGTTCTAGCCAAACTAAAGTTTTAGCCAAACTAAATTGTTACCCCACAAACTTGAGTTGTTCCTAAAGCGAGGCGTTTGAATGAAAAGACTGTTTCAAATTTATTACCAATATTATAAAAAATTGCTAGCTAAACTATATGTTTTCAA
The DNA here is from genome assembly GCF_000317125.1 of Chroococcidiopsis thermalis PCC 7203. Classification (GTDB taxonomy): domain Bacteria; phylum Cyanobacteriota; class Cyanobacteriia; order Cyanobacteriales; family Chroococcidiopsidaceae; genus Chroococcidiopsis; species Chroococcidiopsis thermalis. The sequence goes on from NC_019695.1 coordinate 358,255, forward strand.
ACAAAGAATTTATGAATATTGAAGAAACTTTAGATTCGCCACCTGCCACTAACTCTTACGCAGGCAGCCAAGCACAGAAAAGCGATCGCCCCACCAATGGCTCCTACAGAAGGGATAACGCTTTGCTCTGGGGGAAGGAGCAATCCTGATAGACTTTCTGCCCCAGCTATACCACCGAAGTACATTCCTACGCCAATTCCAGCTTGATGCGGTGCTACTAACATCAGGACAAAAGGAATTGCACCATTCAGTACAAGATTAAAAGCAACTAGTAACCCGAGGATGGCAAGAATCAAAGTCAACCAACTGGGAATAAATACTGCAATTTGTAACAAGATAGCAGTTGCGATCGCACCTATACATATAGCACGTCGATTATCTAGCCGCAGCGTCCAATCAGCAGTTGGCGGAGCTGCAAGTGCCAGCATAATCCCCACTCCTACCATCAACCAGTCCACGTTATTAATTTCTAGTCGTAGCATCAGCATTTTGGACAAAGTAACTGTCAAAAACTGCGTTCCCCAAGCGATCGCCATCCCACTTAAAAAAATTAAACTTAAAGCGATTTTGAGTGGTGGATTGTCTGTGCTTTTGTGTTCTATTGCTGCTCTAACGGTTAAATTTGCCCTTGCCAACGTTTCTGGCAAATTGACATATCTTAAAATAGCTGCCGCACCTAGCAATGAAAACGAACCAATCGCAAAAGCAAAAATAGTATCTAAATTTAACACTAAATTGTGAGCAACTGGTCTAAAAGCTGTCAATAATCCGGCTACGAGAACTAACAAACTATTAGCTAGCACTAATCCCTCTGGAGGGGCATAATTTCTTAGTAAAGATATTGCTGGGCTGTGAAATATTATCATTGCCAGAGTCCAAGCTACCGATACCACGATTGACACCCAACGAAATTCACCTACACCCTTGCCGAAAACAACCACAGTCGGAATTGCTATAAATAGAGTTGATGCCAAAACGATCCCTGCTGCTATGAGCGGAAAACGGCTACCAAACTGCTGTTTATCGCGATCGGATAAGCCTCCCATCAAAGGTTCTAGTACCACTGCCAATCCATTTCCAACCACAAGTAGAGCAGAACTAACAGGGGCGGGAAAGTAAGATTCTTCCAGCAATTTAGGCAAATACACGCTATAAATCAACCAAGTTAGTGCGATCGCCCCTTGCAATCCTGCCAATCCCCATACTTGCAACCACAATACTGGTACGGATAGATCTTCCTCCTGTTTTTCCATGCTCTATATCCTTTGTGTCTCAGTCGTTAGATAAAATTCAAGAACCTAAAATTTAACAACCTGCAATATTTAAAGACACAAACTCACCAAAGCTTTTTCCGGCTAGATGCACTATTTTATGTAAAAAATTTGGCAACGCTCAAGGTTTTGATGCTCAATTGTTAAAGTCGATCTATCAACGAGGCTATTTCTATTGTGGGCGATCGCGATTTTATTCTTTAGCTGTACCGTCATCCCTCTTTTCTCCCGTGGCTATAAAAAGTATTTCATTTAATGAATGAGTTAAATATTTTTCCAAAAAATAACTTTTCAGAAAACTAAAAAGTAATCAATCGACTCATATTACTCAAATTATTGAGCCAAAAATTGAAATTATTATGATTTACTTTAAATCCAATCGTCCGTTTATATCTCAGAATATAAAACTCACCAATTACCAACTACCAATTACCAACTACCAATTACCAACTACCAACTCATTGCTATCGCGGTAGCAATTGGTCTATTCTAGTAAAAGTGTTAAGTTTACGAAATTTTACATACTGCTCCCTGTGCGCTCATGCAATGTATAGTTAACCGCCGCGCTCAATTTTCCGCCAGCCATCGCTATTGGTTGCCAGAGCTGAGCGAAACAGAGAACCAGCAACAATTTGGCTTATGTTCCCGCTTTCCAGGTCACGGACACAACTACGTCTTATTTGTTTCTCTTCTCGGAGAGTTAGATGAATATGGCATGGTTTTAAACCTGTCTGATGTCAAGCACGTAATTAAGCGAGAAGTGACTAGCCAGCTAGATTTTTCCTATCTCAATGACGTTTGGCAAGAATTTCAGCAAACATTGCCAACAACGGAAAATATCGCCCGCGTCATCTGGCAAAAGCTTGCCTCACACTTACCGATAGTCAAAATTCAGTTATTTGAACATCCTCAACTTTGGGCAGAATATCAAGGAAATGGCATGGAAGCATACTTAACTATTAGCACTCATTTTAGCGCCGCTCATCGGTTAGCTCATCCCGATCTCAACCAACAAGAGAATACAGAAATTTACGGAAAATGCGCTCGTCCAAACGGTCACGGTCACAATTACCACTTAGAAGTGACTGTAAAGGGGGAAATTCACCCTCGTACGGGCATGATTGTAGATTTGAGTGCATTGAACCAAGCGATCGAAGACTTGGTTATTGAACCACTCGACCATACTTTTCTCAACAAAGATATTGCCTACTTTGCCAAAGTCGTGCCTACGGCAGAAAATATCGCCGTATATATCTCAAATGTGCTGCAACAGCCAGTGCGAGAGTTAGGCGCAGAACTACACAAGGTCAAGTTGATTGAAAGTCCAAATAATTCTTGCGAAGTCTACTGTACTCCAGCTGATTCAATCAAGAGCGCAACTAGAGAACCAGCGTTAGCCCAAGTTTAAGTCGTAGAAGTAGAAATGGTAGCGATCGCGCTCGATCTAAATCAAAGCATCTCGATCGCTATCTATCTTGACAATCGCTTGCTAACCGTTTACTGCTTCCAAGCTTGTGGTTGCTGAAAGGCATAGATGTCTGCAATGACTCGAACCCAACCATCAGCGACCGAGGCAAGGATGCGATCGCCTTTTTCTTTTGTCGCTACGGTCGGATCGCCTAAAATTCCTGTCTGCGTCAGATCGCGGGTTGCCCAAGCAAAAGGTAATTTCCCTTCCATTGAAAGCAGACTATCTTCAGGTAAGCCGTGAGGGTATTCTGTCACAGCCGCTTCCATTTTGACTTGTTCTGGTAAAATCGACAGCATCACACTAGTTTCAGCATCACCGGCATGAATCCCAAACTCTTTCTCGCGATCGGAAAGTAACTCTCCGGCAATGTGGGGAACCCGCCAAGTAAAGAGGGGAAATACGAGAAAATCTGCATATTTGACGTGCAAATCCCGTGCGGCAATTTCCATAATTTGGGGTTGTCCGCCGTGAGAATTCATCAACACGAATTTGCGAAATCCGGCACGGTAAATACTTTCAGCAACTTCAATTAAAGTCGCAAGTAAAGTTGACGCACTTAGGGTAATCGTGCCAGGAAAATGCCAATGTTCGTTCGATTTACCGTAGTACAAGGGTGGTAGGGCATAAGCGGGAATGCGATCGCTTAATTGAGACAATGCCTTGCCTAAAACTGCCATACCAATTGCAGCGTCCACAATTAACGGTAAATGGGGTCCGTGTTGTTCGATCGCCCCTACAGGTTGAATGATGACGACATTTTCTTTATCCGGCATCTTTTGAATGTCAGCCCAAGAAAGATAGGGAAAAAATCGATTCGGGGAAATGTAGCCGTGCATCAGTTATCAGTGAAGAAAGGGTGTTGGGAGAATTCGGAATTCGGAATTCGGAATTCATGCGTGAATGGGTGAATGCGTGAATTGTCTTGCTCCCTCAGCTCTCTTCCCCCTGCTCTCTGCTCCCAGCTCGTCCCTGCTCCCTCATCAGTACATCTTCTGCTAAAGCGACTGCACCCCAAAGTGGCGCTTTATCTCCCAAGGCGGCGGGGACGATCTCGAAGTGGACTTCGGGTAATGCTGTGGCTCGCGCTATGTGGTGGATAGCATTCCAAAAGCGATCGCCTGCTTTGGTGACGCTACCACCTAAAATAAACCGTTGGGGATTGATGAGGTTGGCGACGTTGCCAATCGCTACTCCCAAAGCCCAACCAGCTGTTTCTAATGCCTCGATCGCAATTTTATCTCCTTGGGTAGCGGCTTGACTGACCATCAGTCCCGTTATCTCATCTAGGTTATCGTGACAAAGCGATCGCAACAGCTTCCCTTTATCTGGATGTAAATTTAACCGATCCTTGGTCTGTTGGGCGATGTAGGGACCAGAAGCCAGTCGTTCTAAGCATCCACGCTTACCGCACAAACAAACAGGACCAGTCGGATCGACGACTACATGTCCGATCTCCCCTGCCATTCCTTCTATTCCCCGCCAAGGGCGATCGTTGAGAATCCAGCCTCCACCTACACCCGTGCTGACAGTAATATAAAGCAAACTGTTATAACCCATCCCCGCACCATAGCGATGTTCGCCCAATGCCGCGACATTCGCATCGTTGTCCACACTGGCAGGAGCGCCAAATTCTCGCTCTAGGATCTCCTGTAAAGGCATATTTTCCCACCCGCTGACGTGGTGCGACAGTCTGACTTTACCGCTTGTAGCATCCACAGGTCCACCAAAGCTGACACCGATCGCCCTTGGTTCTCTACCTGCTAACAGTTCCCGTGCCAGACTCAACATTATCTCTAGATCGGATTGAGCATGAGGATTTGGCGGTGAAAAAACCCTTTTGTCACTCAACTGGTGTTTTTCTCCTGAAGCTACCACCGCCGCCGCGTGTTTAGTTCCACCAAAATCTAGCGCCAGAATTAGATTCATTGAGTGGTAATTGGTAATTGGTAGTTGGTGAATTCTTCTCTGTCCCTCTGCTCCCTTGTCCCCCTTGTCTCCCTTGTCTCCCTTGTCCTCCCTACTCCTTGCTCCCAGCTCGTCCCTGCTCCCTCTTCAGCGTTTCAATCTCAGCGGAACCGTCATCTTTGAGCCAAGCAATTTGTTGGATGCGGCGCTGGCGGGCGTAGGTGCGGATTTCCTCTGGTTGGCGATCGCCTAAGTCCATTTCGACTCGCAACCCAGGAGTACAGCGTAACTTTTCTGCATAGGCAAAAGCAGCCGCGTAAGCTGCTGGCGATCGAGCGACAACGAGCCAATCACTAGCGGGTGTGGCTTGCGGTAAGCGATCGGCAGACAGTAAGGCTTGTTGTAAATCTTCCGTGTTGAGGACAAAGCCAACCCCCGGAATTGTTTTACCTTGGGGATGATACAGTCCTAAAAGTTGGTCGTAACGACCTCCTTGCCCTAAAATTTGCGGTTGAGCTGTTAGATTGTCGATCGCTGCATTGCCGATGACTTCAAACACGATCCCCGTGTAATAGTCAAAGGTGCGAATCATGCTCAAATCTAGAATGATTGGAAAGTTTTGCGAGTTTTGGTTTGAGTCTACACTAAAGCATCGATCCAAAATCTCAACTAGCGATTTGAGTCGGTGTAAAGCTGCTTGTTGTGGTGCGTCTAAACTTAATTTTGTGACTTTTTGCAATACATCTGCGGGATGTCCGCGCAAATCGAGCATCACTAAAGCTCTAGCTCGTAGATCTTCGCTTAAAGGTAGAGTTTCGAGCGTGACGCGATCGAGGTGAGCGATCGCCTGTCGAACGCGATCGCGCCCAGATGCGGGGAAAGAAGCTAATAATGATTGGGTAATTTCCGCTTCGCCCAGAATCAGCTGCCAGTTGTGTAAACCCAATTCATTCAAGCACTCAGCCAGCAGTAATAACACCTCAGCATCAGCCAGCAATCCTTCGCTACCCAGCAACTCCACCCCAGTTTGATAAAACTCCAACTGGCGGTTGTGACTGCTATCGGGCGTGCGACAAAAGACGTTAGCGTTGTAGTAGAGGCGTTGCGGAAAGGTCGCTCCTGCCATCCGAGTTACAGCAGTGCGAGCGATCGAGGCTGTCAATTCTGGACGCAACCCCAATTCTTCCTCGCGATCCTGAACTTGGATCACCGTCGATCGCTGAATTGCTCCTCCAGCCATCAGCGTATCTAACCGTTCGAGAGTTGAAGTAATGATGCGGTGATAGCCCCAACGATGAAATACCTGCTGCAACCGTTCTTCGACCCAGTGTTTCTGAGCCACATCTAAGGGTAATAAATCTCTTGCTCCCGCAGGTGATTGGTAGACCATTGATTTTTGTTTATTTTTTCTTGCCTCCAAATAGACCGCCAAACATTCCCCCACTTCCAGATGGCTCTGATGGTTTTTTCGACGCAGTTTTAGATGCAGTTTTATCAGAAGTGGCTGTTTGAGTGCCAGCTTTACTCGCTAGCCGATCTAACAGTTGTTTTCCTTCTAGGGCGATCGGATCTTTAGGGTCTAATTGTAGGGCTTTGTTAATATGTACCTTAGCCATAGTAGCCTGATTCTGCTTCAAATAAACCGTGCCAATTAAGCTATGACAGCGACTATTATTTGGCTCTAGCTTCAGCGCATCTTTCAGCTCTACACTCGCTGGGGCGAAGAGATTCTTTTCCATTAAAGACTGGGCGCGACGAAGATAGGGTTCAGCTGGCGATGGAGGTGACTCTGGCTCAGTTGGGGGAGGCGAAGATGCTGCCGGTCGAGAATGTTGGTTGGGAACCACAGATGGCACAGTCGTTCTAGCAACCATAAATCCAGTACCACCTTTACGCCCTAAGTAGACTAGGTTTAATTCGCTGATTTGACTAATTATAGGGATAATTCTTTCGAGAGATTCATACTGTTGTTTTGTCACTTCAGCGATCGCTTTTTGATAGACTTGGTCGATATCTGTGCTGTGTTGAAGCTGGATCGATAGTTCGTTTTTGAGCGAAATGCTGGTTGTTTCCTGAGCTAACCGCTTGCCCATCTCCCGCAGCATCACCATGTATTCAACACGACTGTAATCCTGGGATAATTTTTTATAAGCGGGATTGACAAGCTTAGACAGAATATGATTTGCCGCTTGTTTATCTGAAATACTTTTAGCCGTGCAAGTATCGGGATGTAAGCAGCGAGCAATAATCAAATAGCGTTTGCGAATTTCTTTAAAGTCGGCATCAATTGGAACGCCCAAAATTGCATGGCAATCTGTGAAGTCAAATAAAAATAATCCGCCATCAATCTTAAAAGACATATGTTTTTGTCTCACCTCTGCCTATTGCACGATCGCTGGAATGTGGTATTAGCGTGGTTTAATTATCACCACCAATCTAATAATTCCCAGATTGTGGCTAGGGATTATAATGACTCCAAGTTGAGAGTGGTGGCACTTGAAGTAATTCTTGGCTGAGACTTGAATGAATTAGTCCATTCGTGGCTAAAATCCTGCCAGTTGCTAGGTCGATTGGGCTACCATCATAGGCACTGACTTGACCCCCTGCTGCTTTGAGAATGGCAATTCCAGCAGCAATATCCCACAGAGAAATTCCCCGTTCCCAGTAGCCATCGATGCGCCCGCTGGCAACATAAGCTAAGTCTAAAGCTGCTGCGCCGCTGCGCCTGACTCCTTGAGTCAGATGAGTCAAATGACAGAATTCGGCATAGTTATTATCAGCTGTTTCGCGGCGATCGTAGGCGAAACCAGTTACCAGAAGACACTTACTCAGTTCGGCTGTGGTTGAAACGCTTATAGGTTTGCGGTTACAGGTCGCGATCGCCCCTTTTGCCCCTCGGAACAATTCATCACGATAAGGATCGAAAATGACTCCAACCTGTGGAACTCCAGCTATTAATAACCCAATTGACACGGCGAAACAAGGATATTGATGCGCGAAATTTGTCGTTCCATCTAAAGGATCGATCGCCCAACAAAATTCGCTGTCTGCATTCCCCAGCTTGCCCGATTCTTCCGCTAGAATGGCATGATCGGGAAAATGCCGCTGTAAGACTTCTAAAACTACCACTTCCGATGCTCGATCGGCAGCAGTTACTAAATCTCCACCCCGTCCTTTTTCTCTAACTTCTTCTAGCTTACCTAAATAGCTCAGCAAAACCGCACCCGCAGCTAAGGCGGCTTCTGTAGCAACATCTAAGAATGTTTGGAGTTGTCGATCGTTTGTCATTTGTCATTTGTCATTTGTCAATATTCTCCCTTGTCCCCCTTGTCTTCCTTATCCCTCTTCTCCCCGACTCCCGCCATTTGCCGAAATTCAGTCGGGGTTTGCCGCATTGGTTGTTTCACATCCCACACGCCACGCCCCATGATTCTTGCCCAGGCTTGTGCTTTTTCCAAGCGATCGTCATACTTACGATCGCGCGATCGCCCATCCCACAAAACATATCCCTCTTTCAGTAGTTGCTCGTTCAACAATTTGCCATTTTGCCACACATAAGCCCACTGTCGCCCAAATTTATCTGGCTGTCCGTCAAGTTCTAAGGTAACTGTCTTGCCGTTGACCGTTGCTTCTAGCTGCTGTTTAGCTGCGTGTCCCCAAGGCTGTTGCTGGATATCTGGGGCTTCAATTCCCGCAAGTCTCACTTTGAAAGCCTCCCCTCTACTTATGGCTTCTAGAGTTTGTCCGCTGACTACACGCACAACCTGCGCTGGCATTCCGTTATCGATCGCACGAAACTGACAACCCTGAATAAACAAGAGTGGGAGAAAGACAAGGGAGACAAGGAAGACACGGGAGAAACTACTACTCACTAACTGATAACTGATAACTGATGACTATTCCTCATCCAAAGGTAATCCCGACCTAACTCTACCTTTGGCAAAATAACGCCCAAATTGCAGTTCATAAACTTCATCTTCGTCTTGGGTTTCTACTTCCATGTCAGAACGAGCATAACTAACACATAACAGAGCATAACCGCGATCGCGTAATTCTGGTGAGAGTCCCATTGCCTCTGGCTGATACACTTCTCCCGATAACACTCTAACAGCGCAAGTCGTACAAGCACCATTACGGCAAGAAAATGGTAATTCTACCCCTTGTTGTTCTGCCGATCGCAAAATGTATTGGTCTGCGGGGACTTCGACAGTATGAATTGTACCGTTGGCGCGATCGTGTATCCGAATTGTATGTGTCATAAGCAATTTTGAATTTTAGATTTTGGAGCCACTGCCTTGCGGAGGTTTCATCCGTTAGAGCAAGTGACACGATTTTAGATTGGTTTGAAAATATTCTTTTCTATTGTATGATGGGAGATCGCGACACCTGGAGAGGTGGCCGAGTGGTTGAAGGCGCAGCACTGGAAATGCTGTTTGGGGGCAACTTCAACGTGGGTTCGAATCCCACCCTCTCCGTTGAAATTTCATACGTCGATTAAAAGTAGGGGCGCATATTTGTGCGCCCCTACTAAATTTACGTTCCACTAAAATTAATCTGTGGTCTTACCGCATCAGCCTAGCTGACAACGCCCATTTCTTGTTGCGCTTTGGCTTTAGCAGCTTTGAAGTCGCTAGCCATTTGCTCGCTTTGGTCGCTACTGAGGTTGTTACGAATTGCGGTAAACATGTCGAACTCTTCTTGACGAATGTGATCGCCCACAGCATCCATCAGTTGCTTAACTTTATCTTTGAACTGCGAATTAGAAGGATCGATCGCTTTAATCTCATCTAATTTGGTTCTGAATTCAGCTTGCTCGCTGTAGAGTTCTTGAACTTTGTCTTCTGGATAGAAAGCACGCACTCTAGGATAGACTACTTCCTCTTCTGCGATCGAATGAGCCAACAGATCTTTGTAAATTTGACCGAAGTACTCTTGGATCTTCTGAGGATTGTCACTCTGCAACAACTCGGTGAACAGTGTATTCACTTTGCTGTGATCTGCACGAATCAGATCTTGGACGTTCATATCCTTCTTATCAGAAGTTTGGGTAACGGCACTACCGACTACGCCAGAGAAAGCCGCAACCGCATCTTGTACGCGCGCCCACAGCCCTTGGTCTGCATCCTTGCCAGTCAGCTCGCGAGTCCCAACTTGCTCTAAGATCCCTTTGAGTTGTTCTTGGTGCGCTCTGTTTTCAAAGTTAACTGTATTCAAAGGACCGAACGCTATATCGACATCTGCACCTACGACTTGAGCAGCTTTGTGCAGCATGATACCAGTCATTGCTTGTCCGTGTTTGAGCAGTTCGTGCTGAGCGAACTTGTCATACAAAGACAATTCAGAGCCTTGCATCATTTGCTTGGTCTTTTCGATTAGCTCTTGTGTAACCTTTCTGGGTTCTCCCTGAATGCCATATTGTACGATGACAGTCTCAATAACGCCCAAGTTCTTGCGATCGGAATCGAGCATTTCTTGAAGCCGCTTTTGAATTTCCGAATCGTTGATTTGTCCTAGCAGTGTTTCTTCGTTAGAAATAATTAACTCTTGTAGAGCTTTCACGTCAGCTAGTTTAACCGCAATAGCAGAACGCTTGGTATCGTCTAATGTTACGACCATCTTTTCCAGTTCCTCTCAAGATTTTTGGATGTATCGGCTACATCTTTTAGGTTGTCACGCAGATTGCCCAATTCCATCTTTCTTTTGATGGATCGGTAGCATAGTTAGAAAAAACCAGTCAAAAGGTGGAAAAAGGCTCAGAGATAGCTAATTAATTCGGCTTATAGGTGATATTTCTTGTCAGGCTTTCTCAAGCAGAAAAAATTAAAATTTGTTTAAGGAAGATTTGTCTATTGACTAAAAATCTGCTGACGTTTTGATATAGGTTGACTCAACGTAGAATCTCCTCCACCACAAGACAGATACACAACGTTTGACAAATCGTTAGATTGACTCAAGAGGAGCAAACTAAGGGTATAAGATTCGGATGTCAGAACAACAAGGATTGGGAGAACAAGCGCTGAATAAAGCAGCAGAAATCGGATTGTCTAGTCAACTCGATGAAGTAGAAAAGTTAGATGTAGATATTAAAACAGATCCGCTCAAAGCATTGCAAGGACAAGTAGACTCGGTGGCGATCGCAGGTGAAGGAATGGTGATGCAAAAAGACCTGCGAGTAGAAAAGATGGATATGCAGGTGGATAGCGTTGCCATTAACCCCCTCAGTGCGGCAATGGGTAAAATCGAACTTACTCAACCAACCCAAGGTAAGGCTCGCGTGGTTTTGACAGCAGCAGACATCAATCGTGCTTTCAACTCCGAGTACATCCGTCAGCAACTGCAAGCCACAAAAATTGAGATTAACGGGCAACAGATGACCGTAGTTCCGCAGCAGGTAGATTTCCAACTACCAGGTGAAGGAAAAGTGTCCCTGAATGCCAACATCCGCTTGCAGGAAACTAACGAAACAAAGCAAGTAGCTTTTACTGCCGTACCGGAAGTTGCATCTGGAGGGCAAACTGTCACCTTAAAAGACGTGCAATATGGAGACGAACAAGCACAATCTCCAGAGTTAACTAAGGCTTTAGTAGATGCAACCAGTGAAATTTTGAATCTGAGCAACTTTGACCTCGAAGGGATCTCCCTCCGTATCAAAAATTTACAGGTCGAAGCAGGAAAGATCGCCCTAATTGCAGAGGCTAATGTTACGCAAATTCCATCAGCATAACCTGTAATTTGAGGTATTAGGGGTTAGCACTAACCCCTAACCCCTAAACGTCAGTTGCTATAACGGGGTAACTCCCGCAACGCACTGGCTCCCCATAACCACTCACTCTTATGGACACACAACAAAAAACAGGAACGCCACCATATCCTGACATTCCTGCCCTGATTGAGAATGACGAGCGCGAATACCGCGATCCTGGTATACCTAGTACAGTGGCAGTGTTGGGTCATCCGATCCACCCATTGCTTGTGACCTTACCGATCGCTTTTCTATTGGCATTGGCTGTCACTGATGCAGTCTATTGGTTGAATAAAGACTCTTTCTGGGCAAGAGCATCTTTTTGGTTAGTAGTGGCTGGGTTTGCCACGACTTTACCAGCAGCCCTGACAGGTTTGATGGACTTCTTGAGAATCGATCGCGTGCGTAAGCGTACTGCTGGTTTGGCGCATTTGGTTCTCAACATTACTATTATTGTCTTGACGGGTATTAATCTCTTACTCCGGCTTAACAATGTAGTAGGGGCTATTTTGCCTACAGGCTTGACACTTTCACTCATTACTGCAACACTTTTAGGACTGTCCGGCTGGTATGGCGCAGAGCTAATCTATCGACATAAAATTGCTGTAATTGGCAACAGTAGCCGTTCAGAACCATAGTTAGCAAATATCTATTCTTGAGGTAAGCTAATATTTGCGATCGCCGCTTACCTTTAGTTTTGAGTCCATGTTACCGAACTCTACTCAAACCACATACATAACTATTTCAATGCTCGTCGTTTCTACGATGGGCTTTCTTTTATTGTGACCTCCTTCTCTGTTGGAAAAGAGCTGCTCTACTCTCTTAGAGCAGGCATGACTCGGCTCCATCTTTTCTTGGTGGAACTTTCCCTAGTATATATTAGGCTGTTTTTTAGGATGGTTGTGGTTGCGGCAATTAGAGACGAAAGAAAATGCATAAGAAAGTTAAAGTGACACCAAATTCCAAGCATCCAGCTATTAAAGAAGAACCTGATGGCAGTTTAACGGTTCATTTGAAATCTCCGCCCATAAATGGTAAAGCTAACCAAGAATTAATTCAACTATTAGCTAAAAAATTTGAAATCCCAAAAACTCGAATTAAAATTAAATCCGGCTTGGTATCCCGTCAAAAATTAATTGAAATTGACTTGAATTGAAATATTTAAAATCATAAATAAAAATATCCATACAAATGCAGAAACAGTTTCGTCGAAAATCTATACTTTTAATTGAAGCACTCAACAAACAGAATTTACAAAAATAATTATGCAGCAAGTATAGTCATCTTCCACCAAACAGCAAAATTAGGCGATCGCTGGCAACTAACAACTGATAACTGTACGGGCGAGTTTAGCAAATAGATGGACAGCCTTAGCGAGTAAAGCTGTGCTTCATACCTACCCCGACAATAACTGATAACTGTATTCCGTAAGATCGCGTAATCATCCTAATATTACAGAAAATTAATAGAAAAATCAGTGAATTCAAGGATGCTCGCCTAACTGACGCACAGTTAAATATAAAAGTTAAATATGTAAAACAGGGAACTTTGTAGGCTTTAACGCTATAAAAAGTTAGCCTCGCGCTAGAAACTACACGGAAGAATCACCCGATTTTTCATGCATAGGAGTATTTTTTAAATGGTTATCTCGTCCGACAATTTGCTCTTTTCTACTCACTCAAAACCAGGTACACAAGCAGAATATTCCTTAAAGAAGAAGTATCCCCAGAAGCACGACCATTACAGCTTTGATGACTACTTCCAATTTCAACCGAACACGGGCATTGTCACCGATTGGCACGACCAGCGCCATCTATTTGCCACAGAAGACTTCATCGTAGGATTAATTGAGGGATTGGAAGAAGAAGTCGGTAGCGCTTCTACAGTCTTGATGTACAACATTGGCTTCGAGTGGGGAACCAGGGATGCCAAATTCTTTCAACAGTGGTTTGAGCAGGAATATGGCAAGAACGTCAAAGAAGTCAATTCCCTGTACATGCTAGAAGCATGGTGGTGGCCCTTCACCGCTCAAGGCTGGGGCAACTGGGAAGTCGATATGAGCGACCATAAAAACGGGTTCATGTTCGTCAACATCTTCGATTCTGCCGTAGCTAGAACATTGGGCGATGTTGGTAAACCAGTTTGTCATATCTATGCGGGATTATTTGCTGGATTCTTTAGCGATCTCGTTAAAAAAACCTTGAGTTGCATTGAAATTCAGTGCTACTCAATGGGAGAAACATACTGTAAATTCCTCTTGGGTACAAAAGACCGGATTGATGCTGCTGCCTTCTGGCACAACGAAGGTGCTACAGCTCGCGATATTGAAAAGCGGCTGCGTCATGGAGAACGGTTAGGATGAGGAATCGAAATGTTTTGCTGTGCCAATCGGTACAGCAATTTTTGCACTCTTGTAACTGGGACGGACAAGAGATTGAGGATGCCGATTACCCGCAACATCAACTTAGCGAGGAATTCCTATCTTCTTGGGAATGCTTGACAGTTCAACAATTCTTGCGGCTTTGTGGATGGGAAGGAGAACAACAGCCAGCCAAGAGTGATGTGCCGATTCCAGCGCCACTACAAAATCAATCGCCGCTACAGCATTTTACTCCCATCGCCAATCCTCATGCAGCTTGGTTGCGGCTTTCCGTCAAAAAATTCTTCAGCCATTGCAATTGGCAAGGGCGACCAGTTGAGGATGTTAACTGGGGACAACTAGACCCCTATGCCCGAATGAAACAACGAGTCAGAGATTGTTTTGGGTATCTTCCTTGGGAAGGGAATCCAGAAATTGGAACTCTGCCCAAGTCTGCGACTAAGCTACCGCCACCTTTAGCTCCCGAACCGACCTTTTCAGACTTATCAGATCTATTCTAAAGCTGCAAATTTATGTACCCAGAAATCAGAGCCATACTTGATGATGCTGAAGAACGCTATCTTAGGCTAGAAGAAATAGTTGCTTTGAAGCATCATGTTTCATCCTTTGCCCAACGCTTGCAAGTTTATGAAGTGCTGCGGGATAACGAAATTGCTATTTTTCAACCGATCGCTGACCAACTGCTCGTAGCTTTTCCCCAACACAAACAAGAAACCATCGAACGCGCCTTAAAAAATTGGCTGGGAACGCTACGTTACTGTGCAATGGCAATGCTGTTGAATAATCCCATGTTTCTCCAACATCGTTTGCTGGAATGGCTGACGGACATCATTCAAGTTCACCAAACACAAGGCATTGATACAACCCTTTATCAGTTCCTCATAACTCGCCTGCCAGAAATTTTGGCTGAGGAACAAATGGCTCTGCTGCAACCGTTCTTAGCTCAAGTGGAACAAGCTGTCATGGGAACTTGTAGTGCAGCCACAGTGCCAGCATAAGTATCACTCGTCAGCATAACTCACTATCAAACAAGCAGAAGCAACAGACAAAATCATGATTACTGTCGCCGATTTAATCAAAGACGAACGCTTACCAGGAAATTATTTTGCCTTTGATGCCTACATTCAGGGTGATTTTGAATCAGGTTTGCTGGAAAATCGCCACGGCGATCGCCTCATAGCAATTCCAGACACGCTGATTCAATCGATTTACACCGCACTCAACCAAGAAACAGGTCAAGCTTCCGGTGTAGTACTTGCCAATTGCGGGCGCTGGTGGGGCAAAAATTTCTACGCTCGGTTCGTCGAACAAGTTAGCGAGTACTACTCTAAACCGATCGATCAAATGGAGATGGTTGAGTTTACTCAGTGTCTCAGACAGTGTTGGAAAGCTCATGGTTGGGGAACTTTTGAATTAGATTTGAGCTACTACCAACAAGGATTTTTAGTCGTCAAAACCCAGAATTCTCCCTACGCCAAGCAAGCACCCCAGAGCAAAAGACCAGTATGCTATTTTGAAGCAGGTATCCTCCGCGCTTTCTTCAGCCAACTGACAGGACGAGAACTTCACTGCCTGCAAACAACCTGCGAATCTCTCGGAGCTGAGTACAACCACTTTGTTCTAGGCTTAGCACAACGAATCAAACCAGCCGATGCTTGGTTAGAAGAACAGCAAGAGCATGAAATTATCATGCACCGACTCTGCAATAGTTCTAATCAATAAAGCAATTAGCAATTAGCAATTAGGAAAACATGGCAAAGACTGTCAGACTAGAACCAATCGGTGAAGAAACCTCCATTCAAACGAATGGCAACATCCTATCTGTTCTGTTAAAAAACGAACTGAATGTGTTGCATGAGTGTGGCGGTCGAGGAATGTGCGCTACCTGCCATGTTTACATCAAAAGTGGTATGGAAAGCTTATCTTCACCCAGCCGACGCGAACGGCGGACAATTGAGGTCATTACTTCTGCCAACAATCATTCTCGCCTCGCTTGTCAAGCTTTAGTGATTGGTGAAGGTGTAGTCGTTGAATTACCTGCTGGTACGTATGTCAGTGCAATTGATGATATTGAGTCTCTCATCGGCACGCGGGCAGAACAAAACATCCTTCACCCTCTAGACGGTAGAATCCTTGTGGAAGCAGGTAAGTTAGTTACCCGTTCGATGATTACTCAACTTCAAGATACTCGTACTGAGGTTTCTGAGTATATGAATCATGCCAGCGATGCTTAAGCGCTAATAGTCAAGATTTTTTATTGTCCAGGAGGAGAAAAGTTTATGTTAAGTCAGTTAGCCCGCTTAACCGTAGAAGCGGACGGTCGCTACGCTACTTCAGAAGAACTTCAGTTTCTTAAAGATTACATTGAGTCTCTTGATACTCGTGCAAGCGCATATCAAAAAATCCAAGCTGCTGAGGCAGAAGTTCTCAGTCAGTTGGAGGCAAAGTGGGCTGCTAACGAGAATTTGTTTGGGCAAGGTAACAATAAACTCAATGTTTCAACCTGCCAACGCGATCTGAAAAATATGATACGTTACACAGCCACAACTGTATTGAGTAGCGACCTCGATCGCCTGCGAGAAAGTTGTTTGCTTTGGTATCAAACTATCGTTCGTGCTTACAAATACGGACATATTGCTAACATCACATATCCATTACTAAATGAGTTGATGAAACAGTTTCTATCTGCTGAAGAAGCAGCGCTTGCATCTCCAGTTTTAGGACTCAACCAAGTGATTTTGGGTAAAACATAACTGGTAGTTGGTAATTGGTAGTTGTTAGTTATTTATCGATCGCCATTACCCATTACCCCGTTACCATTTCCTTAATTGAAAATTCAAAGTAAGTTACTATGCAAGACAATTTCACAGCACCAGCAAATAAATATCCTTGGTTAGAAAAGGTAGAAATCGCATCGGTCGTTGGTTCAATTGGTGGCGCGATCGCTTCTTTCATGCTCAACCAGGCAGCAGTTGCCGCAATTCCGCTCTCTGTAACTGTCGCGCTCAACTTAACTAATCGACGGATACTGTTAGATCATTTAAAACAACACAATTTAGCCACGATCGCTCAAGTTTTGCAAGAGCAGGTCAAAACTCAATCTAATCTAGAAAGACTGAGTGAAGAATTGGGAACATTCGAGCAACAAACAGAGAAAAAGCACGGTGAAGCGCAAGCTGGAATTAAGTTGTTAGACGAACATCTTCAGCTAACAAATAATAACTTGCAACAAGCGCGAGAAAATAGCGATCGCAGTATTGCTCAACTCCAACAGCAAGACGCAAACATTCAAAATCAGTTACAAACGCAACTAGAAACGCTCAACCAGCAGCTAGAGCAGCTCCAGCAACAAACTAATATGCTAGTACAGGAGCAAAACAACCGTTTAATGAACGAACAAGCTAAGATTGCTAGAACTGTAGATGCTTTGCGCGATATCGAGACTTGCACTCAAAGTTTGCGGATCAATCCGATTTCTGCTAATGCTTTCTTCAATCGCGGTTTGAGTTATCAACGTTTGGGCGATCGCGAAGCAGCAGTTGGCGATTTTACAGAAGCAATTCGAGTTAATCCTCAATATGCAGAAGCTTTTCAAAGTCGCGGTCTTGCCCATGCCGATCTCGGTGATAAAAAAGCGGCAGTACGGGATTTACGCGAAGCCGCCAGACTATTTTTTGAGAGCGGTGAGATTGATAAATATCAAATTGCTCGCGACCTCGGTAAGAAGTTTCACGATTTAGATTCGCCTAGTGAAGCAGAAGCGCTCACAGAGGTAGCTTACGAAAGCTCAATGGCAGGCTCGTTTGAAGATATTGCCTTAGAGTCTTTGTTCTCTTAATTTAGGTCAATTGGGAGGCGATCGCGCCGTAACGAAATCTGCCCGATCTATGTAACGTCATTTTTGTTTAGTCCAAAACTAAGCAGGACTTACGCAGTCGATCCCCCAAACCCCCTTAAAAAGGGGGGACTTTAAGCCCCCTTTTTAAGAGGGGAACCAGGGGGGATCGAGATCTCAGATTTTCTTGTGCGTAACTCCTGACTAAGGCAAAGTTGACCAAAATGAATTGGGGTTACATGACCCCAATTCTCAGTTATTTTCAATTTTTGAGCTGTCAGTCAGTGGATCGAGCCTGTTTTGGTATTTCAAGCATTTATAGAAACTCCGCTAAAAGACTAATATCTAAAATTAAAACTAGCAGATAGCAGAGCAGTCATAACAGATTTGATACAAAGCATTATATCGCTCTAATCGTTGTAACCGACACAAAAATTAAGATACTTTTTATCCTAAAAACTATGAGTGAAACTTTACCAATTTCCTCCAAATATCATATTTTAAAGCTAGTTGGACAAGGGCAATTCGGACGAGTCTACTGTGCTATTGATAAAAAAAATGGTAAAACTGTAGCACTTAAAGAACTCGACCAACAAAAGTTTCCCACGAAAAAGTTTTTACGAGAATTACATTTCTTATCTAGCTTGCAGCATCCAAATATCATTTCTTTCCAAGGTATAGAGCATATAAAAAATGCAAGATTTCTGGTTATGGACTATTGCGAAGCCGGAACTTTGCGTAATTTCATGCAAAGCGATGACTTTAATCTCATTCACGGTTTGAAATTTATTACAGATATTCTTGCTGGACTGGGACACGCACACACTCGTGGTGTCGTTCACTGCGATATTAAGCCAGAAAATATTTTAATTAGTATAGGTTCTACTAGCTACTTAGCTCGGATTTCTGATTTTGGTTTAGCAAGAGTTTGTCAAGAAATTTCTACAGATAAAATTATCTGTACTGGTTCTCCTGCATATATGGCTCCAGAAAGATTTTATGGTAAATCTTCTCCAGCGTCAGATCTTTATGCAGTTGGAGTCATGCTGTACGAGTTGGTTTTGGGTTTTCGTCCTTTTTCAGGAATGCCAGGAGAATTGATGACAGCTCACATGAATCAAGCTGTGGAAATTCCTAGCGCTGTTCCGCTCTTACTACGTTCTACAATCTCCACTGCCATGCAAAAATTCCCTAACAAGCGGTTTCCATCAGCAGCTGAGATGATGAAGTCAGTGCAATTAGCCATAGAAGTAGAAAAAGTAACGTACGGTAATATTCCTCCTCTAAATATACCTTCTAATATTCCTTCATTCTCTTACCTAAATAGTACGCAAGCCTAGTAAACTAATAAGCTAATCAATTGCGATCGCCACATTTTTTGTTTAAGAATCTACTTATTTTTTGACGACATCACGTTACCTTTACTATCAATTAATATCATGAGCTACTTAGTTAAACCTGGATTCTCGACTTGTTATTATATTCGTAAACTCTTGCTACAAAACGAAGAGGAATTGAAAACAATCTTGAGTCAAAAAGCCGGCTTTTGTTTCAACACACAAGAAACTTTAGAAAAGCTTTTAAGAGGAATTTATCTGGAAGAAACGATCGAACAACTTTTACAAACTCTTTATGCCGATACTACTGAAATTTCTACTAAAGTTGAAAAACTGGAAGTGTTAGTAGCCAATCATCAAAGAATTTCTGTAGAAAGTCCCCATAACTATCAAGGATTAGGCGAGATTAAACGCCAGATCTTATGGATATTAGGTTTTAAGCGAGTAGCTGTCAAGATTGAAGATATAGTTCAAGCCCTGGTTCAATTGAATGAATATAGTATCAATTACATAGGGCGCACGTTGACTATCAACACATGGAAATCAACTCGTCCTGATTTTGAATGGCTAAATTTATTTGAATTCGATCGGTTTGGCAAAATCACCTTTGCTGGACAAGGAAAGGATGTAGCCAATGTCGAACAACTCAATTGGTTACAAGAATGGATCGTTGGCTACGTCTGTCAAGTTGCTCAGTTCATCCGCGACTTTACAACTACAATTGAATATAAAAAAATTGGTGAATTACCGGAAGGGGTATTAATTACTCAAGTTACTTCTTACTCTCACTGGGTTGCTGCAAAACCGCGATCGGCACAAGTTTGACAGTTAACAGTTATCAGTCATCAGTGACTAGTGACAAGAATTGAATCTGATTCCACTAGTCACTAGCCACAAGCCACTCACTAAACCCCACTCCCGACTCCCGACTCCCCAACACAAAGTTATTTATTGGGAAGGAAATAAAAACGGTTTAGCTAGGACAAAACTAGCAATAGATTTAGCATCTATTGGTTGTCCGACGAGAATGGCTTGTTCAAATTCCTGGGGTGTCATGAAGACTGTTTCTATATCTTCGTCCGCATCCTGACTAGGAGGCGCATCCAAAGGAACTAAATCTTGCGCTAAAAAACTATAAATAATTTCATCAGAATAACCAGGGGCAAGAAAGAATTGTCCTAGTTTTTGCCATTTTTGAGCGCGATAGCCTGTCTCTTCCTCAATTTCTCTTTGAATCGTGTCAAACGGTTCTTCGTTTGGCTCTACAGTCCCGGCAGGGAATTCTAAAATTCTGCCTTGTGTGGCAAAGCGATATTGCCACAATAAAATTAATTTACCTTCTGGAGTAATAGGAACAGCTAAAGCGCCTCCCGGGTGACGGACGCATTCCCAATCGCCTTCAACTTGGTTAGGTAAACGATAGCGATTGACTTCAAAACTAAATTTACGCCCTTGGTAAAACAGGCGATGTTTGAGCAATTGTGGCGGTTCTTGCATCATGTGAGGGAGTAGGGAACAAAATTCAAAATTCACGCATTGGGACAAGCACAAGTCGCAAGTCACAAGTTGCATTTAAAATACGCACCACTTAACAACCGTCAACTGTCAACCAACTACCAACTACCAATTACCATTTTTCACTGATAACTGTTCACTGATAACTGACTCCAGTACAGTCTACAGCTTGAAGTAGCGTGGCGATCGCTTTACCAGATACAGGATCGATCCAATTGGGGGCAATTTCTGCTAATGGGACGAGAACAAAAGCGCGTTCTCTCATGCGGGGATGAGGTAGGGTAAGGTTAGGAGTATCGAGAATAAGATCGTCGTACAACAGCAGGTCAATGTCAAGCGTCCTCGCGCCCCAACGTTCTTGGCGCACGCGCCCAAATTTTGCTTCAGTTGCCAGTAGAATATCTAACAATTCCTGGGGAGACAGTTGAACCTGAAGTACTGCACAACCATTAATATAGTCTGGCTGAGGTGGTCCCACTGCTTTCGTGCGATACCAGCTAGACTTTGCTGCGATCGCAATCTCAGGCATCTCGGCTAAAGTTGCTAAAGCAGCCTCCACAATAGCCAAAGAATCACCAAGATTACTTCCCAGGGCGATCGCGCAATTAGTAATTGGTAATTGGTAATTGGTAATTGGTAGTTGGTAGTTGGTCACTGATAGCTGATAACTGACAACTGATAACTGTTTAATAGTGTGTCACTTAAGACTCAAATCTTAAACAGGGATTAAAATATGCAAGACGGTTATAGCTTTGAAATGGGATTCGTAGTAGTTACGCGCGATCGCGTTGGTGCGATCGGATTTATCCGCTATTTTGAGGAGTGAGCAACCAAAGCTGATGGAACCAGATTCAACAGGGCAAAGTCCATCTGGAAAATTTTCCGATCGCCATCATGGGCGATCTTCAGGCAGTTCCCAGAAATCGTCTATTAAATCTCGCTACAAACCCCTCTATTTTCGGTTCTGGTTTTGGTTGCTTGTGGGTTTTGGCGGCGGGCTAGCGGCATTGAGTAGTGTTTGGTTATCTATAGAGGGTAGTCTACCACCAGCCAATGAACTATTGGCTACTGTGCGGAGTCAAACCCTAACGATCGCGGCTGGAGATGGCACAATTTTACAGCAGCAAGGACCTGCAACTAGAGAACCGTTGAAAATAGAGCAAATTCCCAAACCTCTAGTTCAAGCTTTTATTGCTTCGGAAGACAGGCGCTTTTATCAACATCGCGGTTTCGATCGCCAGGGAATTTTCAGGGCAGTCTGGGCGAATTTGCGTTCGGCTAATTTGGTGGAGGGTGGTAGTACCATTACCCAACAATTGGCACGAATTCTCTTTTTAAATCAAGAGCGGAGTTTGTGGCGCAAACTGAAAGAGATCCGCGTTGCCATGAAGATTGAGGAGAATTTAAGTAAAGACCAAATTTTAGAGCGTTATCTCAACTCAGTTTATTTGGGACAAGGGGCTTATGGCGTAGCAGATGCGGCTTGGGTTTATTTCAGCAAGTCAGTTAACCAGCTGACACTATCTGAGATGGCAACAATTGCCGGATTAGCGCCAGCACCAAATTTTTATTCTCCTACAGTGAATAAATCGGCAGCAATTGGGCGGCGCAACATGGTATTGCAGCGGATGCAGGAGGATGGAGTCATTCATGCATCTGAGGCGATGGCAGCGAAAAATGCACCTTTAACGGTAAAAACAAGTTCTCCTAAACGGCTTCAAGCTAAAGCTTCTTACTTTACTACCTACATTCAACGAGAACTACCCAAATACGTTCCTGCGGATGTCCTTAAAGCAGGCGGACTGACTGTAGAAACTAGCCTCAATCCTAAATGGCAGCAAGCAGCGGAAGCAGTTGTGTTAAAAACTGTAACCGAGAATGGGAAATGGCAAAGATTCGGGCAAGCAGCACTAGTGGCGATCGATCCCCGTAACGGCGAAGTCAGGGCAATGGTAGGGGGGACGGATTTCGGCAAACATCAGTTCAATCGCGCTACTCAAGCCCAAAGACAACCAGGATCGACATTTAAAGGATTTGTCTATACAGCTGCGATCGCTAGCGGTCTTTCTCCTTACAAACAATACCTTGACTCTCCCTTCAAAGTCGATGGTTACGAACCGAAAAACTTCAGCGAGAGATTTCGGGGCGAAATGTCGATGCGGGATGCTCTGGCTGCTTCAATTAACGTAGTCGCAGTCAAGGTGTTAATGGATGTAGGCTTCGACCCTACAATTAAACTCGCCCAATCGATGGGAATTAAATCGCCTTTAATCCCTGCTTATTCTTTAGCTTTAGGTTCGGCAGAAGTCAATTTGTTGGAATTGAGCAGCGCCTATGGTTCTTTGGCAACTGGGGGAATGCATACAGAAGCTCATGGCATCCGGCGAATCCGCGATCGCAGTGGTAATATTATCTACGATGCTAAATTTACATCTCGGCGCGTTTTAGACCCAGACAGCGCGGCGATCGCAACTTGGATGTTAAGAAATGTCATCACTGCTGGAACTGGCGGTGCGGCAGCTTTGGTAGATCGTTCTGTTGCAGGTAAAACTGGGACATCGGATAAAGCTCGCGATTTATGGTTTGTCGGATACATTCCCCAACTTGTCACCGGAGTTTGGTTAGGAAACGATAACAATCAACCCACGGCAGGTAGTAGTAGTACAGCAGCCTATGCCTGGAATCGGTTTATGGTGCAAGCCGTGGAAGGCATGGAAGTAGAGAAATTTGCCGCTTTACCTAACTTAGACAACCGCAAACCTACGATTAAACGACAACCAGTTAAACCCAGAAGAATATCGATTGGCAAAATCACCGACCAAAATAGCGAAGGTGGTTCTCTACGCCAAGGAGAAAACTCAGAAAATTACCAACCTACCCGCAGAAGACGCAGACGCGATCGACAAAGCCAACTGCGGGGCAGTCTTTGGCGATCGCGCTTGCAGCGTCAAACCCCCGCCGATCCACAACGCTACAATCGACTCATGGATCGCTTGCGTCAAAACCGCATTCCACGCCAACCAACCCTTGACAGTGACCAGTGACCAGTTATCAGTGACCAGCTATCAGCGCTCTCTTGCCAACTACCAACTACCAATTACCAATTACCACTCCTCACTGATAACTGACGTTTAAGGAATTCGTAAGAGTCCAAAAAAACATGACGAGCTAGACTGAAGGGGAACTCTTCCTTGGAAAGTGCAGAGCTTAGCGTAGAATCTTATGGCACAGCAAAGCTTTGGTGTGATTGGACTAGCGGTAATGGGTGAAAACCTTGCCCTAAACGTCGAGCGTAATGGTTTTCCCATCGCAGTTTACAATCGCACTCCCGAAAAAACCAATGCATTCATGACAGAGCGGGCGCAGGGCAAAAATGCCGTTGCTACCTACTCTTTAGAAGAATTTGTCAATGCGCTAGAACGCCCCCGCAAGATTTTGATCATGGTTAAAGCTGGTGCGCCAGTGGATGCAGTAATTCAGCAGCTCAAACCCTTGTTGGATGAAGGCGACATTATCATTGATGGGGGCAACTCGCTGTATGACGATACGGCGCGACGCACTCGCGAATTAGAACCAGAAGGCTTCCGCTTTATCGGTATGGGCGTAAGTGGAGGTGAAGAAGGGGCATTGAATGGTCCTAGCTTAATGCCAGGGGGAACGAAAAGTTCCTACGAATATTTGTCACCGATTTTTAATAAAATTGCCGCTCAAGTAGAAGACGGTCCCTGCGTGACTTATATCGGTCCTGGGGGCGCAGGTCACTACGTCAAAATGGTTCACAATGGCATTGAGTACGGCGATATGCAGTTGATTGCCGAAGCCTACAGCCTCCTCAAAGATGGTTTGGGTTTGGATAATCGGCAACTGCACGAAATTTTTGCCGAGTGGAATACTACCGAAGAACTCGATTCCTATTTGATTGAAATCACTGCAGATATTTTCCGCTATATCGACCCCGACACCAAAAATCACTTGGTCGATATGATTCTCGATTCTGCCGGACAAAAAGGTACGGGGCGCTGGACGGTGCAAAGTGCTTTGGAGTTTGGCGTATGTATTCCCACGATTACGGCAGCGGTGAACGCGCGGATTATGTCCTCTTACAAGCAAGAGCGAGTAGCTGCATCCCAAATGTTACCCGGTCCTACAGGCACGTATCAAGGCGATCCGAAGGCATTCATCAATATGGTGCGGGATGCATTATATTGTTCTAAAATCTGCTCTTATGCTCAAGGAATGGCGCTGTTAGCGACAGCATCCAAAGAGTATTCTTATGACCTGAATTTGAGCGAAATGGCGCGGATTTGGAAAGGCGGCTGTATTATTCGCGCTAGATTTTTAGGTAAGATTCAGAGTGCTTTCATTGAAAATCCGAACTTACCCAACTTGCTGTTGGCTCCAGAGTTTAGACAAACAATTCTCGATCGCCAAGATGCATGGCGGGAAGTTTTAGCAGCGGCGGCGAAACTCGGCATTCCCGTACCTGCATTTAGTGCGTCGTTAGATTATTTTGACAGCTACAGACGCGATCGCTTGCCCCAAAACCTGACGCAAGCTCAACGCGACTACTTCGGCGCTCACACTTACGAACGTACTGACAAAGAAGGCTTCTTCCATACCGAGTGGACGAAGTTCTCTGAGGAATCGGTACAAACTTCTACCCCAGAACCGCTACAAGCAGATCAGCCAACGACTCCTCAACCAACGGGAAGTCGTTAGGAAAGATACAGGGTGCGTTATCAACGCACCCTTTAAGTATTATTGATTAAAAACCAATTCTAATCTGCACGGAATTACGGCGTGGATAGTAGTATCGTCCGTGCCTGTAGCGGCGATGATATCTTTTACCATATCTATAAGGATCGTAGAAGCGATCGTACCCATACCAATCGGGACGATAAAGTCGATAGCGCGGACGGCGATGCCAATCGCGTCTGTAGTGTCGATGATAGTCACGGTCGCGCCATCGGGAGGGAACGACAATAATTCCCGCGCGATCGCCAATCGTGACACCAAAATCTACGCCAGTTTCGGCTTTCGCGGGTGCTGCGGTGCAAATTGTCAGTAATGCAGTCAGGGCGAGGATTTTAGCTTTCATTGCCACTCACCTCAAATTTTAGCGAGGATGAGAATGCTGTTTAATTTATACTCTCAGTGTATCAGTTATTAGGGAGCAGGGAGCGCACGAGCAGAGAACAGCGATCGACAACCAACTACCAACTACCACTACTCACTTCTCCGCGACCAAATATACAATAGATAAAATCTATCTTAGGGAAGACATGATGTATGTCCCTTGCTGTTGAGTTAGATGCTGCTGAGGAAAGTACTGTAGTTAAAGTTAGGAGTGCGATCGCTCACGCAGTGGCGGGACGGTTGCGATTGCGCTTGCTCCAGCCAATCGAAGATGCAGCTTATGCTCAATTAGAGCAGCAAATTCGATCTTTAGCATTTGTTGAAAGCATTAGAGTCAATCCTACAGTGGGTTGTCTGACCATTACTTATGAAGTAACTCAGTTTGCAAGCACTCCTATCCCGCCCTTGGAATTGCTAGCAGCGATCGCACAGGTAAGCAATTTACAAATAGATTTAGGTACAAATATATCAGATAGCATGAATTCCGATCGCCAGCCTGACGCGGCTCAGTCACAGTTGAGAACATTTGGTGCAACTTTGGTTGGTGGAGCGGTAGGAGATATGTTTGGCGGCGCTATCGGTGCTACAGCGGGAGCGATCGTCATGGGACCCGCAGGTGCTATTTTGGGAGGTCAGATTGGTGTTTTTGTTGGTAGCATTATTGGCGCTCAAATTGGCGCTGAAACCGTTCATCATGTTGACCAGTTTGTATCATTAGCTAATATTCAAGGAACTGGACTAACAGCAGAAAAAATTGCTCAAACCCTGCAAAAGAGAGCAAGCGAAAAAATGGGCGAAACTACTGGGCAAATTTTTGGCGCAGTTGCGGGTAAGGTAGTTTTAGGTCCAACAGGGGCAGTTTTTGGTTCAATTTTAGGTGGAGCTATTGGCGCTCAGCTAGGAGAAGACACGGCGACTGCAACCAATCCCCAGAGATTGCCAGCAACGACTCAGCAATGGTTCGTTCAGACAACTCAAAAGTTTGTCGGTGAAACCGCAACAGTAACGGTAGGAGGGGCTGTTGGTAAAATCGTGCTTGGTTCTCCAGGTCAACAGATGGGTTTGAAGTTGGGCAAGCGCATTTCTAAAATAGTAGAGTGGGATACAACACCACACCGAGTTGTAGATATTACGCCTACGCCACAGTTATTGGGAGAAACACAAACAGGCGATCGCCAATCCTACTAAGCTGTCACATATTCAATTTGCATTATCAGGGCAATTAATGCTATTTGCCTTAGACATTTTGACTTTTGACTTTTAACTTTTGACTTGCTTTGTAGATTCAGCAGTAAGATCGGGAAGTCGCTCGACTTTTTGGCTGTGCTGGGCATTCTGATAGTTCTCCTATCTTCCTTTGTCTTATCTTTCCACAACATCACCGTTCGAGTTCTATTTGCAGAGCATCTCGTTCTCGGTTTATTTCTTTTGGGTGGATACGTTAAACCCGATTTGCCTCATTCGTTCTTGCTGATGTTCATGCGAATGCTGTTAGTGGTTCCACTCATGGCATTTCTCGCACCCAAGTTGTACCCGTCTGCATGGAAAGAATGCCAAAACTTATTCCACCGCGATCGCCGCGATGTTCTGGTGCAGGCATTTGGCTGTGGAGTATTGATGTTTGTCTATGTTGCCTCACTCTACGTTGCCATTGGGTTGATTCCAACTGGCATCGCCATGACGCTATTTTTCACCTATCCCATATTCACAGCACTATTAGCTTGGCAATTTTTTGGCGATCGCCCAACACTGTTTCGCTGGGTCGTTATGGGCATCATTTTAGTAGGTAGTGCCTTTACAATTCCTCAATCTACGCCTACTCAGAATAGTTATGCAATTGCGATCGGCATTCTTGCCAGCGTCGGCTCTGGAGTTGTTTATGCTCTTTATACAGTCATTGCCCAAAAATGCTTTGAAAAACTGCATCCCATTCCCTTCACCTGGATCAGTTTTGCTACCACGCTGCTATTTTCTGGCATGAGTCTGTTATTTTGGCAACTCCCCTATACCAATCTTGCCTGGACACCTTTATGGATTGGCGGCATATTTTCAGGGTTAGTGAGTTTTCTCGGACACATTTTGAATAATATTGGTATTCGCTCGATTGGTGCAACCGCTGCCTCTATAATTGGTTCTAGCAGTCCGGCATTGACAGCATTAGTTGCTTGGCTAATAATTCACGAAACCTTAAATACAGTTCAAATTTTAGGGATTGGTATTGTCACGTTGGGTATTGCTTTGTTGAGTGGTGAACGAGCTTTAATTAAGCGATCGCATCACCCTAACTGAAATTAAACATTATCAAAACTACTAATAACGGGAAACCCTTCCGAATCTGATGTCCGATTGCCCGATCGCAGAGAAAAAAGCGTTCGCATTCCCGCTGCCTTAGCTGCTTTTAGTTCTGCCGTCACATCTGAAATAAACAGAATTTGTGTTGGTAACACTCCGATCGCTTGAGCAATCTTGCGATAACTTTCTGCCTCTTTTTTTGAGCCAGTTTCAGTATCAAAATAACCGCTCAAAAACCGAGTTAAATCGCCTGCTTCAGAATATTGAAATAACAATTTTTGTGCTTGAACGCTACCTGACGAAAAGATATACAATCGCTTACCCTCACGAATCCAACGTTCAAATGAAGGTTTAACATCGGGAAAAAGTTGCGATCGCAGCGTTCCATCTCGATAACCGCTTTCCCAAATTTTCCCCTGTAACGATTTGAGTCCGGTAGATTTGCGATCGGTTGCTATTAAATAATGAATGTAAGGTACGGCGGCGGTTGCTGAATTATCCACCCATTCAGGTACATTCAACCCCTGAGCAAAATCGGCTGCATACTCTTGCCGCAATCGCTCTAAATCTGCTTGTACTGCACTTTCCTGAAAATGAGTTTGCAAAAATGCTTCTACCTGCTTTTGAGCAAAAGGAAACAACACGCCGAAAACGTAATCAATCGGGGTTGTGGTTCCTTCAATATCGAGCAAAATAATATCTGCACGAGCAGAATAGCGATCGGGCATGGTTACACAGAAATAATTACATGCATCAACCCGATCCAGTATACATATAGGGAATACAGATATGGCAGTCCTACCTAATTTATGAAACTCAAGCTTTTTTAGCTACTCCCTGCTATATTTGCTAACACACCCTTTTCGTTACAATGAGAATATCTGTTGCAATACTTCTCTATGAGTCAACCTACTGCATCGATCAACACCAAACTCATTGACTCTCTGGCTCAAATTATCCTTTCCCTCACCGACGAGGAGCGCCAACTTCTGGCGCAAAAAATTCAACATTCACCGTTGTCTGAGGAAGAGCATCAACATAAAAAAGAAGCTTTACAACGAGATATTACTTTGGGTGTGGAACAACTCAAGAACGGCGACTACACCGAGTATAACGATTCCTCACTACCCAACTTATTTGAAAATATTAAGAGACGCGCTAAACAAAGACTTGAGCAGGAGCCAGCTCAGTGAATCGCTTCCGTCTTTCACAACAGGCAGAACAAGACTTGGAAGATATCTGGGTTTATCTAGCACGACAGAATGAACTTTTAGCGGACAAACAGATTGCCCAAATATTAGACCGATTCCCTATGTTATCTCAATTTCCTGATATGGGTAAACAGCGTAACAATTTACTCCCTGGACTTCGGAGCTTTCCCGTTCAGCCCTACATCGTTTTTTATACTAAAATTGCGGATGGCATCGAAATTGTTAGAGTCTTGCACCAATTTAGAGATATTGACAGCCAGTTGTCGTAATTTGGCGATCGCATTAGTAGAATGAGCAGCGCCTTCTACATTAATTAAATCAGTAACTTACTACAGGAGTGCCAGTAGCTACCAGAGAAAAGTATGGTTGTTAAACATCAAGCTACTATTCCACGCTTAACTGAAGGTAGTATCGAACAGTTACGCAAGAGAGGATTACCTGAATGCAACACTGATGAAGAAATAGCATTAGCAATGGGAATCAGCGTCGAAAAGCTGCATTTTTTAGCTGGCGATCGCTCTATATCTTCTACTTCACTTTATTCCCGCTTTCAGATTTCCAAAAAAACAGGTGCAGCGAGAACAATTACTGCACCAACGCCCGAACTAAAAGCTGCTCAAAGATGGATTTTAAAGCATATTTTAGATAAGATAGAAATTCACGATGCAGCTCATGGTTTTTGTCGCGATCGCTCTATTGTTACCAATGCCACACCGCATGTAGGTAGAGATGTAATAGTAAAACTCGATCTACAAAACTTTTTTCAATTAATTACATATAAACGTGTCAAAGAATTATTTCATGGTTTTGGTTATTCTGAAACTGCGGCAACAATTTTTGGATTAATCTGTACGATCGCGACAACAAATAATAGTAATAAAACGAGCTGTAAAAATATAGAAAAACGTCACTTACCTGAAGGTGCGCCAACCAGCCCTGCTATTTCAAATCTGGTTTGCGATCGCCTCGATACGCATTTAACTAAACTTGCCAATAATCTTGGATTTCGCTATACACGTTATGCCGACGATCTAACATTTTCTTGTTATGGAGCAGCTCATAAAGTAGATAAATTAATTCAAGAAAGTAAATCGATCGTTACTCAAGAAAGCTTTACAGTTAATTCTGATAAAACTCAAGTTTTAAGCAAATCTGTACAACAAATAGTCACGGGTATTGTGGTAAACCAACAATTAAATCTATCTCGAAAAACGTTGAAAGCTTTCCGAGCTACTTTGTATCAAATCGAACGAGAAGGTTTATCAGGTAAAAAATGGGGGAATTCAAATAATTTAATTGCTACAATTACTGGGTTTGCTAACTACGTAGCAATGGTTAACCCCAGCAAAGGCGCAGAATTTTTAGCATCAGTAGAACGGATTAAACAGAAATGCGATCGCTCCTAAGTTGTGAATAAAATATACAACTTGAGTAATTTCTCGCTTGCTATTTGCGGTTGTTGTGTTAAATTTATACCGAAGTAGTTGTAAAGTTACAAAGCTGTAGTACGGGTTCTGCATACCCGACTGGTACGCTGACTCATAGTATAAGCGTATACCGCAAAGTACTTTAGCTATTGCACCGTTTGATTAGCTCAGTTGGTAAGAGCGCCTGCTGTATGCGGGATGACCCAGGTTCAAATCCTGTATCAAACCCCCGAAAGTTAGCTCATTTGGTTAGAGCAATCGGTGTATCGCCGATTGGTAGCAGGTTCGATTCCTGTACTTTCTCCAAAATCCCCTCGTCCTGGGTACGGACACCTTGTTAGGGACAAGGCAATTTAACGGATACAGGTTAGGCGAAGTCTAACGCTGGACGTGTTTGTTTGATGAGTTCGTGAATTACTCTGTCATGCAGGTGTTTTATTGCAGTTCAGGAGCCAGCGCAAATGTAATTCTCTCTAACTTGAGTATGTCCTTCGTTTTCCCAATCCGATTCTCTACAGAGACTCTGGCACAGGCAAATCGAACGGCGTATTTGAGCGTTGTTGGCTTTGGTTGAATTACCTTCGGGTGTTCTGGCAAGGTTACAGCACTCTTCATCCAGTTTTGGAGAATCTTTTGCCCGCACCAAGATTGTTAACCCCTGTACTGGCAGAGTAAAACATATTTTTGTATTATATGTAGTATACCGAAATTATCTTGCTAAGGGTTGTAAGCTCCTGGTTAGTAGCTAAAGCTGCCAAAAAGACGAATGTTCTTATCTAATCTTCTCCGGCGGGTACAGTTGCCCAAATTATCGATTCAAATTTCTATGTGGAAAACCTTTTACATCAAGCCTAACGAAATCGGAATTTTATATTACCGCAGCGATTTTAAGAAGATTTTACAGCCAGGAACTTACACTTATTTGGGTCGCCACTGGCAAGTCAAAACTTATGACTTGAACCAGCCAGAAGTTAAGATTGAAAATTTAGAATTATTGCTCAGAACCCACGAAGCCGAATTACAAGAGCATCTATTAATTATTAGAACAGCATTTAACCAAGCTGCTTTAGTACGCTGCGGTCAAACCTGGATAAGTGTCATGCCAAATCAACTACGTGCTTTTTGGCGTGGCTTTATTGAGGTAGAATCTCATATTTTCAATTTAGAAGAAAGTCTAGAATTACCTGCTGAATTTGTTCAGCAATTGCGCGGACTTGCCATAAACGGATTGAAAAAATTCCAAATTTCAGAGTATGAAATTGGCTTGCTATACGTTCAAAATAACTTTATTAGACCTCTAGAACAAGGGGAATATGCTTTTTGGACTGTAAATCGGGATGTTGCACTAAGAACTCTCAGCCGGATCGTACCTAACCCAGACTTTCCACTAGAAGATGTAATGATTGAACAACATCCTGAGTTTGTTTCAGCCTATTGCGAAGTCGTACAATTACAAGATCGACAAGTAGCAATTGTCCGGTATTTGGGTAAAGTTATTGCTATTTTGCCACCTACAAGCCGCAAGTTATTTTGGCGCGGTGTGGAATTGGAAATGATCGATATTAGTAGCAATGCTAAATTATCGCCTAATTTAGTAGCAGAATTGTTGGCAGGTTCTAAAGAAGTTCTATTACTAAGCCATAACAGTTTGCACGTTCGAGAAGTACCCGCGCAGCACGTTGGTTTATTGTATGTAAATCAAGAATTTCAAGCTTTACTAGAGCCAGGAATACATGCTTGGTGGTTGTATGGACGCTCCTTTCAAACTGAAGTGATTGACATGCGTTTGCAAAATATCGAGGTATCCGGTCAAGATATTCTATCAAAAGATAAAGTTCCTCTACGCTTGAACTTAACTGCTGGTTTTCGCATTCAAGATCCGCTGAGAGCAAAAAATGGTTTATCAGATATTTCTAGTTTCTTGTATAAAGAATTACAGTTTGCTTTACGTGCAGCAGTTGGCGAACAAACTTTGGATGCACTATTAGAAAATAAAGGTGCGATCGATCGCAGTGTTGCTGAATACATTCGTAGCAAAACCGCAGACTATGGAATTGAAGTTGATTCTGTCGGGGTGAAAGATATAATTTTACCTGGCGAGATTAAGACAATATTGAGCAAGGTAGTAGAAGCGGAAAAAGCTGCTCAAGCAAACGTAGTTAGACGCAGAGAAGAAACCGCAGCTACTCGCAGTATGTTAAATACTGCAAAAGTGATGGAAGATAACCCTGTTGCTTTGCGTTTGAAAGAATTGGAGGTATTAGAACGAATTGCAGAAAAGATCGATCGCATTCAAGTTAATGGCAGTTTAGATAGTATTTTGACCGAATTAATTCAGATTAATCGGCAATAACCATATTACTGTAGGGGCGGGTTCACTAGAAATTTCCATACACATATGAAGAACTCTATTAACCCGCCCTCATATGATTTGGGATCAACCGATCGCCAGAATTAATAATAAAATTTAGCAATTTTTTGGGCGATCGCACCCCATTTAGAATTTTGAGTCACAGCTGCCCAATAAGCAAAGCCGCGAATTGCCATGTTGTGATCGACGGCTTTCACCTTGCCAGTTCGTCCGGTTTCCTGCCCTGCGGTGCGAGTATTGCCCTGAGTGCTAATTTCTCCTGAAGCTAAAACTCTGGTTTGCTGCCATGCTAAGGCTTTCTCAATCGCTGTTTTTACTTTTGGCGTGAGGGGATCGTCTGGAAAGTAAGTCACCCACCGCTGAGCATACACTACACCTACCATTTGATAACTACTATCATGCCCGCCTTTTTCTGGATTAATCCCATTTGGACGCTGTAAAGTTAAGCCTTCCTGAAGTGACTGACGGGCATATTTCATCAACTCTGCATCCCCAGTTAGTTTGCTGGTTAACCCCAAGGCTACTGCAACTGCATATCGGCGATGGGTGTAAGGCTGGTTGCGTTTAATTCCCTGTTTCCAGACATCTTGAGAAATCATCCAACGGGCAGCATGTCTAACCAAAGGCTTGTAACGCGATACTTGTGCTGCATACTTATTTGCTTGGGGAGACTGCTGGATGACTAAGAGACTATGGGCAACTGCTTGTACAAAGAACGAAGTACTATGGAAAGGATCGCCTGTTCCCTTAAAACTACCGTCCGCAGCCTGTTGCTTGAATCCCCAGTCAAACATTCTGAATCCCGCTTGGATGGCTTTAGGATTGTTGCTGACTAACCCACCAATCACCAATCCTTCACCGTAGCGTTGCGCTTCAATATACCATTTGTTTGTCCGATGACGCTCCCAGTCGATGTTGGTACTATGCGCCCCACTCGGTGATATAGCATTATATGACTTAGAAAGGCGACGGTAGAGAGAATTGCTAATGAGATTGGATGACTCGTAGTGAAAGTCTGTACGCTTTCTATTTCTCTGAGTTGGGGGAGTTGAAATCGGACGTTTAGCAACATCAAATTGAGATATGCGATCGCGTGTATCTGTCAAAATTAATGGAGAGGCGATCGCTTTTTCCCCAATTTGTACTGAGAATAGTAATAGCATCGCCAACAAACTGCGTACTTTCACTTCCTACTCCCTATTTATTCCCTTGTCTAACTTGCTGAAAACCTGTAGAGTCCAACAGTAAAACAACTGCTCCAGGCAAACTTAACATCCAACCCAAAACTGTAATTGTGAGAGACAACAATAGAGCTTGTTCTACTGAAAGACCAATCCGACTAAATAAATAAGCCCATAATCCTTCTTTTAGTCCAATTCCGCCTAAAGATATCGGTAGTAAAGTTACTACTACAATTATTGGAATAAAAACTAAGAGTTCCAAATAAGAAATTGGAATTTTTAACTGATGGGCAACTAAGTAATGATAATAAACTATAGCTAACTGTAGTAAAAGTGACAGTCCCATTGATAACAACAAAGCTTGGCGATGTTGGGCAAATGTGCGTAAGAGAATTTGAATTTTTGCAAACCGAGCCGCTACTGAACTCAGCCGAAACTTGATGAGCCAAGGTTCTGCCCAAATTAATAACTTTGGGCTGGCTATCAGTAAAACTGCTCCGACTAGCGAACCAACACAAGCTGCAAATAAGAGCAGAATATCCCAGCGTCCAATCAATTTAAAAGCAGGCACTAAGCCAATGACTGCTAACCCAGAAAGGGCAGCAAGTCCGGTAAATCTTTCTAGAAAAACAGATACAAGTGCTACTTCTGAATCTTTAGTCGATTGCGCGACTCGATAAACTCGATAGACATCTCCGCCTAGTGCGCCTGGGAGGAAAATATTCAAAAACATTCCAGCGAAATAACTACTGAGTAAACTACTCATTGGTGCAGAATGTCCGCTAGACCACAAAACAACTTGCCAACGCCAACAACTCAGCAGTTGACAACCCGTGTAGAATAGCAAAGCAAAGATAATAAAAGATGGAGATAGGTACTGAAATTGTACCCAGACTTGATACAAATCCATCCGAGTTAATACTAAAGCTAGTATTCCTGCGCTAACAATAATTTTGATTAACAATATTGGTTTTGTCTTCATCATTTACCTCAAAAAATGGTAATGTGCTTTAACAATCAATGGATAGAGATTATAAAAATTTACCAAATAGTACTATCAATTCTTTACGACTACGCCGCAGAAGATCCCCCCAACCCCCCTTAAAAAGGGGGGCTATGAGAGACGGATTTTTGCAAGAATAAATAGAATTGGTATGACAAATTTAATAAGCTCCTAAATCTCCCCCTTGATAAGGTACGTGCGGAAATACCCCATCTTCTGGTTTCCACAGCCGCACCCGCGCTCCAAAGGTTTCCATAATTGGTTGACCTAAAGTTTCTATGTAGTCGCGAAACACAGGTTCAAATCTACCTTCTGTGTGATTATCTACATGCAACCATACGCGCTTAGAATTCTCTAAAATATGGCTCATTTGATCTAAATTACTAATTAGTTTGCCACCACCCCAGCGATCGATCACTCGACCGTTATTCCAATAGAAAACATCGAAGCGGATATTACCTGGAATAAAGTAATCTAAGCCTCCTAAACCAGTTGAAGCAGCAGCCGGAGAAGTCGAAATCACAACATCGCCTGCTTGTCTGTGACTGCTAATATATGCGAATGCTTCATTGTTACGCCTAGTGAGTGCGTCGTGATAGCTAGCTAAAACTCGATTTGGTTCTACGTTCAGAATTAAAAGTAAGAGAACGCTGGCGATCGCAATCCCTCTACTTGGTAATAAATTTCTCGTAAACACCTCAAATTTGCTGGCTACACTTTCGGCAATACAAGCAGCACTATAAACAGCAAGTAAAATAAATATGGGATAAATTTGATAGGTGTACCTCGTAGCAATTTGATAAATCAAAATAGTGAGTAGTATCAAGTTGATCGAGACGCTACTGAACAAAAACAATGTTTTTCCATCTCGCCGTTTGAGAAAATATATCCAACCTAACAAAAAGAAAAAACTATAAATAATATGCATTCGACTGGGACCCACAAAGAAATTGTTTGCCAGTCCTGAAATGCTAAAGAAATGAACTTTGAGATAAGCGTCTGTACTGTCGGAAAGAGCTACCCAAGGAGTCAAACATCGAATCGAGAAGAAAACAAGATCGTAAGCAATAATTCCCATTGAAACGACGCTACTCATAACAATTTGCCAATCGTCCGCCCAGCGAAAAGGTCGATAGAAAAATATAAATCCTACTAAAAAGCAAGGCAATAAAGTTACAGTTACCTCTTGATTTAAGATGGTCAGAGTCAAAGCAATGAAAAATCCGTATTGGTAAGCTCTACCACTGCGATCGACAAATCCTTTGAGGAACAACCAGAAACTTAAGATGCTCAGGCATTGAACGACTTGGTAAAACCGAATGAAGCGAGAAAAGTAAACTTGTGAAGGATCGAAAGCTAGAATTGCCGTGACGATGAGAGCTATCCAAGCTTTTCCGGTAATTTTGCGGGTGAGAACATAAACTAAAACTAGGGTGGCTGTACCCCAAAGTACGGACAAAAAGCGAGCATTCACTACTGAATCCCCTAGCAGCCGCAGCCACAGAGCCAGCATGTAGTGATAGGCTGGAGAGCGGGTGTACCAAATACCCGATGTTGCTTGGGGCGCACCTGTACGCAGAATTCCCCTCGTTGCATCTAAAGAAGTATTTTCATCTGCATCGAGATCTACGAAACCCAGGTTATAGGCTCTAACAACAAAACCGATCGCAACGATCGCACCCAGCATCAACCATTGGTTCCAAGCGGGAGAATACGCTTGGTAAGCTGTCGTCAATCGATTTATGAAGTTGTGTCGCGTGTGGCTGGGAAGTAAAATAAACAGGGCGATCGCCCCAAATCCAAACAAAATTAAGCACATACTGATTGGAGATGCTCCAACCCTGCTAACTAAACTCAAGCTGATAAAGGCAGTTAACCCCATAGGCAACCACAACCCCAAGCAAGCTAGTCTCCTTTCCCGCCAACTCCACAACAGCGTCAGCAACACGACGATTAAAAACCCTAGCAAGATGAGTGAATCGCTTTGTTGTTGAAAAAACAGCAGTCCCCGTTCTGCTTCTGCATAGCGATGCTTGAGTAAACCAATTCCAATCAGAAAAAGCGTTCCTGGTAATAATAGCTCTGCCCCAGCGCCCAAACTATTCCACCAGCTAAGGCGATCGCCCAACCAAAATCTACCAAGACTCCAAGCGCTAACCACAGCACAACCTATACCTGCTAATTGCCACAGCCAAAAGTGCCAGAGATAATCGGGATAATTCAGCAGATATGCATCGCCCTCAAACGTGCGTTCTAACTTTTGTGCGTCTGGCGAACCCAAAACTTGTGCTGCTCGTGCTTCACCCTCGCCATTAAACCAGCCAGATACAGGTTGCTCCAGAGTTTTCCAAGTGTTATTCGTGGTAATGGGTGCGATCGCTGCGTGCGACTTAGTTTCTGCCCAGCCATCCAAGAAAAATCCGAGCGGATTAAAGGGAGCCGCCGCACCAAGTTGGTGCAGGGGTCGAGTCAAATGTACAGCCAGGGTATTGCTGCCAGGTCGGAGAAAATTTGTCACCTCATACATGTGTAATTGGTTGTTCTGCTCGGCATCGTAGCGGTTGACCAATAAACCGTTAATCAGCAAAGCATACTTCCCATCTCCGGCAAACCGAATGAAGGCACGGGAAAACTGATGTTGTGGTATCTGCCAATCACTTCTCAGCCACACTTCTCCTTGGGTACTTTCAATTCCAGTAATCCAATTTCCCCCTAAGAAGCGATCGAATAGTCTTGGACTGAGGCGCTTATAAGTTCCTTCTTGCACCGAACCAATTGCTTTAGCTGAAGACCAACTTTCATCAGGAAAATCGCGATCGAACCAAAGCAAACCATTGTGGGCTTCGTTGAGATTTGAAACTACCCACGGTGTTGTACCTGTTGCCAGATCGATCGCGGGTGATGTAGATAAGGGATAGACAGCGCCCTCAACTACCACACGCGGATTTTGCCGACTCTTTTGCACCTCGATCGCGATCGTATTTCTCCCAGCTTGGAGGTGGCGAGTCAAGTCAACATAGGTCGTTAATTTCCAATCTTTAGCATTGGCAAGCTGAATCCAATCGTAACCCCGCGAACGGTAAGCAACGCTATCATTCGCCCTTTGAAAATCCTCCGAGAATCGACTTCCTAAGCCCAGAGAATGATAGAGAATATTTCTGTCTCTAGCGATCGCCCGTCCGTTAACATAAAGAATGAAATCGTTGTCGGCACTCAACCGCAACCAGGCTGCTTCGGGAACGTCATTCAGGAAAAAAGACCGACGCGCATAAAAACGGTAAGTTGGCGCTTGGGGTGCAATCCACTGTGTTTGGGCAGACCAAGCAACGCGATCGGCAGCAGCAGGGTTTTTATCCCAAACAGAAAAGCCTGATATGCCCAACAAAAAGCCCAAGATTATAACTAATCCGAGCGATAACCAACGGTTTAAACGATTCATTCTTGAGCCTCGCCAGAATCCTTCCAAGCTTTGTTGTCAATTGATTGGCGATACTGCTCCCAGGCTTTTTCAATCTTGCCATCATGGTAGCTCGCCCAAGAGTTATGCAGATATGCTTGCCCCAGTAAAGCCAAATTGCTTTGCTGGGGATACTCTTGCGTTTCAATAATTTGTCGCGCCACTGATGCCGAGCGATCGAATTCACCATTAGCGGCTCTAGCCAACATTAAGTCATAAAGCGCTTCAATATGAGCCGGAAAAATCTGCAATGCCCTTTCAAATCGCTCTATTGCTAATCCTGTCTGGTGGTTTGTGGGGCTATTCGGACCATTAAAATAAGTCACTCCTTGATTTAAGATACTTGTCGTGAGATACTCCCTCACTAAAAAGTTTTGAGGTTGCGTTGCCAATGCATTTTGAAAATACTCTTCAGCGCGGATGAAATCTTTGCGTCGATAGCTTTCTAATCCCTTGACAAATGCGATCGCATCTGAATCTAGCTGGTTAGCATAAAATCCGGCTTCTGCCTCACGTCGCAGAAATTCCGTGTCGCCTTGCAAGGGAGGATAACAAGTTTTTAAAATCTTGCTAAGAGTAACCACTGGACGATACTGACCTTGAGCATATAGCGTATCTATGTGGCGATCGATGAAATTGGGTAAAAGCATTGAGACAACTAGTAAGGCGATCGCAACTCCTGCCCAAGGCAAAAACTTAGCTATATCTGTTATCAAAGCGTTGAAACCCCGCTCTGCTAATCCTAAATAACAAGCCATTAAACCAATAACTAAACCAGCAACAGTAGCACTCCAACCACGACCGATGTAGGCAAAAAAATTGTTACTATAACCAAATCCTTCGACCCAAATTAGATCCCAGGATGACATTTGAAAAAAGCGACTATCTTTAATAGAAAAAGAAGCGATTGATTTGAGTGGATCGGGTTGGCTTAATGTTATATTCTGTTTCCACTGAGACTGAATTTTCGGAAAATTTCTTTGGACGTGATGAGTGGCTTCTACCCCTTGTTTGTAATAAGCCGCACT
Organism: Chroococcidiopsis thermalis PCC 7203; assembly: GCF_000317125.1. GTDB lineage: Bacteria > Cyanobacteriota > Cyanobacteriia > Cyanobacteriales > Chroococcidiopsidaceae > Chroococcidiopsis > Chroococcidiopsis thermalis. The sequence goes on from NC_019695.1 coordinate 397,817, forward strand.
CAAAAAAGCCACGGTAGGCGACCAGGTAGTAATAAAGTAAGGAAAAAGTAGCACGGCAACTAAGCCGCTCCAGAACAGCATTCGAGCGGCGCGACTGCGACTAAACCAGAGTGCGATCGCCCCAGCTAAAAGCGCAAACAATAAAGCAATAACCCTACCTGCACTGGCGATCCTAAGATTAGTGTCAAATGCCTCTAAAGCTTCGGGAGGTAAACTATACCAAGGAGATTTTACCCCTAAAAATAAAGTAAAAGATGCAACCAAAAAAGTAAGTCTCGTGCGCTCAAACCAGTTATACCAAACCTCTTTTTTAACTTGATTTTGACTAATTATTCCTGTTTCAGTCACAGGTAATATATTAGTAAATCTGAGTCGAATGGTATTCAGGTAATAGAGCAAATTATTCATAAGAAGTCAGTGGCTAGTGGCTAGTGGCTGGTGGCTGGTGGCTAGATTTTCTCCCTTGTCTCCCTTGTCTTCCTTGTCCCCCTTGTCTTCAGTTTTGACTTCTGACTTCTAAGCGATCTCCTGGATTTATCCCTCTAGGAGAAAGTACAACCTGTTCCCCAGGCATCAAACCCGATATAATTTCTCGTTGATTGTCGAAAATTCTGCCCATTTGGACTGGTTTGACAACTGCTTGACCTGCCTCGGCAACCATCACCATGCCTTCGCCACCAGATAAATGAATGACTGCACTTTCTGGAATTGCTAAATTAGCTTTGTCCTTATTGAATTGAACGTATCCCTGCAAGCCAGCTGCCATTTGCAGATCGTCAACGGCAATCCAAACGGAGTAAGTATAGCGGCGATCGATCCCACCTTTAGGACGTTTGCCCGCACTAGTTAAAATGGTTGGGTTGAGTCGAATCACTTTCCCTTGGAAGGTGCGACCAGGATAAGACATCAAACGTATCGTCGCGAGATCTCCAACTTTAATCGCGTTGATTTGCGCTTGGTCGATATAAGCCCTAATCGCAAAATCTTTAGATATACTAACCAGCGGACGGCTAGCACGTACCCCTGCTAATTCACCGCGATCGATATTAACCCAACTAACTAAACCATCCATCGGTGCGTAAAGCACTGTATTGTGTAAATTTTTTAGCGCATTTTGTAGGGCTATTTTGTCGTTTTGCAGTTTCAGACGAGCATTCCCTAGTTCGTTATCGATCTCTTGTTGCGTGTGTGCTAGTTCTTGTTGAGCGCCAAGCAAGTTTTGTTGCAAAGTTGTATAAAAGTCTTGGCTACCGTAGAGCTGAATTTGGGCGTTAATCGTTTGCCGTTTGGTTGAATCTAAGTCTTTCTTCCGCGCTAAATAACTATCTTGAATGTCGTAGAGCTGAAATTTAGAAATAGCTCCTGCTTGGACTAAGGAATTCATTTGTTGCAGTTTCTTTTGAGCGATCGCCAGCCGATGCTGACCATCAGCAACTTGGTCTTTGAGTTCTTTATCAACCAAGGAATTCATATCTTGCACTTTAGTTGAGGCGATCGCCAGCCGATGTTTGGCAAGTTCGACATCAGTTTTTAGCTTGGCTAATTTCACTGGCGCTGACTTTTGTAAGTTCAGCAGAGCCATTTCCGAAATAGCGGCATTGTTACGGGCAGCATCAACGGCATTTTTATAGGGTTCTTGCTGGAACTGAACCAATGCCTGTCCTTTTCGTACCGACTGCCCTTCCTCAACGTAAACCTGTTCTACTGGTCCCGATACCTGTGGGCGGAGGTCTATTTTATGCAACGCCACCGACTCCCCAGGTGCAGCTACGTTATCCTCTAGAGTTTTTGGCGCTACGGCTACAGTTTTCACCGCGATCGGTTTACCCGTTAATCGTTGCAATGCTGGATAACCAATGCTAGAAGCGTAGATTTTCGACTCTGGATTTTTGGTCGCTGGCACGAGTACGGCGATCGATAGAACCGCCATAATCCCCAACGGCGCTGCTACTAGAGTTGTCAACACAGCACGAGAAAATAATGGATGAGAACGAATCATAATTTCACTGTTTGAGAGAGCGTCGGCACAGTATTAGCCAAGGCGGAGCTAAACACCTCTTGCCATAGAGGAACGATCCGCGACCAGCCAAACCGAACTTGAACATCTTGCAAGCCTCTTCGTCCTAATTGTTGAGCCAGATTGGGGTCAGCCAGTACTTTCAAAATGGCGGCTGCTAGCGCTTCAGGGTCTTTTTGGGGTACTAACAGACCAGTAACTCCAGAACGGATGACATCGCCAATGCCACCAACTGCACTAGCAATTACAGGCTTTTCATGTGCTAAGGCTTCTATCATCACGATTCCTAAGCCTTCGGTATCGCCTTTGCTATCGACAATGGCAGGTAGGACAAAGATATCGCAGGAAGCGTATGCATCTGCCAATTCTTCTTTGCTGACAAAACCGAGGAATTCTACCACTTGATCTAAACCCAATGTATGACACTGAGATTTAATCTCTGTTTCTAGGATTCCCTTACCAACCACCTTTAAGCACACGGGCTGCTGTTTTAAAATCAGTGTCAAAGCCTGCAAAAGATACCGCAATCCTTTACGTTCGTCCAATCTGCCAACAAAAAGTAATTGGGGAATCTCCCCTGCTGCACGTTGTTTGGGCGGTTTTGCTTCAATCGTCAAGCCGTAAGGAATTACGGTAACTGCGCCTGAATAAATTTTGCGTACCAATCCCAGCGTGAAAGAAGAATTGGCAGTGACGCTGTTTGCATGGGGCGTGAGCCAGCGCAGAATTGACGAGACAAAGCGAAATTTATTTGCCAGTAAAAGTTCGGCTCCGTGAAAACTGAACACCATCGGAATGCCGAGAATCTTACTAGCAGGGAATGCCATCAATCCGTGTGGAAAAGCCCAGTGAACGTGAAGTAGGGCTGGTTTTTCCTTGCAGCATACCAGAAACAACCTAATCGTACCCAGAAGGATGTAAAGAGCCGCAGCGAGTAAATAAAGCGGCTGTTTTTGCAACTTAGTCGGCGCTCCATCTCGGACGAGATTTTCAAACCGTTTGAAACAATAACGAAAACGATAAACTTTTATGCCATCTAGCATGTAGCTTTTACTACCTTCGTAGGCTGGGGCAAAAACCGAGAATGTCGTTTCCGCAGATTGACAGCGTAAAATTGCTTCTCGCACAAAGGCTCCGTGGTTGCCTTCTGCATTTTGAGGATATACCGAACTGATAACTAATATATGTTTGTTCATTGGAGAATGGGGAGTCGGGAATGAAGGGGAATTGTAGAGACGTTACATGTAACGTCTCTACATAAATTTATGTAACGTCTCTATATAAATTAAGAATTACTCGCTACGCGATCGCGATTAACTTGCATGTCGAAAGCTTCTTTACCAGCACGAAACCCAACATCAACTGCTTTGAACATCGCCGGAATGTATTGAAATGGTAAGAGCAAGCGATTTTCAATATGAAACCACCACCAAGTGCGGGAAAAGTTCATGGCGGATGTCACCAGCCGTCCGCGTCCAAATTTACTCTGACCGGAAAAACGTGGATGCCAAGGAGTAGCAACCTCTGTAATGTTATATCCCCAACCTGCTAAGATTGCCAAAAGGTAGCGATGGGTCACAACATCAAACGGTACTTTGGTGAGAATGTCGCGGCGCACGAGTTTGATCCAATTCATATCATGAATTTTCAAACCAAAGGACATCCGACAGGCAAGATTAGCAAATTTAGAAGCCATGACTTTGCCATCACCGCGTTGCTGTCGCCATCCGGCAACGCCGTCAACTCCTGGTACGCAAGCTTCTAATAATAAAGGTAAGTCACTCTGAAAATCAGATTCTAGATCGGCTTGTCCCCAAAATACCCATTCTGTATTAACGTGGGCGATCGCAGTTTTCCAAACTCCGGTAACACCGCGCTTTTGAGGATGTCGAATCGTTTTTAAATAAGCATATTGACAGCATAACTGTGTCAGAATTTGAGGAGTTTGATCTGTACTGCCATCGTCAATTAAAAGTACTGGCAGAGTAAAGCCTAGATTTTGAAAAGTGCGATCGAGCGTATAGAAAAGTTTTTCCAAATTACCTTCTTCATTCAAGCAAGGAATTACGATTGTGACGGAGTGACTTAAGGCGGGAGGTGCGAATAACATGCGGCAGAGAGAAATGTAAAAGTTTTGTTAAAAAACATCATGGCTGCGTAATGTATTGATTTAGTTCGGTAGAAGTACTTGAATCTTTATGTTTTTTGTTAAAGAATTTGTGAAGAGAAAGACAAGTTAGAGCAAAACTTAAAAAATAGTAAAAATTCTCTAGCGATCGCCATTAAATCTATGCCAATTTGTGTAATTTTACCGAGGTTCGGTTTTATTTTGAAACGCAAGTTGTTGTCAAAAAAATTTACTTTTACATAGAATCCGTAATTCAACATATTGAATTCTTAATTGCAGTGTAAACACATAAGTGTAGTCTGCACGCATCTCAGTAGCGATCGCTACAGATTTTTTGTCAAGCGTGTAAATTGCACGATTCCATAGTCATTTTAGAAAAACGATCGGTAATTGCACTGAATTTTTAGTCCAAATTAAACTCATCTATGCAGAATTCAGTTGCGATCGAAGTATATCTATTGAAAATAAATTCAGTGTTTGTCTTCAGGTAGTTTACAACCATCTCGGACAAGATAAATCTGTAGTAAATTCGACCTCTACCTCAAGACTGAAGTTTGGCACTACTAAAAAGGAGATTTCGAGAAAATATTATTTTGCTGCGGCTTCTCAGCTCAAATTTTGTCACGGTCTTGCTGAGAAAACCTCAGCTATGAGTTTTGTCTAACTGTGTAATTTGTCTAACGGTGTGAGACTAACCCGACGGTGGTTAGTTATTGAAGATCTGAACCCTGTGGAAATATGAACACTCAAACCAAACGGCTTTATCGCCAACTGCTTGTAGCTACCTTATTAATGGGTGGCACTTTTAACATGACTGCACCTGTTTTGGCGCAGGCTGTACCGACTGCACCACTCACGGGTGCGGGAACTGAGATCAAAAACAAAGCGACTGCTACTTATGAAGACCCCAGTAACCCTGGTACGATAAATGCAACTTCTAACGAAGTGACTATCACAGTAGCAGAGGTTGCAGGTATCGCTGTTGTTGGTTCGACACCTGTTGACAGGAACGGTAGTAGTGTCTCCAACGGAGATATTTTAGACTTCGACTTTACAATTACTAACGTCGGTAACGATACCACTGCTATCTACATTCCAGGCAAGACAATCCTAAATACAGGAGGTCGTATTGTCGGCGGTCAAATCGGTAGTACAGCTGGAGCCAATAGCGTTTATATCGTTAGAATTAACGGCAACACGCTGACAACTCCAGTTGCCGTTCCTGATGCTGGCGTTCAATCAGATAATGCTGCATTTATCCTAGCTATTCAAGGCGCAGGCTATGCTGCTTTTGATGGCTCGATTGATGTCAACCAAGAGATAGTAGTACGAGTTCCTGTCACAGTGACAGAAACCGTAGCAACTAATCCAATTAGCGTGCAATTCGGTAACACTGCCGATCCTGGAACGCAGAATCGCCAGAACATCCTATATGCAGCCGATGCCACTACTGATGATGATGTGCGGACTGCTGACATATCCGAACCGGCTCCTAGAAATTTAGGTCCTGCAAATGGAGAACGGGAAGCAGCAGCATTCCAATCGATTCCTTTAGGAACGCAGGTCACTACCCGCGCTCTAGCAACTGTACTCAAGACTCGCTCTCTACATACTCCTAATACTTCAGCGCTCGATGACGACCAGATTCGTTACCGTTTAGACTTGCGCGTTGAAGGCTCCTATCCCAATGCCTCCTCCTTTGCTGTAGGTAACTTGGAAGGAACGGCTCTGGCTAACGCCATTACGGGTGCAGGCGCTCCTACTGGAGCTGTGATTTTAGTTTCTGATGTCATTCCTACAAATACAGTTTTGGATGCTGGCTTCTTACCAACCGCACCTTCAGGCTGGACTGTAGTGTATAGTAATGACGATCCTGCGGCGGCTAACGCTACAGCCCTCAGTGCCAACTGGACAACCACTGCACCTACAAATCAGGCTCAGGCAGATTTAGTGAAGCGGATTGGTATTGTCCGTACTGGCTCAATGACTGCTGGATCTTCTACACTTACCGATACAAATGGCTTCCAGTTCCAGGTAAGGACAGCCACGGGCTTCGCTGGTGGTCAAATCCTCAACATTGCTCAAGCCTTCGGTCATACCCAAGGAGATAGCGATCTTAACCGGATTATCTATGATGAGTCCGGCGACCAATTCCCCAATAACTTTGAGGGTACGACAACTCCTTACGCTGACGGTGCAGGTGGCTTCGATCCTGCTAATGATGACGGTATAGCTCTTGCTACTTACGGTAGTGACCCCAGCAACCAACCTGTAAATAACCCACAGAGTAACCTGGGTACGGGTAGTGATGGTGAAGTTAACCTACTTTCCATTGACGCACCTGGTAGCATTTTGACCGGACCTAGAGGAGTTCCAGGGGCAACAGGTCCAGGAAACTCCAATCAGACTGACTACGTGAACCAGTCAATTTCGCCGCCAGTGGGTAAAGATCCTGCCGTTGCGCTCACAAATGCAGAAACTCTCGATCTTGTTTTCAATAACACGGTCAGAAACCCCAACTCGCTTGGACTCAACAACGTAGTTCTGAAGCCAATTCCCGCTGAACAAGCCGATTACGCAGCAGATAACACGGCTGCTAACCAGCAAGACCCCAATACTGGTTATGGTACGAATGCAACCTTACCAAATGGTACGACTGTCAAGATCGAGTATGGTGGACAATCAGCCACTTATACATGGAATGGCAGTACCTTTAGCACTACTGATACACCAATTAAAATTACTACGCTCAACGGTCAGGTCAGCCTTGACTACACAGTAACAGTAAATCTTGGCGATGGCGCTGCTCAAAATGCTGCATATCCAGTAGCGATCGTGGCATTTGTCGATGAAGATAATAACAATGAGTTTAGCCGGAATTCAACGACTCCCACGGCTGAAAGTATCTTCAACTTGAAGGTCGATCGAACCTATACGGGTTTCGTGAAGCTGACGAAAGAAGCTCGGATTTTGGATGATGCTGGTAATCCAATTACTGTAGATGCAACTGGTGCTGCGATCGCAGATCCTGATGGATTTACAACGAATCCAGCTAGACCTCAACCCGGTTGGAAGATCGAGTATCGGATTTCCTACGAAAACATCTCGACACCTGCTTCTACTGGTGGTAGCGGTAGCGTTCAATTAAGTGCTAGCAACTTCAAAATCTTTGAAGATGGTACTGGCGATACGACAAACCCCAGAAATGGTACTTGGGCTGCAACTACAGAACACGTACAGACAAAGGCAGTTGGTACACAGGGAACAGTCAGCTTCTACAATACGACGATCGATACGATCAATCCTGGTTCTGGCGTACCTGAAGCTTTGACGAATACTGGTTATGTCAACTTTATCGGTAGTTTAGCTCCGAATGGTACAGCAGGAACACCACAAGGAAACTTCAAGTTCCAGCGTTTAGTGAAATAGCTGGAGCGAATAGAATTCGCGACTACGATTGTGTAGTCGCGAATTTTAGGCTCAAGTGCTTTGCAATATTCCTACCTCTCTGTTACATCCGTGCCTTGAATGGGCAAATTAATGGATGGATTTGAATCATCAGGAGACTGTCACAATGAAACATTTGTCAATGTTTGGCGTAGCTGTCGCCGTATTATTATCTGCACCTCTAGGCGATCGCATCGTTAGCGCCCAACAACAGCCAAAAGCAACAGTTCAAAACATTCAATCTCAACGCCCCGTACAGTTAAATCTGATGGCAGAAAAGAAAGTCATGCAGAAAGACGCGCAGGGCAAGCCAAAAGCAACTTGGCAAGCAATGCGGGGAAAAGTTACAGTTTTTCCAGGGGATGTGATTCGCTATACCGTGCGCGGTGCTAACAGTGGCGATCGCCCAGTCAAAAATCTCGTCTTAACTCAACCAATTCCCAAGCAGACGACATATATTTTGAATTCTGTTACGATTAACCATCCTGGGGTTGCGGTTACGTACAGTATTGATAATGGCAAGAGTTTTGTCGAAAAACCAACTGTAAAAGTCAAATTAGCTGACGGTAAGGTTAAAACCGAGCCAGCACCAGCAGAACTCTACACTCACATTCGCTGGAAATTTGACAAAGCAGTTGATTCTAGCCAGTTGGTTGGTGCAGCTTATCAAGTCAAGGTGAAATAAATTCGGAATTCGGAATTCGGAATTCCGAATTTTTACATGAGCGTCGATCCCCCTAAATCCCCCTTTTTAAGGGGGACTTGGAAAGGTTGAACCACCCTTTTTAAGGGGGACTTGGAAAGGTTGAACCCCCCTTAAAAGGGGGGCAGGGGGGATCTAAAAGCTCTACTAGGTCAAAACAATACTGCTCAAATCTCTTCTTAAATAATAGCGATCGCCATTGCACAATTGACCTAAATCAACATCGGCTTGTCCTCCAATTGCGGACAAATAAAATAATTATCCAAACGCAGATGCAACCTCCGAACCGATTTTTGAATTATTGGTTGCGACCAATAGCAACAGCTCTTTTAGCTGGAGCTGTCTCACAAACTTTACTAACTGGTCTAATTCAAGTAGGGGTAGCAATTGAAATCACTAATCAAGCAACTTATAGTTATGAGTTTAATAACGATAAATCAGAGATTAAACAATCAATCCAAACGACAACAAATAAACTTTCTACCTCAGTAGTCACCACAGATTTAATAGATCCTTTAGGAAAAATCACAGGCTGTACTGGTGAAACTTTGCCTGATTATACAGGATTTAGTATTGGTTTGTACGAGCCAAATTCTCAAGATGCAACAACAACAGAAATTGCCGAACCTGTATCTCTCACTCGTACAGAATCACCAGATATTGCTAACAATAATATTCCCAGAGGATTAGAGCCAAATACAGAAAATAGCAATCCTTTTTTCCTCACCAATGGCAAAGAAGGAACTTATAATTTCCTTCTCGATCCTCAGCGGGGTCAGTTGGATCGCGGTAAAACTTATATTTTATTAATTCATCCCCCCGATAAATCAATTTATGACGAGCGCCGCATCAAGCTCACAATTGGAGAACGGGACGATAGAGTTGTTGCTTATACCGCTACCTCTTTAGACGGCAAACCAATTAGTGCTACTGACAATCGCACGTCTATTAACGGAACGATTGACATTGAAAATGCCGAACGAATTGGATTAGTCTTAGCCGTTTTGGATTTGGATACAAGCGTTTGTCAAGCTCAAGAAGTACAAGTTGTCAAAACAGGCGATCGCGCTACAGCCGAACCTGGAGATACAGTTATCTATCGTCTCTCAGTCAAAAATCTCAGCAGCAGCCCGCTGAAAAATATCGTCGTCACCGATACCTTACCTCTAGGTTTTACCTTTATACCTAAATCCGTGCGGGCAGAGTTGGGCAAATCTCCAGTTGCGATCGCCTCTAGTCACGATGGCAGAACGATCTCTTTACGTGCAGAAGGAATAGAACTACCAAGTAACGCCACCAACGAGCAAGTTCTGAATATAGCTTATGCCGCAGTCCTCACGGCTGACGCAGTTCGCGGCACGGGTGAAAACCTGGCAAACGTGACCGGACAGCGCATTGATAACAACCAAACAGTCAAAGATGGTCCCGCCGTTCACAGATTACGGATTAATCCAGGCATTTTGTCAGATTGCGGCACGCTGATCGGACGAGTATTCGTAGATAAAAACTTTGATGGCGAACAGCAACCAGGAGAACCAGGAGTTCCCAATGCGGTGATTTTCATGGATGACGGCAACCGCATTACTACCGATATTCAAGGACTATTTTCTGTTGCCAATGTCATTTCTGGTTATCGCACGGGAGTTTTAGATTTCAGTAGCGTACCTGGCTACACCTTGGCTCCCAACCGCCGTTTTATCGAACGCAACAGTCAATCTCGTTTAGTGCATTTAGAACCTGGTGGAATGGCGCGGATGAATTTTGCTGTGACTCCGATCGCGAAGGAGGCAAAACCTAAATGAAGTGGAGAACGCGATTTTTCAATGCCTTCCTAGTAATTACTACAGTGAATGCGATCGGTTTGTTGATTCTGCCTAAAACTGCTAGAACAGAACCACTACAAACTCAAACAGAATTTGGTACTTACGTAGCAGCATTACCAATCGAATTGAGACAAGTACAGCGATCGGTGACAGAAAAGCGCTGGCACGATTATATTGTGGCATTACTTGCCCAACCTAAGACATCTGTACCTGTAGAGAATACGCAGGAATTCGGCACTTACGTAGCAGCGTTACCGATTGAAGCCGTTGCAACACCACCCTCAGAAACAGATCAACAGTTGCAACAACTGCTGGTGGCGTTCCTCGCTGCACCAGGGACAACAACAGTAGCTACGCCAGATTTCGGGAACGACACAGTTGCATTACCGATCGCCTTAAATCGAGAACAGACAGTTACGGATTTTCCTGAAGCTGAAGTTGCATTACTCTCTTTGCCAGCAGCATCAGATGTCATCGAAAATACTCACACTTCACCTCAGGACGTACCATCAGGAGCGATCGAACAAAATACAAATATCCCATCCCAGAGCGTACCGCAATCTGAAGCAGAGCAAAAGTATGCTAACTACTTGGTTGCTTTACGGGAACAAAACCAGTCACCAAACTCGGAAAATATCGATTCCCAGACAACTTCCACTCCAAGCCCAAATGACCTAAAATTTCTTTCGCCGCGATCGAGCCAAGTCTTGGATGTGCCAGCTACTACGGTAACTGTGCAGTCTCCCGCAAATATTCCTGTTGAACTGTCAGTAAATGGTGAACTAGTCGATACATCTTTAATTGGTGGTACAGAAACAAACAACACGGCGAATTCCGTGACGCAGACATGGTATGGCGTGCCACTCCAGCAGGGAGAGAATCACCTCACACTTAAAATTAAGACTGGCGATCGCGCTGGAGAATCAACGACAGTTAAAGTATACGTGCGCGGTAATACTAAACAAATCACCGTCCAAACGCAAGAATCGCGAATTCCCGCCGATGGACGTTCGACGGCAACGATTGAAGGGCAGCTACTCGATGACAAAGGCAATCGCACCAACGAAGATGCGATCGTCACTCTTGATGCTAGTGCTGGGGAGTTTGTCGGTAAGGATGCTAAGCCCGATATCCCAGGATTTCAAGTCCTGGCACGCAAAGGACAATACTCGGCTGAACTGCGATCGGGACTACAAGCGCAAACAGTCAGAATTCGCGCTGAAGCTTTTCAGCTAGAAGCATATACCCAATTTCAATTTGAAACGAATCTGCGCTCTAGTCTAGTTACGGGTGTTGTTGACTTGCGTTTAGGTGCGAGAGGCACTGATTTTTACAAGAGTTTTCGCGACTTTTTGCCCCCCGATGAAGACAACCGCACCGAACTGAGTTTTCATACAGCAGTTTTTGCCACAGGTAAAATTGGCGAATGGTTGTTTACAGGAGCATATAACAGCGATCGCACCCTGAATCAAAAATGCGACGGCACTTCGGGTTTGTTTCGAGATTACCAAGTCTGCGATCGCAACTATCCCGTTTACGGCGATAGTTCTAAAGTCGAGGCTGTCACCCCTTCTCAAGATAGTTTATATCTGCGCTTTGAGCGATCGGCATCCATTCCTGGCGCTGAGCCTGACTATGTGATGTGGGGTGACTACGATACAAAAGAGTTTGCTCGCTCCTCACAAGAATATACTGCGACTTCTCGTAACCTCCACGGATTCAAAGCAAATTATAATCTAGGAGATTTTCAACTTTCAGTATTCTATGGCGATAACGTTGAAGGTTTTCAACGCGACACGATCCCGCCTGATGGTACGAGCGGTTATTATTTCCTCTCGCGACGCTTGCTTATACCTGGAAGTGAAAACATCTCGATTGAAGTCGAAGAACTCAATCGCCCAGGTACGGTATTGTCACGTCAACAACTGGTTCGGGGTACGGACTACGACATCGACTACGATCGCGGCACGTTGTTATTTCGCGAACCAATTTTCCGCACGGCTGTAGATGAAAACGGACAAGTTTTGGTGCGGCGAATCGTTGCCACCTATCAGTATGAGAGCCAAGAAAAGGACAATCGCATCTACGGTGGTAGAGTTCAGTACAACATCTCGCGACAACTTGAGAATGAAAGTTGGCTCGGTGCAACATATTTAAAAGAAGAACGCGGCATTCGCGACTTTGAACTTTACGGTGCAGACGCGCAAATTGCGATAAGTGACAAGATACATTTGATTGCCGAATACGCTCACTCTCAAAATGATTCAGAAATGATGGGAGAAGTCAGCGGTTCGGCTTATCGGTTAGAGGCTGAGGGAGAGATTGCCAAAGGGATTCAAGGTCGAGCTTATTGGCGCTCTACCGATACAGGTTTTAGTAACAACGCGACAACTAGCTTTGTCCCAGGACAAACTCGTTATGGAGCGCAGGTTACAGGACAGGTCGCTGCAAAAACTAATGTTCGGTTGCAGTACGACCATGAAGACAATCGCGGCATAGCACCTCAACCGTTAGATAATTTTACCGATTTATTTTCACCCCGTTCGGAGGCGATTCCAGGTAGTAAGGTTGACAACTCGCTGACAACGATTACAGCCGGAGTACAGCAGCAGATTGGTAAAGCCGACCTCACATTAGATTGGGTACATCGGCATCGAGAAGACCGGATCGAACCGAATGCTTTGAGCGGTACTTCAGACCAATTGCGATCGCGTCTCAAGTTACCTTTAACTGAAACTCTCACTTTTTTAGCCCAAAACGAACTGACCATTTCTAATGAAGAGGATGCTGTTTATCCAGACCGAACGATTGTAGGTTTAGATTGGAAAGTTGCACAAGATTTGAGTATTCGCTTATCGCAACAGTTTTACAGTGGCAGTCAGAATGATGGTAACTCGATTACCAGTCTCGATTTTATTGGCGAACGCAAATTCGGTACGGATACCACTGTCAACGGGCGTTACTCCATTTTAAATGGAGGTGACGGGATGACAACACAGGGTGCGATCGGGATAAAACAAGGTCTGACCATTGCCCCTGGGTTAAAGCTGGACTTGGGATACGAGCATGTATTTGGTAGTTTCTTCAATCGGACTGGAGCAGGTAAGCAGTTCGTGCAACCTTTTACAGCGGGACAAAGTGCCTCTTCAATTGGCGTTGACTCCGGCGATAACTACCATATTGGCTTAGCATACACGCCTAGCGACGATTTCAAAGCTAGCGCTCGTTACGAACATCGGAATTCTTCTGGTGGTTCTAATACAGTTATTTCTGCAAATGTAACCGGAAAAATTTCTCCCGCGCTAACGGGTTTGGTTAACTATCAACAGGCGAATGCTTCTAACCAAAGACTCTCAGGGTTGGGAGATACGGCTCACTTAAAAGTGGGTCTAGCATATCGCGACCCGAATAACGATAAATTTAATGCTTTGTTACGTTATGAATATCGCAAGAATCCTTCTACAATTCCCGATACGATTTTACTCGGCAGCGGTACGGGTTCCAAAGACCATACTTTTGCTCTAGAAACTATTTATGCTCCTAACTGGCGATGGGAACTTTACGGCAAGTATGCGATTCGCCACAGTACCTCTTACTTAGCAGCAGATTTAGTTAATTCCAGTACGATTAATTTGGGACAATTACGAGCGACTTATCGCTTGAACGACAAAATCGATTTGGTCGGTGAAGCTCGCTGGATTAATCAACCTTCAGAAGATCGCAGCGAGACGGGTTTTGTTGCTGAAGCAGGCTACTACCTGACACCAAATCTGCGGTTATCGGCAGGATATGCTTTTGGTCAGGTGAATGATGACGATTTTAGCGGCTCTCGTTCTGCTGGTGGGGCTTATTTTGGTTTAACCGTGAAATTGAACGAATTGTTTGATGGTTTTGGGTTGCAAAAACCCGTTCCTGCATCGAAGAAAGCACAGGAGCAGGGGAGCAGGGGAGCAAGGGGGCAAGCGACCCCCCTAACTGAGCTTAAAAAGGAGGGCGAAAGTCGTTCGATTCCGCCTCAAGCAAATCCAAAGGCGATCGCTCCTAATACTCTTCCAGAAAGTAAGGAGGAAACAACTCAGGTTCAGTCATATTTAGACAGAGAAATAAATTCAACTTCGTTAGAATCTATCGCAAGGGAATAGCCATGCGCAAGGTTCAATTTTACAGTGTGCTAGGGACTCTAAAGCTTGAAGAGAAAGCGATCGCAATCCATCTATATTCCGGTAAGTTCGAGCTGGCAGCTTTTGTCTGCACCTTCATCTTATGTATTCTCGGCTATTGGACGCAGCCAGCCCAAGCTGAAGGTAGTAAAGAACTCAACTCTAGTAGTGGCAAGAGAGCTTATACTGAGTGGGATACCGTACAAACAACAGCTGGGATTGCTCGGAAAAGCACGCTCAAAGTTTACGTGAATGCTGGAGAAAAGATTAATCTTGGCTCTAGTGTCTACAACAGTGCTGGAGGAGGGACTCAAGATATTGTCTACCGCAGTCCTAATGGAGGACAGGATGGTTCTTGTGATGTCCTCCAAACGGGCTTCGGCTTGATTGATACAACCACTAAAGAAGCTAACGGACCATTTCCTAGTGCAGGCGGATATACTCCTTGCCAAATTACTGCAACTGAAACTGGAATCTACGAAGTAGAATTTCATGCTCCACTTTCAGATGGAACTGGTCAAAACCCGCTCATGATTGCTACAACCACTGCCTTTGCCACAGATGCAACTCAAAGAGCAACAGTAGCAGCTTGGGACATTACTGTAACTAATAGTTCCGCTCAAGCTATTCCTGGTCGGGTATTTGCGAATTACCTAGCTCTCAACATAGGTAATAATACGAATGACTCGATAGGAGCTTTGAGTTCTGCTGTATTTGTCAAAACCGCAGATGGTTATTTATACAGAATAGATTTCAACGGCTTAGATCCCTTTGGATTTATCATGCTATCCAATCCACAAGGGTTTACTTCAGGAGGAAATCGACTCTACAAATCCGTTCAACTTGGGAGTGGTGATAGTTTACCGAGTGGAGGCGCGATCGATAGCTCCGTAGCAGGGACTAATAAAATATTTTTTAATCCTCCAAGCATGGACTTACCAGCTACGGCTTCGCTACCTAGCGGTGGTTCGACATGGCTCCAGTCTTTAGTCGCTCCTCCTCCTGCTGCACCGACTAACTTTGAGTTCGTCGGCAAAGAAGCAAACACTCCTGGTAAAGCAGGTACATTTCCTTTGGGTGGTTATTTCAAATTTAATGTGGCTCAAGCAGGACGTTACCGAATTTTTCTAGACTTCAACGGTAATGGTACTTTTGATAGCAACGATCGCATCTTATCTGGAATTTCCACAGTTGGGACTAATTCTGTGGAATGGGACGGTAAGGATGGATTGGGTGTGGCTCTCAGACCCGATGCGACTGGATATCGTGCTAGTATTGCGGTCACGGTTGATGTTGGTGAAGTCCACTTTCCCTTTATTGACGCTGAGAACAACCCCAGAGGCATCATCGTAACGCGACAGAATTGTACTCTCAGCGAGCCATTAGCCGGGTGTACGATTGTCTACTACAACGATACTGGATTAATTGGAGGAACTGTACCCAATCCTATTGCTGCTAAGGGTGGAATTGACAGCAGTACAGGCGCTCATGCTTTTAGTAGCTCTTTTGGCGATCACAAAGGAATCGATACCTGGACGAGCGTTCCATCTACCTCTGACTCTATAGAATCTGGTGGCATCGTTCTCCGAGAAGCTGACCTGCAAGTGACGAAAACACATAGTTTTTCCAATGTTGTTGGTAGCCAAATTACTTACACAGTCACCGTAACTAACAAAGGTCCCAGCGATACAAGCGATATTGTCGTTACTGACAATATTCCTGGCACTGTTACTAATGTCACTTGGACTTGTGCAATTACTAATGATGTTGCTGGTAGTCTCGCTAATGCTTGTGGTGCAGCCAATGGTTCGGGGAACAACCTCAATACCACATTAACGCTTAATAAAGATGCAGTTGCCACTTTTACTATTACGGGTACTGTTCCTAGTTTTGCAGACTTGTCGAATTCAGTTACTGCTAAAACTCCACTAGATGTGACAGATCCGAATACAACCGCTAACGATTCTCACACTAACACTGTTACCGATACCTTTATATTTGGTACTCCTCCTACTGTAACTAAAACTGACGTGCTTGCTATTGATGGCGATCGTTCTGGTGGTACAACTCCTTTAGCAAACCAAGCTGTTACCCCAGGGGATACTTTAGAGTACAGGATTACTGTGACCAACCCTAGCACAAATACAGCAATTAGCAACGTCATACTGACCGATACCATTCCTACCAATACGACTTATGTTTCTGGTACTTTAAGAGTTGCTGCGGGAGCTAATACCGGAAACAAAACTAATAGTCTAGATACCGATCAAGCAGAAATCATTAACAACAATACTAATGTTATCTTTCGTCTGGGAACAGGAGCAAACGGCACATTAGGGGGAAGTTTGACTGCTGGGCAAAGCACTACAGTCACATTTCGCGTTCGGGTTAACAATCCTTTTCCGAATGGTGTGTCTCAAGTGTCTAATCAAGCATTTGTTGCTAGCGACAAATTTCCGAGTCTTAAAAGTAACGATCCTGATACTTCTACAGCAGACGATCTGACTGTTACTCGTATAGCAGCACGGCTACGCTTAGTTAAACGAATTACAGCCATTAATACCACAAATTTTACTAATGTTGTCGATCCTACTACAACTAGCGATTTAAATGACAATAGTAATGTGAGATGGTTGTCTAACTATTTACAAGGCAAAGTCTTTGATACTACGCAACCTGGAGACGAAATTGAATATACAATCTACTTTATTTCGGATGGAGCGAATTCAGCAAATAATACAGCTTTGTGCGATCGCATTCCTACGAACACCAGTTTTATTTCTAATACCTTTAATAGTGGTTACACTGCTAATAGTTTAGGTTTATCAGGAACAGATAGAGGTATTCTCTGGCAATACAGCGGCACGACTCAATCGTTAACAAATCTCAGTGATGGAGATGCCGCAACCTATTTTCCCCCAGGAGTTGAGCCGAGTAACGTTTATCCCAATATTAATTGTCAGGGCAGTAATACCAATGGGGCGATCGTGGTTAATTTAGGTAGTTTACCCAATCTTAGATCTTGCACCAGTACAGATACTCTAGTTGCGAAAGAGTAGGTTTCAATGAGAGAAAAGGGCGTGAAACCAATTGAATGCAAGAACGATGGAAACCCTTCTTGCCCACGCCCAAGGGCTAGTCTACACCCTACTTGATTTGATGCCGAGCCACTATCAACGAGATAGCCTACAAGCCTTGCTGGGATTATTTTTACAAGCTCAAGGACATCCTCTGCCCCAACAATGCAAAACTAAATCAGCCAGTGCCTTAAGTCGGTTTCTCAACGTCTACCCCTGGTCAACTCGTCGGCTGATTCGTAGTACCCGCTCCTTTGTCCTGCAGCAAATTCTGTCACAGCCACGAATTGGACGTAGACCCATCTTACAAGTCATCATCGACTTAACCACCCTAGAAAAACGCGGCAAGTTCAAGCTGTTGGATGGATTAGTGCGAGTCTTCCATAGCAAACGTGGGCTACACCTAGTCGTGATGTATCTAGTAGTGGGTCAATGGCGCGTGCCGTGGAATTTTCGAGTTTACCGAGGGAAAAATCATTCCTCACCAGCACAGTTGGGGCTACGACTTGTACAAAGCTTACCTTCATTGCTGAGTCAACACTTTCAGCTCATGATTTTAGTAGATACAGCCTTTGGTAGTGCCGAATTTTTACATGGTATACGTAAATTAAAATATCACGCCATTGCCGGAGTACGCTGTGACCGCAAGCTACAAGATGGGCGCAATGTTAAGCAACTATGCAGGCGGGGACAACAAGTGCGACTGGTAAAATTAAAGTTTCCAGTTTCACTGTCTTGGTACTATCTCAAGCGTGACGACGGTAGGCTGGAAAAGCGCTTTGTCCTCTCTACCAAACCACTTAAAGCTAGTACTATCAATTACTGGGGCAAAAAGCGTTGGCAGATTGAGGGATGGTTCAAAACTGCTAAACATCGGTTTGGATTAGACCAATTTGGTCAGGGCACATTGCTAGGTGTCTACCGTTGGCTGGTATTGTCACTTTTAGCTTATTTGTTAGCACATTGGGCTTATTTGTCTACTGCATCTACCGACTCACCTGATTGGGGTAAGGCGGCTCAACTGGCACTTGAAGCATTACTGCCTCAACTAGTGGTGTTGCTCCTGCTGCTGGAGAGCAAACGCCTCACACCCCTAGCACGCTCCCTTGGTTTTGACATTCAAATCACTTGCTGCAAGATCTGAGCAATGCAACGGGTGCAGGTACGCCAATTAATTCCTACGGCTTCATTCGTTTTCGGGCTAAGGTGCAATAAGAAAAATAGCAGCACGAAATTTAAAGTAGGCGATCGCTGTTATACGTACACGTAGTTGGAGCGGACATAGAGTTTTGAACTGGAGCAGTTTTACATTATGTCTATACATAATTTACTTGTGAAGAATATACCTGAATCAAAATTATTGTACTGAAAGATATCTAATTCTAACTGGGCAAGCTAAATCATACGATCGGTTATGAGTTTTTACTAAAAGTTACAATACTTAGAAATTTTCAAATGTTCATAAACGAAAACCACTGTAAAACTGCTGATAGCTACCTTATCAATCGTATCTATCGATTGCTAGCTGCCAAAAAACGATTCAATGACCGCAGATTCAATAAAACTACAATGATTAAAAAAATGAATTGCAGTCAATAAAGCTGGCGCGATCGCCACAATTTACTCAGGCTGGAAGAAGGATTGGCAATTATTATGAATAAACCTGTAATGTTAAAAAAACTTGCTCCAATTACCTTAACCGTTGTTGGAGTACTTTTATGTTGTCCCCTAAAAGCAAATGCCACTCCCAACTTACAAATTAAACCCATTTCCTGGGACATTATCGGTCTAGATAGTAATAAACCTGATATTGAAGGACCCAATGTTTTTAATATTGGAGCTAGAGTTTGTAATCTCGGTACATCTGCCGCTAAAGATATACAAGCGAAGATTAACTTGGGTTCGGGAACGGGTAGTGCTTATATTTCACTTCTCGGTCTGAATACTTTAAATATTAACTATCTACCTGCTGGCGGTGCTGGATCGACATTTCATAATATTGGTAATACTGGCGCAACTCCAGCTTACTGCACAGATTTTTATTTCAACATTCAAGTTCAGCGACTTCTAGCTGCTCAAAACACGTATCGAGAATATTATATTGAGGCAACTGGTAAAGATTTAAGCGGTACTCAGCTAGCGACAATTACAACTCCTCAACCTCGCCGTTTATACGTTGAAAAATTAGTCGAGCAGAATCGTAATAAGGTACTCACTTTCACAGGCACAACCACCGTACAATCAGGAGATATTGTAGATTATACGGTAACTGGTCAGACAGCAACTGGAGGTTATGAACAATTAGTTTTTGCTACTAACTTTCCCAACACTGTTTTTCAGGTTCTTAAAGTTAATACCAATTATACAACTCCCTCTGGTACAACTAATAATTCCATTTATGGTGATGCCTGTGGTTGGGATTCAGATCCTAATTCTAGTTATTACCGAACTTGCGATAATCTGAGTATTTCTGATGGTTATACAGGTGGAAAAGTTGGCGATGACTTTACTGCAAGATACAAAGTAAAAATTATTGCTACTCAGAATCAAACAATTGGTGTTTCTAGTTTAGTTTATGATAAATCTGGCTCTAGTTATCACTACAATACAACTTATAAAATTCCACCCGACTATGACATTAATATTAATGTTACTCCTGCTGTAACAGCAGATTTAAGTTTAACTAAGACAGTCAATAAATTACTGCCTAATGTAGGGGAAAATGTCACCTTTACGATTAATGTAAAAAACGATGGTCCTGACAACGCTACAAATGTCAAGGTTCAGGATATCTTACCTACTGGAATAACCTACGTTTCCTCGAATGCCTCTGTCACCTTTGGCGCTACGACTCCTACTTATCTCAGTGTCAGCGATTACAACGGAGGTGTTTACATTTCTAGTACGGGGATGTGGGATATAGGTACGCTTCCCAAAGGCGCTACTGCAACGCTTCAGATTGTGGCAACAGTAAATACCACTAATGCCATTACTAATATTGCTGAAGTCAACGCCAGCGACCAAACCGATCCTGACTCTACTCCGAACAACAATAACGTCAACGAAGACGATCGCGCTGCTGTAACTTTTAATCAAAGGGTATCCATTTCTGGTACGGTGTTTGAAGATGTTAACTATGGTGGTGGTGTAGGGCGCGACTATACGACTGCTAACAATTCAGCCGCACTCTCCGGCTTCGCTACAGGTGTAATTCGCCGCCCAAACGTACGGGTAGAGTTATATAGCTCGGCAGGCAATTTCTTGACTTCCACTCTCACTGATACTAACGGCGCTTACAGCTTCACCAATCAGCCAGGAAATACAAGTTACACGGTGCGCGTGGTTAACGGTACTGTAACTTCTGCCCGTCCCAGTTCGGGAGGTACGCTCATCCCGGTACAGACTTATCGTACCGATGCCACTACGGGAACTATAACTGCGGTTGCGGATCGGGTGGGGGGAGAAAACCCGACATTAGTTGATGCGGGCAATGGTAGTACCACGTTAGCCGCACTCACTACCGCTACAACCGCTGCTCAATCGATCGCCCAAATTAATGCTGGTGCTGGTAATATCACGGGTATAGACTTCGGCTTTAACTTTGACACCATAGTCAGTACGAGAGATTCCGGTCAGGGCAGCTTACGCCAGTTCATTATTAACAGTAATACTCTCAACAATACGAGTCTGGCTCAAGTTGGAGTGCTTTCCGGTAGGGAGGAGAGTATCTTCATGATTTCAGATGGTGCAGCTCATCCCGGTTTACGGGCGGGGTTACCTAACCAATTTAGCGGTGGTGTCGCCACAATTACTTTAGCAACTGCTCTACCCGCGATCGCAAATGCAACTAGTACTAACGCTAACCGTACTAGTATTGATGGTAGAACCCAAACTGCCTTAACTGGAGACACTAACGCACCAATATTTAACAACACGACTGGACCAGAAATTGTTCTCAACGTCGCCGCCGGTCCTGGGCTGGAAGTGCAAGCTAGCTTTACTTTTATTAAAAATATCGGTATTACTGGTGCTAACGGTGTAGGTACGGCAGGTGTGGGAGTCTATTTCAATGGTGCGGGGGCAGCGAACTCGCGGCTAGAAGATGCTACTATTTTTAGCAATGATAACTCAGGCGTAAAGTTTCAAAGTGCCACTAGCGCTTACGTTAATTCCAATATCATTCGTAATAATGGCGTGACCGATCCTCTTGCTGATGGGGTCGAACTGATTGGCTCTAGTAGCAATAACGTGACTGAGAATATCATCATCAACAACCCAGGTTACGGGATCGATCTACATACGACTACCAACAACAGCAACAACCTGAGTAGTAACCAGATTATCAACAATGGCGCACCCGACGACACTCAGGATGCTGGAATTGGTATCCGCTTAGGAAGCAACAACCTGATCGGTCAAAATACGATCGCTAACAATCTCGGTGATGGTATTGTCGTTGCTGCGGGAACGGGCAACACAATGACTGAAAACTCGATTTATAGCAACGGTGGACTTGGCATCGATTTGGGTGGTGGTAGCGAAGGTAATGGGGTGACGCTTAATGACAGTGGCGATCTCGATACGGGTGCAAATGGTCTATTTAACTTTCCGATTTTAGAGAGCGCTCAGCTTTCAGGTGGTAACCTAGTCGTTAAAGGCTTTGCTCGCCCTGGCTCGAAAATAGAATTTTTTGTCAAACAACCCGACCCCTCAGGTTTTGGTGAAGGACAAGAATATCTCGTGACGTTGGTTGAAGATTCGGCAGACGATGCCGATGCGACAACTGGCACTTATACTAGTCCGTTCAATGGTCTCAACCAAGGTACTGACACCACAAACCGATTTGAATTTTCGATCCCGTTAGGCAGTCTGCCGAATACAGTCACAACCGCTGACACGCTCACTGCTACTGCTACCTGTCTCAACAGCGAAAACTGCACTAGCGCCCCAAATGGCAGTACTTCAGAATTCAGCGGTAATATTACCATTACTGGCAGCCCTCATCTATCACTCGTCAAGCGCATTACTGCCATCAATGGCGTTCCTTTTTCTGGGTTTGATGGTACTGCTACTGACCCGAATAATAATGGCGATCTCGATGAAGATGTGAACTGGGGTTTACCGCTGGATGACTCCTTGAGAGGACAGATCGATGGCGGTTTTGTCCAACCGGGAGAAGAAGTCGAATACACGATTTACTATCTCTCTACTGGTGCGACTACAGCTCAAAATGTGTTGTTTTGCGATCGCGTTCCCGCAAATATGAGTTTTCTTGCTACTGGGTTCGATAGCTATCCCGTGCAAGCATCTGGAGGTTTACAAGGAGTAGCACGGGGGATTCTCTGGCAATATAACGGGACGACTGAATCGTTAACAAATGTCAGCGATGGAGATACGGCAATGTATTTTCCCCCAGGAGTTGAGCCGAGTAGTGTTTATCCTAGTGTTAATTGTCAGGGTAGCAATACCACTGGGGCGATCGTGGTTAATTTAGGCGATTTAATCAATGCGACTGCGCCTGGAATTCCTGCAAATGCCTATGGATTTGTGCGGTTTAAAGCTAAGCTCAACTAACCTAACCTTTACCTAGTGGTAGTTTTTCCCTTAATGGCTAATTGCCTGTTAAATCTGGGAAGACTAAATATAGACTCCATAAGCCGATCCCCAGATATGAGTTACTGCTTGAATCCAGACTGCCAGAATCCCCAAAACTTAGATGGAAGAAAGTATTGTCTCGTCTGTGGCTCCAAGTTGCTACTCAAAGACCAATATCAAGCAATTAAACCAATCGGCAATGGTGGTTTTGGACGCACCTTTTTAGCAGAAGATGCCAATCGTCTCAATGCCCTTTGCGTGATCAAGCAGTTTTTTCCTCTGCCCCACATACAAGGCAATATTGAGGCAATGGCAAAGGCTACTTTATTGTTCAAGCAAGAAGCCAGACAGCTATTAGAACTAGGGGAGAAACATCCCCAAATTCCAACTTTATTCGGTTATTTTGAACAAGAACAACGCTTGTACTTGGTACAACAGCATATTGACGGGCAAGATTTAGAAAAAGAATTAGAACAGCAAGGATCGTTTAACGAAGAACAAATTCGGGCGCTGATGCAGAGTTTATTGCCCGTACTGCAATTCATTCACCATTGCGATGTGATTCATCGGGATATTAAACCGACAAATATTCTACGTCAAAAAGTTGATAACAAATTTGTCTTAATCGATTTTGGCGTAGCAAAACAACTTGCTGGGACGAGTATCTCTGCTGCTAGTACCAAACCAGGAACCGAAGGATATGCCCCCATCGAACAACTGCGCGGTGGAAGGGCATTCCCCGCCAGCGATATCTACAGCTTGGGTGTCACCTGCATTCGCCTGATGACAAATGCAGAACTAGACGAAATCTACAATCCTTTAGAAGGAAACTGGATGTGGCGACCCTATTTGCAGCAAAGGGGTATTGATGTTTCAGACCGATTAAGTGACATTCTCGATCGCATGTTGCAAGAGTACGTCCAGCGTCGCTATCAATCGGCGGAAGAGGTACTCAAAGACCTCAGCGAACCAATTGTCGCACCAGCAACCGCAGCAGCACCGCCACCGCCACCACCACCACCACCGCCACCGCCACCGCCACCGCCACCTGTAGAAATTAAAAATTGGCAGTGCGTGCATACTTTAACCGGACATTCAGGACAGATTAGAGCAGTTGCCATTAGCCCAGATGGACAGTTAGTCGCTAGTGGCAGTGCAGACAAAACCATTAATATCTGGGAGTTGGATAGCGGTAGTTTAGTTTACTCTCTTAGAGACCATAGCAACTGGGTACGGGGATTGACTTTTAGTCCTGACGGCAAATCTCTCGTTAGTTGCAGTGCCGATAAAACTGTCAAGATCTGGAACGTGAATAGTGGCAAACTGATTCAAACTCTAGCCGGACACGCGAATGGAGTCAGCGCGATCGCGACAAGTCGTGATGGTAGGGTAATTTTTAGCGGAAGTGACGATGGCACAGTGAAGTTGTGGGATTTATATACAGGTAATCTCATGTACACCTTGACAGGACACTCCGGTTATGTATTGTCAGTTGCCAATAGTCCAGATGGCAAAGTGTTAGCTGGAGGTTGCGGCGAAGTTATTCGTTTGTGGGACTTATACAAAGAAAAATGGATGGGCGATCTGACGGGACATTCTGGATGGGTGCGATCGATTGTTTTTAGTAAAGATGGACGCACCATCGTCTCTGGCAGCGAAGATGGCACGATTAAGATGTGGCATGATAGTAAGCTAACTCACACGCTTGAAGGTCATACCAGCCGTGTCAGCGGTGTTGCTTTAAGTCCGTTGGGGAAAATTATTGTCAGTGGTAGTGGCGATAAAACGCTCAAAGTTTGGCAATCTGAAAATGGTAAGTTTGTCAAAACTATCGGCAGCCATGATGATGCTATTTGGTCAATTGCTCTGAGTCCTGACGAACAGGCGATCGCTTCTGGTAGTGCTGACAGCACTGTAAAAATTTGGCAATGTCACTAAACTAAGAGTTATGGAGACGCGACACGTTGTGTCTCTGCAACGTTTTTCCGTGCTATCCATGCCCAAAAAGCAAAAATTCCCTTATCTCGTTGGTTCCAAATGGACTTCCCAGCAAAAAATGTTCGGCTGGAGGCACTTTCAAGTGGTCAATCGCAAAAATCAAGGCAAGTGGGTGTTTGCGGAAATGGTCGCCGCCTGCGATCCTGAAGCCAGGTTTTGGATCAATGCGAATTTGCTAAAGGATCGTTCCCAGTGGCTGGCTGGCTGGCAATCTCTACAAGAGATGGCAGAATTAGCTGCTACAGTTGATTGATATTTTTTGTTTCGACGCAAAGATTTTGGGTAAACCTGTTGTAGATCCGCGTGGGGTGGGGGCGGGTTTATAGATATTTTGTGTTGAGGTATGAATATTTTTGGTGAACCCGCCACTACGATCGTTGCGAATTTTGATACAATTTGTCTTGCTGCCAGGATAACGGGTTATCCATAATATATTTTCTGATATTTTGTAATGCTATGTCGTCTCGAATAATATGTTCGTAGTAATTTCGCTGCCATACAGGAACACCAGTTGTACGCCGTAACTGATTAATCCGCGTAGCTGAAGCAGTTTTGAATCCTTGAATAATTTCCGGTAAGCCGCAGTATTTAGCAGATTTCGATTTGGCATCATCACCGTATACTGTAGGGGCGGGTTCACCAGCAATATTTGTATTCCCCACACAAAGGCTTTCCAAACCCGCCCCCACCCCATGCGGATCTAGCAACCAAATAATTCCATGTACGTGATTCGGCATGGTAACAAAAGCATCCAGTTGGATGTCAGAATAACGCCTCATCAAATCGAACCAATTATATTGAATAACTTCGCCATATCGATTTGAACGCATTTTTTTATCTATAATTTCACCAAATAAACATACTTTTTGCCACGCACAAATAGTGATAAAGTATGCACCTGGTTGAGTATAGTCGTATCCCTTGAGGCGAATTGAACGGCGATGATGTTTTTGCGGATCGTATTTCATAATGCCTTGTAAGGGGAGATTTCGTAGGATGGGGCTGGTTTAGTAATATTTTTGTTTATATACAAATATTTTTAGTGAACCCGCCCCTACAAGATTCAAATATTAAATTCCGCAAATCTGAGCGCGAGAAAATAATTGTTGCCACCACTCTTTTGTATATTGTTGGCTGCCATTATAAATCGTATTGAACGTCACCAGAAACAGACCCACAAATCCACTAATAAAATACGAACTTGAAAAACCTAAAATAGTAATGACAAATAGAGTAAATAAGAATAATAAAATCATCGAGGCTATAACTGAGAGAAAAGAGTAACGTCTACCAGGTAGCGCAGTTGGAAGATGTCCCGCTGGAGCATCTAGAGTAAAATTAAAGTCACTGTATGCAATCCAAGTTTTAACAAAACTACTATCATACTTCACTCGCCATCCAACGCGATCGCCAAATGCACGCCAGACATTACTGTCAGATTTACTTGTACCTCCAATACTTTGCCAAATTTGCTTTTTGACTCTAAAGCCAAAGTGACCGTTACTATATACCATCCAGAGTTGGTCGATGATATGAAGATGAGTAGATGGAAAATTTTTAATATCTTGCCCGCTAAGAAAAGCTTGTTTTTCTCTGCCAACTATTTGCAGCATTATAGATAGAGTTTCTTTGTCTGCTTCCTGCCAATTTCCTATTAAAAGTAATTCTTGTAGCCTTCGATAGCTAAATTTTCTAGCACGATCGGATTCTGATATTTTTAAATTTAAAAGAAGTTGTATTGTGTTATGATAACTCTCTACATCGTTCGCTCTTAAATATAAGCCAGCAGCTTGCTTGAAATCATAAAAAGCCTTTTGTTTATCCCTAAGCTTTGAATATGCGATACCCCGAAATTTGAAAGCCGCACTGTAATTGGGATTAGACCTGATTGCCAGATTAAAATCATCAATTGATTCTTGATATTGTCCTCTTCTTGCCTTATCCATTCCCTGTTCAAAACAAGTTTCAGTCTAATAAGAATTAGATTGGCGAGTTTTCTGCGAGTCCGACCGCTCATCTGTAGAACTAGCAGAACTAGAGGAATGAGTATTCGCTGAAGCACTAAATGTAGAAGACTTCAGCACTTCGTAGGCTTCATTAATTTTCTTCAATTCCTCTTGCGCCTTTTCTTGTAGGCGAGGATTGTGGGAAAAGCGATCGGGAAAACCATAGCTAAGTCCCGATAAGCCTGCTTGACTTGCTCCAAAGTTACCCCTGGTTGAAGCCCAAGGATTTCGTAACACCGATTAATATGATTCATAGAAGGACAGCATAGGTAGCTCTCTACTTAAGCTTTCCCAAAATTTGGACGATGTGATTCGCTATACTCCAAAATGAGAGTAGAAGCATTCTTAGCCACTTGTTGGAATCCTGTTTATGACATCCTATGCAACCTCCTCGGCTAAAGCCGAAATGAGCGAATTGCGGCGACTCAAGGGTATACTGCCCCCAGAACTGCAAAGTTGGGTAACTGTCGAAGGAACGACGGAAGTTAACCCACCCCTGATTCGGAGTGAAGAAATTGGCAGCGATCAGGTGGAAATTCAAATCGATCTGATTAAGTGGGATGCGCTGGCGATCGATCAGCGGAATCTGCTATTTTGGCACGAAGTGGCGCGAATTCAAAATGACACCATTCCCAAAGATGGTTGGGAAATGGCAGCGCTGGCAATTGGTTTGGGTGGCGCGGTAGGCGAACTTTGGGTACAGGATGGTTTGTTATTGTTGCTAGCAGTGGCGCTGTGCGGCGTGTCGGGATATCGGCTGTATCAAAAGAATAATGGCGAAAAGCAGGTCAAAGAGGCAATAGAGGCAGACGAAAAGGCGATCGCCTTGGCAACTCGTTTCGGTTATACTCTGCCCAATGCATACAAGAGTCTTGGTAGTGCTTTAAAAACTTTAATCGAGCAAGCACCAGGCAAGCGGCAAAAAGCGAAATATGAAGGTCGCTTGCAGGCACTCAAGCGTAGTGCTAACAAGGCAAAAGCCAAAACGAAAGCCGCATCAGATGACATTATGTAATTGTAGGGGCGCACAGCTGTGCGCCCCTACAATTACAATTGGTTCAGCATCTTATGAGTTTGGGGAATAACGCGGACTTGTTTGAGTTCTCGTTTCATCATGGCTTGCCAATGCAATACTTGTGCTGGAGTGGGTGCTTGGATGGGAATGCCTCCGAACTGCTGGGATGGTGTAAGTGGGGTAGCGGGTTGTAGAAATACAGGAATTTCTGGGTTGACGGATGCAACTAGTTTAGCTGCCTTGGCTAAGTCTCCGAGATCGGTTTGACTGGAAACGATCGCTTTAATAAATACCTCTATGTCTGCTTGGTGACAAGCTTGCAAAAATTCTGCGTGTTCGTTCCAGCGATCTTCGCCACTGACGCTGGGTAGTTTAATATCCATGCCCACCGAGTCAAGGTAAGGTAGGATGAGTTGCAGTTGTTGCGGACGATGACCTCCCGTTTCGAGATAAATGGGTAGTCCAGTGGCACGACGTACGAGGGGTAAGAATTCTACTAGAAAAGGTGCGTGTAGTAATGGTTCGCCTCCTGTAAGGCTGATGCTATCGTGTAAGCCTGGGGAGTTTTGCCGTTCTATCCAAGTTAATAGAGTATTGAGCGGTACGGGGTTAGGGTGGGTTTCAAAGTCTCGCAGTCCAGGCGATCGCTCGACGCGACATGTTGATGGTACGCTCCAGGTATGGGCGCTATCGCAAAAATGGCAACGTAGATCGCATAGCGCGAACCGGATGAAGATTTGGCGCGTGCCGACGTTTAATCCTTCGCCTTGAATGGCGGAGAAGATTTCGATGAGACGGGCGGTTGTCATGGGTCAGAATGGGGCAGTAGCGTAAAAGTTAAAGTTTTAAATTAGGTCGCGCAAAGACGAGCCAGCACCGTGCGGGGGTGCCTCCCGTTGAGGTGACTGGCGTAGCAAAGGCGCAAAGGTACAAAGATAGATTTTCGTTCTCGCTCCTAATTAATGGGCTTCGCTACAATGAGATTGGGAATTGAGTCGAGATTAACTCTCTTATTGTGCTAAATCTCAACCATAGCTCGGAGTACATTACGGTCAAGCGCGAACGGGTTTTAAGCTGGCTGTCAGAACACGTACCGCAGTCCCGCATCGACCATATTCTTAGGGTAGAGCAGATGGCGGTGGAGTTGGCTGAGCATCACCGTCAAAATGTGGAGAAGGCGGCGATGTCGGGGCTAATGCACGACTTGGCAAAATATTTTAAGCCCGCTAAGCTGCTGGAAATGGCGCGTGTTGAGGGGTTAGAGATCGATCCCGTGATGGAATTACATCCTCATTTGTTACATGCCGATGTCAGCGCGATCGTTGCTAGAGATACTTTTGGGGTGCAAGATGAAGAAGTATTGCAGGCGATCGCCAATCATACTTTGGGCAGACCAGAAATGACGGAATTGAGCTGTATCGTGTTTTTAGCGGATAGCATTGAGCCAGGTAGAGGCGATACCCCTGAGTTACAAGCTTTACGACAGATGAGTTATCAAAATTTATCTCAAGCTGTTTGGCGTACCTGCGATTATTCTTTAAAATTTTTAATAGAGACTCATTGTTTAATTCATCCACGCACGATCGCGACTCGAAATTGGTTTCTTAACTGGGTAAAAAGCAAGCACCACTCTCCGCACATGCTTAAATGAAGAAATAGTTTCGCTCTGTCTGAAGTTGTACATTTGACAATTATTATGAGCATAGTTGCTCTTTTGTTTTAGATAATTGATTTGTCAAACATAGCTCGCAAAATGAGGTTTAATGTCTGAATATACCCAAGCAAATTCAATCTCTCAGTCCGCTTTTCTGAACTCTAGTAAAGTCAGTGCTACTCATGCCGATGAGAGTCGGGAATTAGCCTTGGCAATTGCGGAGGCTGCTGCCGATCGCAAAGCAGGCGATATTGTCCTGTTGCATGTCGCTGATGTTTCTTACTTAGCCGATTACTTCGCAATTGTCACAGGATATTCTAGGGTACAGGTAAGGGCGATCGCAGATGCAATTGAGGATAAAGTTGTCAAAGAATGGCATAGAAAGCTACTGCGGACGGAAGGCAAGAATGAAGGGACTTGGGTGTTACAAGACTATGGCGATGTCTTGGTTCATATTATGATGCCCAGCGAACGAGAGTTTTATAATCTAGAAGCATTCTGGGGTCATGCCGAACGGATCGATTTTCCAACCGCCAGCGGCGATGGGAGAACAACAAAATGATGGAATCACCTGTTTCTGTCTGTCCAGTTCCTGACGAACAACAACCGCTCAATGAATACGAACAGCTCAAATCATCCGGTTTTTTTCGGACTGCCACTTTAGAATTACGGCAGTATGTTGGCAAACTACTGTGGGTTTGGGGGTGGTCGTGGATAGTGGCGGGACCGATTGCCGCTGCTAGTTTTCCACCCATCAAACACGCAACCCAATTCTTGCTATGCGGCACGCTGGGCGCGAGTCTGGGGGTAATTTTAGCAGTTGCCCGGATGTACCTCGGTTGGTCTTACGTGCGCGATCGCCTGATGAATCAGACGATCTTTTATGAGGAAACAGGTTGGTACGACGGTCAAAACTGGACGAAACCACTAGAAATTCTGACCCGCGATCGGCTCATTGTCAGCTACCAAGTTAAACCAATCCTACAAAGACTCCGCCGCACTTTTGCTTGGCTGGGTCTATTTCTCCTGTCTGGGGGCTTAATCTGGTATTTTTTATAAATCGATAATGGGTAATAGGTAATAGGTAATGGGAAGTCAAAAGTCAAAAGTTAAAAGTCAAAATTTGCCTCTTACCTCTCGCCTCTTGCCTAACTCACCAACTACCAATCACCAATTATCAAATTACCAAAAAGGTGATACATTCTAACCCATGACAAGGGGAAAAAGAACTCAAGCCGCAGAACTGGAAGTCCGGTTGCTGCGGGAAGGGATCGTCGAATCGATCCATCACGTCCAAGCAGTTGTCTGTGACAACCGAGGACGGGTGCTATCTGTGGCTGGCAATGCGGAAACAGCAACTTTCGTGCGTTCTGCTCTCAAGCCATTTCAAGCACTAGGCGTAACAACAACAGGCACTTTAGAACGCTACAATCTCACAGATCGAGATTTAGCGATTATTTGTAGTTCGCATAAAGCTGCGATCGCCCAAGTGCGACAAGTCTTTAATATTCTTTGGCGAGCAGATATCGATCCCTCGGCATTGCAATGTCCCACGCCTGCGGGTAAGCGCAGCCCCCTAGAATACAATTGTTCTGGCAAACATGCGGGAATGTTAGCCGTGTGTCAGCAACGCCGTTGGGCGCTCAATAGCTATCTCCAACGCAACCACCCCGTACAGCAGTTAATTCTGACTAAAGTAGCTGAAATGCTGCGGATGCCTGCTGAGGAATTTATCTGCGCTCACGATGATTGTGGTGCGCCTACCTATTTTATGCAGTTGGGACAAATGGCAGCTTTATACGCTCAGCTTGCTTCTGGTAGCAGCTTGGATCTGGAACGGATCGTGCGTGCTATGACCTATCATCCCACCTTGATTGCAGGGGAAGGAGAATTCGACACGGAAATAATGCGTCTGACGCAAGGGGAACTCGTTAGTAAGGCGGGTGCAGAAGGCGTGCAGTGTATTGGTAGAGTCGGCGAGGGAATGGGGTTGGCAATCAAGGCGATCGACGGTTCTAAACGCGCTAAACACGCTGTAGCGATTCACTTGCTCAAGCAAATGGGTTGGCTCAGTCCCTCAGCCGCAGAAACCCTAGCTGAAAGCTTTATGGAGTTTGGTAAATTCAAGCGCCTAGAGGTTTTAGGAGAATTGTCGCTGTTATAGTTGCAAATTACCAAAACTTATGGTTATACTAGAAAAGTTGACGCGGGATAGAGCAGCCTGGTAGCTCGTCGGGCTCATAACCCGAAGGTCAGTGGTTCAAATCCACTTCCCGCCACCAATTTCAAAAATAAAGCCCTGCACTGTAAAAAGTTGCAGGGTTTTGTTTTAGGTCAAGTATCGCAGGTAACAAGTCGCTTGCCGTCAACCGATCGCAAAGTATAGTAAACTCCGCACGTCCAGAGCCATCTAGAGTGCTATTTTAATGTGGGAAATCATTAGACTAGAGATGTTGCGAGTGTGGCTGGTATGTTGCAGCGTCCAATTTTAATCGGTGGTGTTGGTTTAGCCTTTGCGCTGTGGTTTTTGCAAGGGTGGCGAGAATCTTTAGCGCATCTGGGTGAGTTTAGCTTGATGGGTGCGATCGCCATCATCCTGTGTTTATGGTTATTTGGGAAATATCGCCCCAAACAGCAGGTGCAAGAATTACCCGTCAATCGCGAAACGGTAGAAAAAGCGATCGCGCAAGTACAAGTAGTAGTAGATCGACTGGAAACAGAAAATCACCCTACTCCAGAACTGCGGGAAAAAATTGCCCAGTTAGAAGCGCAGATCGATCGGCAAGAAATTAATTTAGCGATTACTGGTGGTAAATCTGTCGGGAAGACGACTTTGTTACAAGTTCTAGAAACACAGCCACAACAACGAAAGCTGTGTTTGAGCGAGACAGCAGCTTTATTTAGCGAAGTTGAAACTAAAACTGATATAGAAGCTTTGCAAAGAGCGATCGCATCCGATCTGATCTTATTTGTCACAGCGGCAGATTTAACCGATTCAGAATATCAAACTTTACAACAACTATTGGCAGCCCATCAGCGCCTAGTTTTGGTATTTAATAAACAAGACCAATATCTCCCAGACGATCGCGCTGTTATTTTATACTCGCTCCAGCAAAAGATGCAGCCGATGCTAGCAGCAGAAGATGTTGTCGCGATCGCATCTGCACCCAATCCGTTAAAAGTGCGCCAGCATCAAACTGATGGTGCGGTAGAGGAATGGTTGGAACAGC
The DNA here is from genome assembly GCF_000317125.1 of Chroococcidiopsis thermalis PCC 7203. Classification (GTDB taxonomy): domain Bacteria; phylum Cyanobacteriota; class Cyanobacteriia; order Cyanobacteriales; family Chroococcidiopsidaceae; genus Chroococcidiopsis; species Chroococcidiopsis thermalis. The sequence continues at coordinate 430,670 of NC_019695.1, forward strand.
GTTTACCTGAAGTTTCTGCTTTAACACAACGTCTAGAATATATTCTCCAGCAAGAAGCGCAGCAGTTGGTATGGGCAACTACTAAACGCCAAGCTGAAGAATTGAAAGTAGAAGGCAAAGTCATTTTAGATGGAATCAGACGCGATCGCGCCCTCCCTGTTGTAGAACAATACCAATGGATCGCCGCCGCCGCCGCTTTTGCTAACCCAGTTCCAGCTTTAGATTTACTCGCAACAGCAGCAATTAACGCTCAGTTGGTGATGGAATTAGGCGCAGTCTACCAGCAAAAATTCTCGCTGGAGCAAGCCCAAAATGTAGCAGGAACGATGGGTAGTTTGATGTTGAAGTTGGGTTTGGTGGAACTTTCTACTAAAGCCATTAGCACTGTTTTAAAAACTAATGCTGTCACTTTTGTAGCGGGTGGAGCCGTGCAAGGAGTCAGCGCCGCTTATTTAACTCGCTTAGCTGGGTATAGTTTGATCGAATATTTCCAACAACAGGAAGAGGCGATCGATTCAGCGTCAGGGTTGAATTTAGATAAGTTGGGACAGACTTTACAAAATGTGTTTCAACAAAATCAGCAAGTTGCTTTCTTGCAAGGGTTTGTTAAACAGGGATTGGGAAGGTTGTTGCCAGCTCCTCAACCGCAGTTGAATCAATCTTGATTTGTTCGATGTAATACGCAATCCGTAGGGGCGCACAGCTGTGCGCCCCTACATGTTAATTGACTCGACGAAAAATATAGGCAGAGTCAGTCCCAATGCTACCAGCAGAAAGTATAACTCGTTCACCTGAAATATCAACTCTTTTTCCATATGTGCGTGCCACTTCCTTGTAGTCCTGGGGTAAAAGCTTGACTGGCTGCGACCACCAACCTATGCGACTGTTACGCTCAAACACATAGACAGCTTTTTCAACGCGATGTGGCTGAAACCAGTTGGGACTGGCTTTATGTTCTAAAGATACGCCAACCACAATTGAATTGCCATCAATGCCCACACTGCCACCAAAGCCATACTGATGAAACGGTAATACGTCATTTGGCACTAACCTAGCCTGTTTTGACCATTTTCCAGTGGCAGGATTGCGCTCATACACGAAAGCTGCACCCCTATCGCTACTTTCTCCTGGTAAGCCAACCACAGCTGTATTGCTAGAGAGAGCAACAGTTCTTCTGGTGCTAGTATTCTCATTTTTGAATGGGACTAATTGAGCTTGCAATGACCAGCTGCCTGTAGTCGAATTCCGTACAAATACAAATGCAGCAACAGTAGAGTTGCTAGTTATTGTCTTGCTCGGAGTACCCCCGCTGACTATAATCGTATCGCCATCAATCGCCACTGCTTCACCAAAGCCATAGGTTGGGGTATCCGGTGTAAGTTCAGCTTCATAAGACCAACTGCCAGTGCTGGGATGGCGGTGGAAAACGTGAGTTCGTCCTCCTATCCCTACAACCGCTGTATCTCCGCTCAGTGCTACAGATTTAATGGAATACGTGGCTTTGAGGGAATAGGGCAGTGCCAGATGAGATTGTTGCAAAGACCAACTATCCCTAGAGCGAGTAAAGATGTATAGCGGCAAATACTGTAGAACTTCATTTAGAGCTTCTCCTCTAAATGCGTCTGCCGCAACTAGAATAGTGTCTCCATCAATGGCAACCTCAGAACCAAACTCATGATATCCGTCTGCTTGGTTTTTTGGCATCAAGAGTTTGGCACTCAAGGAGCATCTGCTCCCCGAACAGCGATAGACGTAGGCAGCGCCTTCATTTGTCCATCCCATGACTTTTCCGGTTGCACCACTACGGGAAACCTCAGCAGAGATCCTGCCAGCGTTATTTAAGTCAGTGGGCGTACCATAGTAAGGAAGCCCAACAACGGCAGTATCGCCGTCAATGGCTACAGCCTGAGCAAATTCGTATTCGCCAGCAGAGTTATCAGAAACCCACTTGGCTTGTTCCACCCATTGAGAACCCTTCGATAGAGATGGGGCAGCAAGCGCGATTGTCGCAGCAATTAGAGCTAGTGCTCCCAGAACATAAAAATATAATTTCGGCATAATTAGCATTAACAACATATAGGTGTATTAGTCTCTTGGAGCCAATATAGCCTGAAACCTTACGTGTTAATACGCTAATATCAGTAGTAAAACATACACAATTTTTGGAGATCTCAGTCGTGCATTTTGACGAATTTGTTTACTAGCTGGTGTTGGGTGCTGGGCTTGCCAACCTAATTCACTATTTATGGCGGGCGATCGCAAGATACAATAGGTTGGATTTGCTTCAGGCACTTGCATGACAAAAATATATTTAGATACCAGTGCCTATAACCGCCCATTCGACGATCGCACTCAGCCCAAAATTTTTCTCGAATCGCAAGCTGTCACCATCATTCTGCAAATGGTTGAGGCAACAATAGTAGAGTTAGTCAGTTCCTCAGTCTTGGACTATGAGAATAGTCGCAATCCATATCCTATTAGACAGGAAGCCATGAATCGTTATCTCCAAATGGCAAGATTTAGACAAGAAGTGAATGAAGCAATCTGCCAGAGAGCTGAGCAATTAGAGGAGAATGGACTTAAGGCTATTGACGCATTACATATTGCGTGTGCTGAGGTAGCTGATAGTGACTATTTCATTACCTGTGACAAGCGGCTTATCAATCGGTGTTCGGGATTGATAATGAAAGTAGTAAATCCAGTTGATTTTGTGTTGGAGACAAATAACAATGATCCAAGTTAAGAGCGAACAACAAGTTTTGCACGAAGGATTACAGATTCTCTTTTCTAAGATGAAGCCATCTGAGGTGTCTCGGTTTTGGGCAGCTTGCAATATTGGCAGCGGCAATTATCTTAAACTCAAGGATGAGCTTTTTGCAGAAGAATCAGTAGCAAGTTTGTACGATAAGATTCTAGAATTTCAGAAATCAAAAAATGTCGAATGAGATTCGAGTTATTGGTAAATTCGCCCCTACAGACAATGTTCGCTTAAGCATTTGTTAGCGTTGGTTGCTGCACTTGCCAACCCAATTCCCTAGCGCGATCGCGGGCTTGTTTTGGTACGTCTGTTGCTACAAAATGTTGGTGGAGCATTTGCACGCTCAGCATGTGGTTGATAATTGCATCTAGTTTTGTCCGTTCTGAATCGGATGTGTTGCTGTCCGCATGTTGTTGTAAAACTTGTTGCACGGCTGCATTATCTAATAACCCAGCAGCTTCGATCGCCTGCTTGGATAAATAATCATCAGCTAGCGATCGCATGGCTTTTTGCTTGGCTACATCAGTATGCGCTGGAGGAGCCATGAATGCAAACTTTTGTCGTTCGTAAAGGGCTTTGGGTAACAATCCGCGCATGGCTTCGCGCAAGACGAATTTATCTTTTCGCCCTCGAAAACGCAATAAAGGGGGTAACGTCACGGCAAACTCTACTAAATGATGGTCGAGGAATGGCGGACGCGCTTCCATTGAGTTTGCCATATCAACGCGATCGCCTGCCCAACCTAAAACTTGCGACTCAAATTGAGTTTTTATCCATATATACTGCACTTTGTCAAGGGGATGACGACCTTGAATTTGACTGCGATCGAGGACAGAAGCGATCGCGGTTCCTGGGGAATAATCGCGGGTTGCAGCGCGACGATCTGAGTGCATTAAGCCAGGGACAGAATGAGCCGCAGTTAACCACGACTGAAGACAGCTAGGCGTAAACCCAATCGCGTCTGTCAGCGCCGGATCGTCTAGGGGTTTTTCTGCCAGTAAATTACCTTTGAATATGCGATTGCTTGCTTGTAACCAATCCTCTAAATCCGCTCTTTCTGCGGGAGATGCATCTTGCATTCCATGCAAAATCATATCGAGTCGTAGTTGGGGATAGCCAGCAAACAATTCGTCCGAACCTTCTCCCGTTAAAACAACGCGATAGCCTGCATTGTGGACGTGTTCGCTCAGCAGCATCTTGGCAATCGTAAACGTATTGTAGATACTGCGTTCGGTGTGCCAAATTGCACGGGCAAAATGCTCGTAGAGTTGTCCCCCTTGTACCGTGACGATATCTTGGTCGGCTCCTACAGCCTGCGCCATTTCTTGCGAAATCGCCGTTTCCTCATAATCGCGATCGTCAAAACCAACTGTAAAAGCTTTTACAGGCGACTGTTGACAAGCGGCGGCGACTCCCAAAATCGTACAAGAATCAATTCCACCGGAAAGATAGCAAGCTACAGGTACGTCGGCTTCTAGTTTTAATTGAATTGATTCGATAAAATAGCGACGCAATTCTTCGATATAGAAATCATCAGGTTGCGAAGAGGTGCGATCGCTCAACAAAGGGAAATTTAAATCCCAATAAGTCTTAGTCTGCACCCGTAACTGTCCGTTTTGTCGTTCTACAATTACCATGTGTCCTGGTTGGACGGCGTGAACTCCCTCAAACGCACTTGTACCAGGAACCATCAGTTGCATTAATTGGTGATACAAACCTTGGGAAGAAATCTGGCGCTGTACGTCAGGATGTGCAAAGACAACTTTAATTTCCGAACCAAAGACAAAACTTTCTGGTGTCTGCGCCCAGTATAAAGGTTTCACCCCAAAGCGATCGCGTACCAATGTCAATCGATCTGCTGCTTTTTCGTAAAATGCAAAAGCAAACTCGCCGCGCAGATGGGGTAATGCACCTTCTAATCCGTATCTGTCTGCTAAATGTAATGTTAATTCTGTATCGCTCTTGGTGGCAAAGCGATAACCGCGTGAAGTGAGGTCGGAACGCAGGCGCTTATAATCGTAAAACTCGCCATTGTGGACGATTGTATGCTGACCGTCAGCCGAGACAAATGGCTGTCGTCCTCGTTCGGGATTGAGATCGATGATAGCAAGACGAGCATGGGCAAAGCCAACGCCGCGATTGTCTACCACTTTCCAACCGCATCCATCGGGACCGCGATGACTTTGGATTGCTGCCATCGCTACCAAGACGTTTGGATCGACCGGACGGGACGGATCGCGATTCATTACGCCACCAATGCCACACATGGCTTGTCTCCTGTACTCCGTATACTGCACTCAAATCTGTCTTGGGAGACTATCTTAAGTTTCGAGTGACAGCCTGTAATGTATCTTAGGGAACAGGAATGGGAATTGGTAGTTGGTAGTTGGTAGTTGGTATTTCTACTACTCACTGTACGGGCGCACAGCTGTGCGCCCGTACCACTACTCACTCGACTAAATAACAAGCAACGTAATGTCCGCCGCCTGCATCTCTAAATTCTGGTTCCTGTTGACTGCATATATCTACAGCGATGGGACAACGGGTGTGAAAGCGACAGCCAGAAGGCGGGTTTGTGGGACTGGGAACGTCGCCTTGGAGGACAATGCGATCGCGTTTTGCTTCAATTTGCGGATCGGGAATTGGGATAGCTGAGAGTAAGGCTTGAGTATACGGGTGTAAAGGTTTTTCGTAAAGGGCAACGCGATCGGCAAGTTCGACAATTTTACCTAGATACATCACGGCAATGCGATCGGATATATGCCGGACAACGCTTAGATCGTGGGCAATAAATCAATAAGTCAGTCCTAATTCTGCTTGTAGGGATTGCATTAGGTTGACGATTTGGGCTTGAATGGAAACATCAAGCGCCGCGATCGGTTCGTCGCAAACAATAAAGTCGGGACGCACGGCTAATGCACGGGCGATGACAATTCGCTGGCGTTGTCCGCCGGAAAATTCATGTGGGTAGCAATGGATAAATTCTGGAGTTAAGCCAACCATTTCTAATAAATGGTTGACTTGCTGTTGTTTGTCTCTACCTTGAGCTAAACCAAAAATTTCTAGTGGTTCGCTAACAATATCACCTACTGTCATGCGAGGATTGAGGGATGCATAGGAATATTGAAAAATCATTTGCATCCACTGTCGGATTTGTCGCAACTGTTCGCCTGTAAGCTTGGTTAGTTCTGTATCTTCAAAGTAAACTTGTCCGTGAGTAGGAGGAATTAGCTGTAAAATTGCTCTGCCAGTCGTGCTTTTGCCGCAGCCAGATTCTCCTACAAGTCCTAAAGTTTCTCCTCGTTTCATATCAAAACTCAAACCATCTACAGCTTTAACCCAGCCGACTTGCTTTTGGAGAATAATACCTTTGTGGATTGGAAAATAAACCTGTAAATCGCGAATTTTGAGTAGCGTCGCGCTTTTTCTATCAGTTTGATTTGCACTGGTTTGAGATTGCACCATCGGTTTTTCCTGCGGTGGATAAACAACTATAGCAATCCAAATTGATTTGTGAACGTTTCCTATGTAGAGACGTTACATGTAACGTCTCTACATGAGCAATCGATTTCACGATTTATCTAGGATTGCTATATTTCATCGTTTTGACTGGTAGAAATTCGATTTCTAATGCCAAATTAACTGCTTTTTGGCAATGCAAAGCAGTGGTATCAAACAAGGGTAAATCGGGGAAATCTTCTGGTTCAACCAGTAATGAGATTTCAGTGCAACCTAAAACCATTACCTGAGCGCCGCGATCGCCTAAATCCTGCATAATTTCGATGTAGATTTGGCGCGATTCATCTTGAATGCTGCGATGAACCAGCTCGTCAAAGATAATGGTATCGATAATTTGACATTGGCGATCGCTCGGTGCGATTAATTCAATACCATGTAATTTGAAGCGATCGCGATAAAAATCTGCTTGCATGACAGGTTTAGTACCCAGTATGCCAACTTTTGTGATGCCCTGCTGTCTAATTTCAGCAGCAGTAACATCAACAATATGAATTAAGGGGATCTCAATGGCTGCTTCAATTTGTGGCGCAACTCGATGTAGAGTGTTCGTAGCCATGACGATAAAATCAGCACCAGCTTGTTCTAGCTTAAGTGCTTTGTCAACAAGATAATTTGCGGCATCATCCCATTGTTCGCGTCGCACAAACGCTTCAATATTGGCAAAATTTACGCTGCATATGAGCAATTCAGCCGCATTCCAACCACCGCGCACTTGATTAATTCCAGCATTGATTAGGCGATAATATTCAGCTGTTGCCTGACTGCTCATTCCACCCAAGATACCAATCGTTTTCATCGGAATGACTGCGTGTGGCTGCTGTGCGTGACTCATGATTGCACCATCTTAAACAGTTAACTTTACTGGCGTTACTCCTTGGCGCAACTGGCGCTGTCGAGCAATCCAAGACTGACGAATAGGGTAGCGCAACAATGGAGCTAGCGAGCTAGCGCCCCATCGTATGAATGCGCTTTTCTCTAGTAAATCAGCCTGAGCCGCTTCTTGAGCTTGAAGTTGCTGCACGCGAATAATTTCCGGCTCCCGCTCGGCTTGAATTTTTGGCAATGCTGCATCAATTGCCGTATGTTCTGCTGCTTCTTGCAACAACCCAACTAAATGATTTGCCGCAACAATGATATCCCGCAAAGCCATATTGATACCTTGAGCGCGGATTGGTGACATGGGATGAGCGGCATCGCCTAACAAGAGTAAACCTGGTGTATACCAGTGCGAACAGCGACCAACTACAACAGATAATAGAACGGGGCGATCGATAGTTTTGGCGTTTTGGCGAAAATGCTCTGCCAACCAAGGCGGTGACACAGATGCAAGTATCTCAGACCAATCATCAACTTGCTTCCAGTTTACAGAATCGCGATCGCGCAGCGCCCAGCCCAACTGTAAATTTCCTTCTGAAGAACGAAACAAACCAAATGCATGATGACCTTGAAGGATCGAATAAAAGATATTCTCCGACTCAAAATGCGGACTATCTGCTAATTTAAACCAAAGAATATCGAAACTTTGAGACTTTTGCTCTAAAGACAAATTGGCTCGTTGCCGCACAATAGAATTGCGACCATCAGCAGCAACCACTAAATCGGCATAAATTTCGCCGCTTCCTAGCTTCACGCCAGAAACCCGTCCATCTCTCCACAATAAATCTTGCACGGGAGCATTTTGCACGAACTCAAAATTAGCATAAGTGCTTGCCTCATCGATTAGTGCTTCGAGTAGGGCTGGCTGTGAAACGAGAGTACAGGGCTTACCACCCGATTCTATTGGTTCGTCAACGCGAAACAGCGATCGCCCCTCAATTAAAAATTCCCAAGCATCTAACGTTTGATGCGGAATCCGCTCTAGCATAGGTGATAATCCCATCTGTGCCAAAGCATCTAACCCGCTAGGCATCAATCCTTCACCGCGAAAAGCGCGGCGGAAGTTACGAGATGCTTCAACCAGCTTGACCGTAATGCCGCGTTTTACAAGCAGTAGCGCCAGCGTTGCGCCAGTAGGTCCAGCCCCGACAATTACAACTTGGCTCATTTTATTAGTCAATTACAGCCTCTAAAGCCGGATCTTCATCATGACATTGGGCGATCGCAAATTGACAGCGAGGTGCAAACGGACAGCCTTTGGGATAATTTATCAAATTGGGTGGCAATCCTTCAATTGCTTTCAGGCGCGTCTGACGTTGTGCGCCCAGTCGGAGAATACTTTGTAGTAACCCAATCGTGTAAGAATGGCGGGGATTTTGATAAACAATCCGAGTTGTCGTGGTGCGATGGGGATCGAGGGAATCAGCATCACCATACCGCGCCCAAATTAGAGTTCCTCCTGTTTTAGCTGCTGGAGTCGCAGTGGTTGAATCTGAATTTGCAGCATTCTGTGTCGATTGATTACTCGTACAAGCAGTCAATAATAGAAGAGTACAAATCAACTTAAATAACGAGCATTACGCCAGTTCTTTTACTTTGAAAAGAGCTTGCAATAGCATATTGCTCTGTCTTCACAAATCAAAAATAGCTAATCTCAGCCGTATATTATACGTGCAAGATTACGGCAAAAAATAAATGCAGACTATTCTAAATTGCGTCAAGATTGATTGAAATCTCTAGCTAGATGCTTGCGGAATTTTCCATATTTTGCGTCTAGGCTATTTTTAGCAAAGAAATTAGCAACGAAAGTTGAGTTTTAAACGCTGTCAACTCAAAAACAACTCCTTAATCCCCGTACTACCAATCTCAATTGCCAAAGCTGCCAATAAAAATCCTAGAAGCTGAGTAATAATCACCTCACCTTCTGCACCAATCCATTTATCTACGAATGCTGACTGACGCACGATTAACCACGTCACGAACATTGCGGCAACAACTCCTATCACCACGCTAATATGAGCGTTGGGAGAATCAGACATTAATAACATCACAGTTGTAATCGTTCCTGGTCCCGCCAAAAGTGGTAAGGCAAGGGGGGTAATCGCTACATCCCTTTGCTGGTCTACCGTTGGCGTGTCTATGTCTCCATCGAGCATTTTCAACGCAATCAACAGCAGCAATAATCCGCCAGCTACCCGCAGGGAACCCAGACTAATCTCCAAGTATCTTAAAATCCATTGACCACCAAAGGCAAACGCCAGCAATACCCCGGTTGCAACCAAACTCGCCCGATCTATCACGCTATTTCTTTGCTCTGGTTCCATCCCTTTAGTTAAGATCAGAAACACGGGTGCATTGCCCAAAGCATCCGCTAGCACGAATACAGCTACAAAAGTTTTAATAAATACAGAAATATCCACATCAGTTATCAGTTAACAGCTATCAGTTATCAGTGTACAGACTTTACTTGTGACTTATATACAACAACCAATTATCGAGGTGTCGATCGCATTCGTTGCCAGTACAACATTTTTTGAGTTTCGGCAGGAATTTTAACACTTTCATCGCCATTGAAGATAATTTTTCAGAACTCTTTTGAAAACGTTTGAAGTAGCGATCGCTAAATAGTCACCGAATGCCGATCGCTGATAACTGATAACAGACGTTCCATGTAACGTCTCTACACTGATAACTGAATTAATAAAAGCTTAAGAAGGGTAACATCTTTTTGTTTGGCTCTATACTGAAAAAATCAGAGCAATTCACTATTTTGAAAGTTAGAGCGATCGCGATCGTCCTTTAGAGAGAAAACAAACTATTCTGAAATTGAAAGAATTTAGTAGAAAACCTTGAAATAATAGGGTAACAATTCATCATGGTTCAAGCACCCGCTCCTACAGCACAAAAAGGTTCATTGACTGCTGACGAGCTGCAAAAGATGAATGCTTACTGGCGTGCAGCTAACTATCTTTCAGTCGGACAAATCTATCTTCTAGACAATCCACTCCTGAAAGAACCGCTGAAGCTAGAACACATTAAACCACGATTGTTGGGACATTGGGGAACGACACCAGGCTTAAACTTCATCTACGTTCACCTCAATCGCGTTATCAAAAAATATGACCTCAGCACGATTTATATTGCTGGTCCCGGTCATGGTGGACCTGGTTTGGTTGCCAACACTTATTTAGAAGGGACGTATAGCGAATATTACCCCAATGTCTCTCAAGATACTGAGGGAATGAAGCAACTCTTCAAACAATTTTCCTTCCCTTACGGTATTCCCAGCCACGTTGCACCTGAAACCCCTGGTTCGATCCATGAAGGGGGTGAATTAGGTTACGCTGTTTCCCATGCATACGGTGCTGCATTTGACAACCCCGATTTAATTGTGGCGTGTGTCGTGGGTGATGGCGAAGCGGAAACGGGTGCTTTAGCTACGAGTTGGCATAGTAATAAATTCCTCAATCCCGTCCGAGATGGTGCGGTGTTACCGATTTTGCACCTGAATGGATACAAAATCGCCAATCCTACAGTGTTGGCGCGGATGAGTCATCAAGAGTTGGAAAGCTTGTTCGTCGGCTACGGTTACAAACCCTATTTCGTCGAGGGTGACGATCCCGCTACCATGCACCAACTGATGGCGGCGACGATGGATCGGGTGGTAGAGGACATTAAAGCGATTCAACACGAAGCACGGACGAAAGGTTTTACGGATCGCCCCCAATATCCGATGATAATTTTGCGATCGCCCAAAGGATGGACGGGACCGAAAGAAGTGGATGGGAAGAAAACAGAAAATTCCTGGCGATCGCACCAAGTCCCATTTTCCGAAATGTCTAGCAAGCCAGAACACGTACAATTGCTAGAACAGTGGATGAAGAGTTATAAACCCGAAGAACTCTTCGATGCAGAAGGTAGGTTATTCCCAGAATTAGCCGCACTCGCACCCACCGGACAACAGCGCATGGGAGACAATCCCCACGCTAACGGCGGAATTTTATTGCGAGATCTGAAAATGCCAGATTTCCGCCACTATGCAGTGGAGGTAAAAAATCCAGGTACGACAACATCTGAAGCCACTCGCGTTTTGGGTAAGTTTCTGGCGGATATTCTGAGATTTAACGAAAAAAGCCAGAATTTCCGAATTTTTGGTCCCGACGAAACCGCATCTAACCGCTTGGGTGAAGTTTTCAAAACGACAGACCGGACGTGGACGGCAGATATTTTACCGGAAGACGAACAACTATCGCCTGACGGTAGGGTAATGGAAATATTGAGCGAACATACCTGTCAGGGATGGTTAGAAGGATATTTGCTAACCGGACGGCATGGAATATTTTCCTGCTACGAAGCATTTATCCACATCATCGATTCGATGTTTAACCAACATGCCAAGTGGTTGAAAACAACCCGTCACATTACCTGGCGCAGACCTGTAGCCTCCCTCAATTACCTCTTGACTTCCCACGTCTGGCGACAAGATCACAACGGCTTTTCGCACCAAGACCCAGGTTTTATCGATCACGTCATGAATAAAAAGGCTGAGGTGATTCGGGTGTATTTACCCCCCGATGCTAATACTTTACTCTCAGTTGGCGATCACTGCCTGCGATCGCGTCATTACGTCAACGTCATCGTCGCCGGAAAACAGCCAGCCTTGCAATATCTCGACATGGATGCAGCAGTCAAGCACTGTACCAAAGGAGTTGGAATTTGGGAATGGGCGAGTAACGACAAAGATAGCGAACCCGATGTAGTCATGGCGTGTGCGGGGGATATTCCCACCCTAGAAACTTTAGCAGCAGTAGACATGATGCGGCTGCACTTCCCCGATTTGAAAGTCAGGGTGGTGAATGTGGTGGATTTGATGACAATGCAACCTAACACCGAACACCCCCACGGTTTGACAGATAAAGACTTTGACAGCATCTTTACCACCGATAAGCCGATTATTTTTGCTTTCCACGGCTATCCCTGGCTGATCCACCGCCTCACCTATCGCCGCACCAACCACCGCAACCTACACGTTCGCGGCTACAAGGAAGAGGGAACGACAACCACGCCATTTGATATGGTTGTCCTTAACGACTTAGACCGTTTCCATTTAGTCATGGATGCGATCGATCGCGTGCCTAAATTGGGATCTAAAGCAGCATATGTCAAGCAAATGCTCAAAGACAAACTGATCGAACACAGACATTACGTCTCCACATATGGCGAAGACATGGCGGAAATTCGCCAATGGGTATGGCAATATTACAGCGGTTCTCCTGCTGAGAAAGGGGCGATCGATACCCAACAAGATAATGCTAGTTCAACTCCGTCTTTAGAAGGAGAAGAAGGCGCGGCGAGGAAGTGAAGAGAGCTGGGGGAACTGGGGGAGCCCAGGAGGCTGAGGGAGAAAAATTACTTCTGACTCCTGGCTCCTAATTTTTGACTTTTAAATTTTGACTTTTGACTTCCCTTGTAATCATTTTGACTTTTGTAGTAGTAAAAATCGGGCAAGGTTAATAGCAGGAGACAGTTAACAGGAATTGAATATGCAAATCCAAGAACCCCAACTGCAAGGTCAAGACACGGGGATGCAATGCGAAGACGATCGCACGGGGATTGGGGTTGAAACCCTGAAGCGAGCGTTTTTAGACAACTTATTCTACGTCCAAGGCAAGTTTCCTGCCCTTGCCACGAAACACGACTACTACATGGCACTTGCCTATACAGTACGCGATCGCCTCCTGCAACGTTGGGTCAATACAGCCGCAATCTACACCCAGGAAGGGTCGCGTACAGTTGCCTATCTCTCGGCTGAGTTTCTGATGGGTCCGCATTTGGGTAATAACCTAATCAATTTGGGCATTTACAACCAAGTGCAGCAAGCCATGACCGAGTTAAAACTCGATCTGAAAGAATTACTAGCAAAAGAAGAGGAACCAGGTTTAGGTAATGGGGGTTTGGGTCGGTTAGCTGCTTGTTACCTCGATTCCTTGGCAAGCTTGGAAATTCCTACCCTTGGCTATGGTATCCGCTACGAATTTGGCATTTTCGACCAACTGATCCGTAACGGCTGGCAAGTTGAGAAAACTGATAAATGGCTGCGCTATGGCAACCCTTGGGAAATTGCTCGTCCAGAATGGGCTGTTTCGGTGAAATTTGGCGGACGCACCGAAGCACATAAAAATGCGCAAGGACGCTATCGGGTACGCTGGATTCCCCACAAAGTTGTCCTGGGCATACCCTACGATACGCCGATTTTGGGTTACAAGGTCAACACGGCTAATACCTTGCGGTTGTGGAAAGCCGAAGCACCAGAATCTTTTGATTTTGAAGCCTTTAATCGCGGGAATTATTACGGTGCGGTGGATCAAAAAGTTACCTCGGAAAACTTAACCAAGGTACTTTATCCCAACGATGAAACTTACGAAGGTAAGCAACTACGTTTAGAACAGCAGTATTTCTTTGTTTCCTGCGCCTTGCAAGATATGCTGCGAATCATGTTACGGCAGAAATTGCCCTTAGAACAGTTCCACGAAAAATTCGCCGTTCAACTCAACGATACCCATCCCGCGATCGCAGTTGCCGAATTGATGCGATTGTTGTTAGACGAACACGAAATGGACTGGGAACCCGCTTGGGAAATTACCCAAAAAACTTTTGGTTACACCAACCATACGTTACTACCAGAAGCTTTAGAAAAGTGGTCGCTGAAGTTATTTAGCAGCCTTCTTCCCCGTCATTTAGAAATCATTTATGAAATTAATTGGCGCTTTTTAGAACAGGTACGGCATAAATTTGGTACGGATGAAGGACGGATCGGACGGCTATCGTTGATTGACGAAAACGATGGTAAATTCGTCCGTATGGCACACCTCGCCTGCGTTGGTAGCCACAAAATTAACGGAGTCGCAGCACTCCACAGCGAATTGCTACAAAAAACCACGCTGTTAGACTTTTACGAGTTTTTCCCTGAAAAATTCACCAACATCACAAATGGCGTAACTCCCCGTCGTTGGATTGTCTTGAGTAACCCCAAACTGACAAATCTGATTACCAGTTGTATCGGAGATAATTGGATCAAACATTTAGAAGACGTACAACGAATAGAAACCTACGCTGAAGATCCAGGGTTTCAGCAAGAATGGCAGCAGATCAAGCGGGAAAATAAAGTTAACGTCGCTGAAATTTTACTCGATCGCACGGGTGTTAAAGTCGATCCCGACTCGCTATTTGACATCCAAGTCAAGCGCATTCACCAATACAAGCGCCAACACCTGAATATATTGCACGCAATTACGCTTTACAACCAAATCAAACAAAATCCCAATCTAGACATTACCCCCCGTACCTTAATTTTTGCTGGCAAAGCCGCTCCTGGTTATTACATCGCCAAGTTGATAATTAAACTGATCAACTCCGTGGCTGAAGTGGTCAACAAAGATCGAGATATTGGCGATCGCTTGAAAGTTGTCTTTTTACCAGATTACAACGTCAAAAATAGCCAACCCATCTATCCCGCTGCCGACCTTTCCGAACAAATTTCCACCGCAGGTAAAGAAGCATCCGGCACGGGTAACATGAAGTTTGCCATGAATGGGGCATTGACAATCGGCACTCTCGACGGCGCGAACATCGAGATCCGCAATGCTGTGGGGGCAGAAAATTTCTTTCTGTTTGGCTTGACAACAGAGGACGTTGGTGCTTTAAGATTAACCGGATATCGTCCTAGAGAGTATTACGAACAAAACCCGCAATTGAAACAAGCAATCGACCAAATCGCCTCTGGATACTTTTCTCACGGCGATCGCAGCTTATTCAAACCGCTAGTAGACTTGTTACTTGACAAAGACCCCTTCATGTTAATGGCAGATTACCAACCGTACATCGATTGCCAACAGCAAGTATCTCAGACATACCGCGATCGCGATCGGTGGTTGCAAATGTCAATTTTAAATACAGCCCGCATGGGTAAATTCTCCTCAGACCGTGCCATCCGCGAGTACTGCCAGCAGATCTGGAAAGTGCAACCCGTTCCGGTACAATTGGCAGCAGAAAAAACTGGCGATGGTTGGTTTGGGACAGTGACTAGTGACTAGTGGCTAGTGACTAGAAAAGAGTCCAGCCTCTAGCCACTAGCCACCAGCCACTCTACAAATGACAAATGACAAACTTATGTTAAAAATTGGCATTAATGGTTTTGGTCGAATTGGACGTTTAGTAGCGCGGGTAGCAGCCCATAATCCGCAAGTGGAGATTGTCGGGATTAACGATCTCGTTCCCCCCGATAATCTTGCCTATTTGTTTAAATACGACTCCACTCATGGCACTTACAGCGGTCGGGTGGAGGCGAAGGAAGATGGAATCGCGATCGACGGCAAGTTCGTCCCTTGTACGGCAATCAAAAATCCGGCTGAGTTACCTTGGGGCAGTTTGGGTGCAGATTATGTCGTGGAATCTACAGGTTTGTTTACCACCTATGAAGGGGCATCCAATCACCTTAAAGCAGGGGCAAAACGGGTAGTCATTTCTGCTCCTACTAAAGACCCCGATAAGGTTCCAACGCTGTTGGTGGGTGTGAATCACGACAAATTCGATCCCCAAAAAGATGCGATCGTGTCTAATGCTAGCTGTACCACTAACTGTCTGGCTCCGATTGCCAAAGTCATCGACGATAAATTCGGCTTGACAGAAGGCTTAATGACCACCGTACACGCTATGACCGCTACCCAACCTACTGTAGATGGTCCTAGTAAAAAAGACTGGCGCGGCGGACGCGGGGCAGCTCAAAATATCATTCCTTCCTCGACTGGGGCGGCGAAAGCTGTAGCGTTAGTTTTGCCTCAACTCAAGGGTAAGCTTACCGGAATGGCATTTCGCGTCCCTACCCCCGATGTTTCCGTTGTCGATTTGACCTTCAAGACAGAGAAAGCCACCAGCTACAAAGAAATCTGTGCGGCAATGAAAGAAGCTTCCCAAAATGGCTTAGCAGGCATTCTCGGCTACACCGAAGATGAAGTTGTCTCAATGGATTTCCGTAGCGATGCTCGTTCTAGCATTTTTGACGCTGGCGCGGGTATCGAGTTGAATTCCAACTTTTTCAAAGTCGTTTCCTGGTATGACAACGAGTGGGGTTACTCCTGTCGCGTCCTCGATCTGATGCTTTATATGGCACAGAAAGAAGGCATATTAACAGGCGATCGCCCCTTGGTTGCTGTTTCTTAACGGTAGTTGGTAGTTGGTAGTTGTCATTACCAACTACCCATTACCAATTACCCATTACCAATCAAAACATGAGTCTCAAACTCTACTTGCTGCGACACGGAGAAACAGAATACAGCCGCACGGGAGGTTTTTGTGGCGAGCTTGACCCAGAACTGACCCCAGAAGGGATGTTGATGGCAAAGGCGTTTGCCGAAACTTATCGTTCTCTGCCTTGGACGGCGGTTTATGTCAGTCCGATGAAACGCACGATCGCAACTGCAAAACCTCTATGTGATGCGATCGCGATGGATATGCAATTGCGCGACGGATTGAAGGAGATTCGCTACGGCAAATGGGAAGGACAAACGCTGGAATTTGTCAAGCAACATTACGAAGAAGATTACGTCCGATGGTTGACGGAACCAGCTTGGAATCCGCCGACTGAAGGTGAAACTGGTGTCCAAATTGCCAGCCGTGCTATGCCTGTTATTTCTGAAATTGAAGCTAAATGTCCTACGGGCAATGTTTTGATCGTCTCTCACAAAGCCACGATTAGGATTATTCTTTGCAGTTTATTGGGGATCGATGTCGGACGTTATCGCGATCGCATTACTGCTTTAGCTGCTTCTGTTAGTATTGTCAAATTTGACGTACACGGTCCTTTATTGGAAGTGTTGGGCGATCGCTATCATCTAGATGCAGAATTACGTAATTTACCAGGAACGTAATAATCGACAAATATATCTATAAATATTTCATTTTTGCTCTGGGTATTTTCCCTAAACTAAGATTTGAAACATTCGCGATCGCTCTTTCTCTTCAATTTTGCGCGCTTGAGTAAGTCCGAGGTCAAAATTCACTCACAATTAAATCCAAATAGAGCTTATGCAAACTATTTATGTCGATGGAACTTACCTTGAAAATAATCCATCTTATGGTGTTGAAGATTCCCCTTGGAAAGCCCAGCAAATTCTGAGTATAATTCAGAAAAATCAGTTAAATCCTCGTTCTATTTGTGAAATTGGCTGTGGGGCTGGAGAGATTTTAAGACAACTACAGTTATCCTTACCAGATCATGTCAGATTTCAAGGATATGATATCTCACCTCAAGCAATCCAACTCTCTCGACAGCGCCAAAATCAAAATTTATCTTTTGCCTGTGAGGATATAACTAAAATAGAGATCGATCCTTTCGATATTTTACTCTGTATCGACGTGTTCGAGCATGTAGAAGACTATTTAAATTTTTTAAGACAGTTAAAACCCAAATCTAAATATAAAATTTTTCATATTCCTCTCGACATGTCAGCTCAATTTGTTCTGCGAGCCGAACCGATTTTGTGGATGCGAGAAAACGTCGGTCATATACACTACTTTATGAAAGATACAGCTCTTTTGGCTTTGAAAGACGCTGGCTACAAAATTTTAGATTATTGCTACACCGCCGAGCATGTCGATCGCCCGAAATCCTTTAAAGCGAGATCGCTAAGTCTACCGCGAAAAATTTTACATGCGATCGCCCCAGATGTTACAGTACGGCTACTAGGAGGATACTCGCTATTAGTCCTAGCAGAATCTTAGAGCTATATACATCTTTAGACACTCAACAAATTGCTGCCGAAAATCTAGAATCCGAGTGAAATTTAAGTCGGAAGACCGATCGCTGTTAACTGATAACTGTTAACTGATAACTGACTGATGAAAATCCTTGTACTCAACGCCGGATCGAGCAGCCAAAAAAGTTGTCTCTACGAAATTACGGGAGATGGGATTCTAGAGCAACCAGTTGAGCCATTGTGGGAAGCCACCATAGACTGGACGGGAAAATCGGCAGTCGGCTTACTCAAGGTAAAAACCTCTCATGGAGCATCGATAAAAACAGAAATTCCTGTCAAAGAACGACAGCAGGCGATCGCCCAAATGCTCGATACTTTAATGCAAGGCGAGACACAGGTGATTTCCGATTTAGCTGAAATCCAACTCGTCGGACACCGTGTCGTTCACGGCGGACAGCATTACTCTCAGCCAACTCGCATCACTCCCGAGGTGAAAGCAGCAATAAAAGAACTAGCAAACCTTGCACCCGCACACAATCCCGTCAATTTAGAGGGGATTGAGGCGATCGAGCAGACTTTACCACAAGTACCGCAAGTAGCAGTATTCGATACTGCTTTTCACAGTTCCATTCCCCCTGGTGCAGTCGTTTACCCCATCCCTTACGAGTTGTCCGAACAAGGAATTCGCCGTTACGGTTTCCACGGAATCAGTCACGAATACGTATCTCGTCGCGCCGCATATTTGTTAGACAGAGATCTTAGTTCCCTCAAACTGATTACCTGTCATTTAGGTAACGGTTGTTCTTTAGCAGCAATCCGCGATGGGAGCTGCATCAATACGACAATGGGATTTACACCCTTAGAGGGATTGATGATGGGGACGCGATCGGGTTCTATCGATCCCAGCATTCTCCTCTATCTATTGCGACAGGGTTACAGTACCGAGCAGTTAGACGAGATGCTCAATAAACAATCGGGACTGAAAGGCGTTTCTGGTATAAGTGGGGATATGCGCCAAATCAGCCAAGCGATCGCCGAGGGAAACGATCGCGCCAAATTAGCATTTGACATTTATATTCATCGCCTGCGATCGCACATCGGTTCGATGCTAGCTTCCTTGTCAGGAACGGATGCACTTGTCTTCACTGCTGGGGTGGGAGAAAATCACCCTCTAACTCGTACAGCCACCTGTGAAGCTTTTGAATTTCTGGGATTGAAACTCGATCCCAGTAAAAATCAAGCTTCCCCCAAGGATGCAGACATCGCCACCTCTGATTCAAAGATCCGCGTTTTAGTCGTCCAAACCCAAGAAGATTGGGCGATCGCTCAATCTTGCTGGAATCTGTTGAATCGAGAGTCGTAGGGGCGCACAGCAGTGCGCCCCTACAGGAGTCGCCAGTCGCAAATATTCCACGCACCACGCACCACTTTCTTACCAACTACCTATCTACTGCATCTTCTCGATATAGTCCAACACCATCTCATAATTAGCCATTCTGCCTTGGGAGAGGAAGAGTTCTGCGGCAGCACGAAAATCTGACAACGCACCCATGCGATCGCCTAAATTTAGCCTCATAAAGCCGCGATTGCCAAAAGCTCTAGCATTCTCAGGATTTATCGATACCGCTTCGTCGTAGCTTTGAATTGCTCCTACATAATCTCCACCATCAGCCCTAGCTGCTGCTTGCTTCATGAAGTCTTCAGCAGTCATCGCTTCTTCAACAACTTTCATGTTTATTCCTCGCAGGTTTGCAGCTAAAAAATTTCTTTGCTATGTTGAAGAATTTACAACAAGGTGACGCAAAAAATTAAGTAGCTAGAAACAAAAATCTATCATTCTAACTCAAAGAAAGTTTGTTCTTCTCGATACAATTTCTTTAAATTTGAACGGAAAGTGACTTATTCTCAACGATCGCCAAGCTCAATTGAAGACGATCGCTTCATTTCTTTGCCATCAAAAGCCAAATAACATAATGTTAGTTAATTAATAGTAATAAATCTTAAATAAAAAGTAGGGTGAGCATTGCCCACCCTACTAGGAAAATCTGCTAAGTCAAATTAGTTAACTTCAGCTTTTTGGCGGAAGCACCAAACTAACAACGTACCACCAACTGAAAGTTTCACAGCTTCTAGCAGCCAGTAACCAGCGTGCAATTGATTCATCACAGAAGGAATTTCCTGAACGGACTCAAATACATTCAGCGGCATTCCTACAGCACACATATTGGGAGTGAGAAAATAAGTATTAATCAGGGCGATCGCTAGCAACAGCGAAGATAAAATTGCGGCTTTCCAAGCCAAATTAGCATGATATAATTGCGATTTGCCGAGTGCTAAAACCCCTGTCAATACCAAGGCAGCAGAAAGTAATTCAATCCGATTAAAATTCCAAAACATGAAATAGCCTGCTGATGTAAATCCAGGTTGAGTCATCATCCCAGATACATATAAACTAGGCATAATTACCCAGTCTAAAAGCAAGCTACCACCAAGCCAAAGCCCCAAAGTCAAGATGACAACAGTATGCCAAATGGGTCGCTTCAATTGAGTGGTTGATGCAACAGTCATATCAAATCCCCTAATTGAATGATTTATCGGTGTAGAGACGTTACATGTAACGTCTCTACAAAGTTATCAGTGACTAGCAACCAGCTACCAATTACCAATTACCAATTACCAATTGCCGATTACCTTTAGCTTAACTAATTGATAGGTACTCAAATATAAATTATGTTTGAATTCTAAGTTGAGAATTAATAAGAAGAAATTGTTTTTCATTTTTAAAATAAGAAATATTACAATAAAGTTGATAGTTGGTAATGGGTGATGGGTAATGGGTAACGAGTAATTGGTTGTTCACCCTCAGCTCTCTTCTCGCGACTTCTGTACGAGCGGGTTTTGAACGTGGATTTATTGCCATAACTCGTAAATCTGTTGCTAAACCCGCCCCTACGACTCCCCGATCTACAGGTAGATAGTATGGTGAGACAAATTATCAGATTGTTGGGAACTGCGATCGCAGTAGGTTTGGGTTTAGGTGGAGTAATTCCCTCAACCGTACAAGCCGTGCAGCTAGGAGACGGTTCAGTTGCTTTCGTACAACCGCCAGATCTACTGGAAGCAACAACCACTTTTGATAGCGTCAGCGTCTGGGGCGCAACTTACTACTTCACGATCGCCATTCCCAAAGCAGCAAGCGAACCCTTACAACGGGTAACGATTCATCAAAAGGAAGGCGCAGACAATATTCGCTATAGGCTCGATGATACCCGCGCATTTGTTGGCACGCGCCGCGATCGCGGTGACAAAATTAAATTAGGCGAAGTCACCCACGATCGAGAAACGCGAACGGTGACAGTCAATTTCGATCCGCCAATTCCCCCAGGTAGAGCCATTACAATCGGGCTCAGACCGAGAGCGAATCCCACAACTTCTGGAGTTTATCTATTTGGTGTCACCGCTTTTCCGCCAGGGGAAAAAGTCCGCAGTCAATTCATGGGCTTCGGTCGGTTACATTTCTACAACAACGGTGGGAGTAGAGACATTTTTTGAATCAGTTATCAGTTATCAGCGAAGAGTGGTAGTTGGTAATTGGTAATTGGTAGTTGTTTTCTTTCTCAGCTCAAGAGTAACTCCCTCCATTTTGACTTCTGACTTTTGACTTTTGACTTTTCTAATGCCGATGATGGTAGCGGCTGAAGTTGGGACCGTAAGTTGCTAGTAAGTTTTGTGGAGATAGGGCAATTTCGGGCGTACCCGTGCAAATTAGGCTTTGGTTGAGACAGAGAACGCGATCGCAGTGATGGTTGACCATATCTAAATCGTGAGAGATCTGCAATACCGTCCAATTTTCCTGTTGTTTGAGTTCGTTTAATAAGTTGTAAAAATCGGCTGCACCTTGCGCGTCTACACCTGCAAAAGCTTCATCCAAGATTAATAGCTGCCGTGGCATTACTAAACAATACGCTAGCAGCACCCGTTTTAATTCACCTCCACTGAGGCTACCAATTGCCTGTCGGCGCAGATGGTAGCCGTTAACTCGTTTTAATGCTCGGTCGATCGCCTCTTTTTTTCTCTCCGGTCGAGGATGCATTGAATTTATTATAGGGACGCATAGCTGTGCGCCCCTACCCTGTTGTCTCTCCACGTATCCCAACCCAACTAATTCGCTGACAGAAATCGGAAAACTGCGATCGAAGATAAAATTTTGTGGCATGTAGCCGATCTGATGGCACAATCTCCCCAAGCGTCCTATGGGGCGATCGAAAATTTCAATTTTGCCCGCAGCATAGGGAATTATTCCCAATAATGCTTGTACGAGGGTGCTTTTCCCCGCGCCGTTGGGACCGACAATCGCTGTATCCGTCCCTGAAATCAGTTCAAAGGAAACATCGCGGACGGCGAGATAGTTTCCTTGGTAAACTGTTAAGTCTTCTACCTTCAGAATCGGATATTTGTTACTAGTTATTGCTGAATGATTCACAATTAGTTACTGACAACCCGCTTCCAACGATTTGAGGTTGGCTTTCATTGCCGTGAAATAATATTGAGGATTTGTCTCTCCTGTCTCCAGAGGATCGAGAGGTCTGAAAGTCAGGTTTAAATCTTGCGAAAGATTTTTTAGCAACCTGTTATCTGTCCCTGGTTCGCCAAACACCGCTTTGACGTTGTATTTTTTCACCGCCGCGATCGCCCTTTGAATATCCTGGGGCGATAATTGGTCTTCGGGAATTTCTACTACTGCTACTTGTTTGAGTTTGTAACGTTGTGCCAAATAAGGATAGGCATCGTGGAAGGTGACAAACGTGCAGTTAGGATATTTTTGTAACCTTTGCCTAAACTCGCGATCGAGTGCCTGCAACTGTTGGATGTAGTTGGCGGCGTTAGTGGTGTAAGTCGCTTTATTTTGCGGATCGGCAGCAATTAAGCCATCTCGAATGTTATTGACTTGTTTTTGCGCCAAGACGGGATCGAGCCAGACATGGGGATTACCCTCAGCGTGTTCGTGTCCGTGTCCGTGTTCTTCTTCTGAAGTGGTTTCTTCCACTGGGGAGATTTCTGTTACAGGTTTTATTCCTTGACTTGCTTCGACTTGTTTCAACTTGGAGTTACCCGCATTTTTTACCGTATCTTCCAGAAATTCCTCCAAGCCCAAACCGTTTTTGACTAAAACATCAGCCGTGGCGATCGCCTGCACGTTAGCTGGTGTTGCTTGGTATTCGTGGACTTCCGTACCAGGCGGGACTAAAATTTCTACTTGCGCCGCCTCTCCTGCTACTGCTTTGGTAAACCAGTACATCGGTAAAAATGTCGTCACTACCTTTGACCGATCCGACGGCGAAGCAACTGTCTCAACTTGAGGCGCAGGTGGCGGCGAACTCGCTTGGTTATTGCAGCCTGTAACAATTGATGACAGTAGGAGTGACATCAAGGGTAGGCTGAGTTGCCATCCAGCCCAATATCTCAAGTAGCAGCGGCTCACAATTTTTCTCCTGGCATTGGTTAAAGGGTTGCGTTTGAACCAGAAGTCTATTTTACAACTACAATGAGAATCAATATCACCTTCTTATGTACCGATCTCAGTAGCGAGTCGCTGTTGAGTATAAATTGTGGTTCACCAGCAATTACGAACAGTGTTAGCATCCCCCCTAAGATAGAAAATTCAAATAAAAAATTGTTGAAAAAATGCAGCCAAAGTAGCTGGTTTTCTGTCAAACTATTGAGAAAAAGTTGCAGACTTTCGTTTTCAGCCGTTGTCATGACTGCAATGAGAGAGCAACATCTTGGTGTGAGGAAAGTAAATCATGAATAAAAGCTTGTGGCGATCGCTTTTGGCTAGTCCGGTAGTTTTTGCAACTATATTAGCTTGCAGCCCGTGGTTCCCTGCCGCAGCGAATCCAAAGACTAGCAATACTATGGCGCAGGTGACTTCAGTTTCCCAGTTATCAGACGTGCAACCAACTGACTGGGC
Organism: Chroococcidiopsis thermalis PCC 7203; assembly: GCF_000317125.1. Classification (GTDB taxonomy): domain Bacteria; phylum Cyanobacteriota; class Cyanobacteriia; order Cyanobacteriales; family Chroococcidiopsidaceae; genus Chroococcidiopsis; species Chroococcidiopsis thermalis. Next base: position 454,548 of record NC_019695.1, read on the forward strand.
TTTTCAGGCATTGCAATCTTTGGTTGAGCGTTACGGTTGTATCGCAGGTTATCCTGATGGTACGTATCGCGGTAATCGAGCCTTAACGAGATACGAGTTCGCGGCGGGATTAAATGCTTGTTTGGATCGAGTCAACGAGTTGATTGCTACGGCAACAACAGACTTAGTGACCAAAGAAGACTTGGCTACCCTACAAAAGTTACAAGAAGAGTTTGGCACAGAACTTGCTACCTTGCGCGGTCGAGTTGATAGCTTAGAAGCAGCAACCGCCGAATTAGAAGCAAATCAGTTTTCTACCACCACCAAACTAAGTGGGGTTGTTGTTGCCGCAGTCTCGGATGTTTTCGGTGGTGACAATGCCGAAACTGGTGAGGAAGTGGAAGACAATACTATCTTTACAGACAGAGCCAGACTAGAATTCAGTACTAGTTTTACCGGAAAAGATTTACTGTACACGCTCATCTCGGCGGGCAACTTTAGGGGATACGCTGGGATTACAGGCACGGCAGAAGGAGATTTAGCTTTCACCCGCGCCCAAGATGAAGAAGAACCGGATAACGATGTTGGTCTAGAAACTCTAGAATACACTTTCCCCCTTGGTGAGAGTACAGAAGTTACCCTAGCTGCGGCTGGTGCGGCGTTCTATGATTTTACTGATACAGTAACGCTATTCGATGGAGATGGTGATTCAGGGGCATTGTCTCTGTATGGCACGCGCAACCCCATCTACAACTTAGGTGATGGTGCGGGCTTAGGCATTAAACATCAATTAGGCGATCTCTTCGAGATCAGTTTAGGATACTTGGCAGCCGAAGGAAACGATCCAGCTGATAGTAGTGGCTTATTTAATGGTCCTTATGCGGCGATCGGACAAGTCTTATTTAAGCCAAGCGATCGCTTAAAGTTAGGTTTGACTTACGTTCATTCCTACCGTGCTGACGATACAGGTACGGGTAGCAGAAATGCCACCTTTAATCAGTTCGATGCCGATTACTTTGCTAGCAGACAAATCATCGGACAAGGCGACGACGCACCAGATGTGCCGACTTCTAGCAATGCCTACGGCGTACAGCTATCTTGGCAATTAAGCGATGGCATTGTCGTTGGTGGTTGGGCTGGCTACACGAGAACGACTTTGCTTTCTACAGTGAATGGCGCATTCGATCGCGGCGGTTTAGAAATCTGGAACTACGCCGTTACTTTAGGCTTTCCAGATTTCGGCAAAGAGGGCAGTCTCCTGGGTTTTGTCTTTGGTATGGAACCAAAAGTGGAAGATTCTACTGTTGCTGAAGTTGCGGAGGACGAAGATACTTCCTTCCATATTGAAGGATTCTATCAATATCAACTCACGGATAACATTGCCATTACTCCAGGCGTAATTTGGATTACTGCACCTGGATTTAATAACGACAACGATGATGCCATCATCGGCGCGCTGCGGACGACATTTAGTTTTTAGGTAAGGTAGGGGCGGGTTCACCAATAATCTCTGTAAACGCACGAAGAACTAAATAAACCTGCCCTGAAAAGATTGACGGTAGTAGGGGCGCACAGCTGTGCGCCCCTACAAATGTGTTGCAAACGTTCGATCGCAAAATGTAGAGACGTTACATGTCATTCCTCTACATTTTTATTTAATCTAGCCAACGCACAGCATCTTTCGCGTGATATGTCAAGATCATATCCGACCCCGCCCGTTTAAAACTTGTCAGAGTCTCCATAACGACCCGCTGTTCGTCGATCCAGCCATTGAGGGCAGCGGCTTTCACCATCGAATACTCGCCAGAGACATTGTAGGCGGCTACAGGTAAATTGGTCGCTTCCTTCACCCGCCAGATAATGTCCATGTATGCCAAAGCAGGCTTCACCATCAGCATATCTGCCCCTTCAGCAATATCGAGTTCGACTTCTTTAATCGCTTCACGGGCGTTTCCTGGGTCCATTTGATACGTGCGGCGATCGCCAAATTGGGGTGTAGAATCGGCAGCATCGCGGAAGGGTCCGTAATAAGCTGAAGCGTACTTCGCCGCATAAGATAAAATCGGCGTATCTTGGAATCCTGCTGCATCTAAACCTTCGCGGATCGCTTGCACGAATCCGTCCATCATTCCCGAAGGTGCGATAATATCAGCTCCAGCTTTAGCTTGAGAGACTGCTGTTTTCTTGAGTAATTCCAAGGTAGGATCGTTCAAAACCTGTCCCATCAGATCGCCTGTTTGCAAATAGCCACAGTGACCGTGACTGGTATACTCGCACAAGCAGGTGTCGGCAATCACAATTAAATCTGGTACTGCTTCTTTGACAGCAGTTGCAGCTTTCTGGACGATCCCGCAATCGTGCCAAGCTCCAGTTGCATCGGTATCTTTATCTTCAGGAATGCCAAATAGAATAATCGACGGGATACCCAGATCGTAAACTTCTTTGGCTTCCTCCACAATTTTGTCTACAGATAACTGGTAGACTCCTGGCATCGATTTGACTTCTTTGGCAAATGCTTCACCAGGAACGGCAAATAGAGGATAAATTAAATCGTTTTTAGATAAAACCGTTTCCCGCACCATCCGGCGCAGTTGGGGATGAGTTCTTAAGCGGCGAGGGCGATGAATTGGAAACATGACGTTGTATTATGACAGCTTGAGAAGATGTAGCGCTCAGATCTTGAAGTATATTACGCCGCGATCGCCCTACTGACAGAATGAGTAACTGTTGTTAAAAATATTAAGGATATTAAACGAACTCTATGCGATCGCAGGTTGTTTCAATCTATTAGAAGCGATCGCGCTACTCATTTTTTGCACCACATCTCGACAGCGCCAATAACTAGCATGAGCATCGCCACCATTAATTAACAAAGATACAGGAGTTTGACGAAAAGGCAGCATCAGCAAATCGGTAAGATCGGTATCTCTGGTAATGACATCTTCAATTTCAACTAAACCGCTACCTACCACCTCCTGCATCACCTCTTTCAGCGTCCAAGCAAACGGATCGCTGGGGTGAATGAAATTGTACCAAGGTAAAGGCTGCTGTCTGCGCTCTCGATACAAGGTTTGCAGTAGCTCTTGTAAATTCTTGGCAATATCGTAAGTATCACCGAGTCCCGTCGTCGCATCAGGTACGAGATCGATCAGATTGAATAAAGCAATGGGAGAACCCAGCGTGTGAATGCTAGCAAGGCGGATACCTCGTTCGCGTTCCGGTGCTACACCAAAAATTCGCTGTCGGATCGTGCGGACGCGATCGCCACCTGGTACATTAGGAAGATCCCAACGTCCTGCAAACAGAATATCGAATAAAATTACCGTCCCCCAACTATGACCCACTATATGCAAGCGATCGTCTAGCTGGGGTTGTGAAGGTAAATTCGCTTCTATTTGCCGTGCCAATTCCTCAACAACTTTAGCACCAACATGACGGTTGATATATAATGTTGCATCCCCAATAAACTGCATCAGTTGTGTGGAGCGGAAATTGCGAAACCACAGACGCTTCCACTGGCTAGAGGCGCGGAACTTATCCAGACGTTTTTGTTGTTCGTCAAATAGAGTGTCACCCCAGTAAAGCGGAATATATTTAGGATTGAGCGTCGGTGCATGGGACGCGATCGCCCGATCGAGCAATTTAATCAAATCGTTGGCATAGCTTGGCTGTGCCTGCTGTTCGCGAGTGTTAACGCCATGAATGAACAGAATATAGTCAGTAGCCATTGACGCACCTATGACTTATAGCTCTCTGACTATTGCTTCAGGTGCTATGCGGCAAATTTAGGAAAAGAAAGATTTTTGGCAATTCATCTTTGTCAGAAATTTATAACAACCGCACGATAAAAGGGTAGCGGAAAGACTCGTCAGGATGACTCAAGACTTTGACGATCGCCAGAATAGTTAATCCCCAATGAATTAAAAATCCCAGTCCAGCTAAAGGAAATAATAAACCAAAGCTGATCGTCACCAGCACGCCAATAACTAATGCCCAAAACCAGACATTTAAGTGAAAATTAATCGCTTCTTTGGCGTTTTCCTTGACGATTGGATCGTCGGAGACAAATAAAACCGCGATGGGGATACCAACAGATACCAGAGTGGTACTGAAAAAGATTGCTCCGTGGCTAATCGCCGATAGCAGTTTCCGCTTGTCAGGGTCGTACATACAAACACATTCCTCAGTTGCAGATTGTTATCCTAAATAAAGGTAAATTAGATTCTGCTAGACTCTGGTTTTTACTTCCTGTTACATCCTACAGCTAAGCTTCAATGATCTCCAACGACCTACAAGCAGATTTACAAACAGAGGTGGAGCGGCGACGCAATTTCGCCATCATCTCCCACCCAGACGCAGGTAAAACTACACTAACAGAAAAGTTATTGCTGTACGGGGGAGCAATTCACGAAGCAGGAGCCGTCAAAGCGCGACGAGCGCAGCGCAAGGCAACTTCTGACTGGATGGCAATGGAGCAGCAGCGGGGAATTTCTATCACCTCAACAGTCTTGCAGTTTGAATATCACAACGCTCAGATCAACTTGCTAGATACGCCAGGACACCAAGACTTTAGCGAAGACACCTATCGTACCCTGGCAGCAGCAGATAATGCGGTGATGTTGATCGACGCTGCGAAAGGTTTGGAACCGCAGACGCGCAAATTATTTGAAGTCTGTAAACTGCGATCGCTTCCCATTTTTACATTTGTGAATAAACTCGACCGTCCTGGGAGAGAACCACTATCGCTGTTGGATGAAATTGAGAAAGAATTAGGGTTGCAGACTTATGCGGTCAACTATCCTATTGGTATGGGCGATCGCTTTAAGGGTGTATACGACCGTCGCACGCAGCAGATCCACTTATTTGAACGGACGGCTCACGGTAGCAAAGCGGCGGCGGATACGATCGTTAATTTGGGCGATCCGCGCATCGAGCAGTTGTTGGAACAAGACCTTTACTACCAACTGAAAGAGGATATAGAACTTTTAGAAGAAGCGGGATCGGAACTAGATTTAGATCTCGTCCACCAAGGCAAAATGACTCCGGTATTCTTTGGTAGCGCCATGACAAATTTTGGCGTGGAGTTGTTTTTAAATGCCTTCTTGGACTACGCCCTCAAACCCTATGCCCGTGTTAGCAGTATGGGTGAAATCGCTCCTTCCTATCCAGAATTTTCGGGTTTCGTGTTCAAACTTCAGGCAAATATGGACCCGAAACACCGCGATCGCGTGGCGTTTATTCGCGTCTGTACGGGTAAATTTGAAAAAGATATGACGGTAAACCATGCCCGCACTGGTAAAACGATCCGTTTGTCAAGACCCCAAAAATTATTTGCTCAAGACCGCGAATCGATTGATGTAGCCTATCCCGGTGATGTGATTGGTTTAAATAATCCAGGCATGTTTGCGATCGGCGACACGATTTATACAGGACAAAAGCTAGAGTACGAAGGTATTCCTTCTTTCTCTCCCGAACTGTATGCCGTGATGAGAAACCCCAACCCTTCTAAATTTAAGCAATTTCAAAAAGGCGTGTCCGAGTTGCGAGAAGAAGGCGCAGTCCAGATTATGTATTCAGTGGATGAATCCAAGCGCGACCCAATTTTAGCAGCAGTAGGACAATTACAATTTGAAGTGGTACAGTTCCGCTTGCAAAACGAATATGGAGTTGAGACGCTACTAGACTTATTGCCTTACACTGTCACTCGTTGGGTAGTTGATGGTTGGGAAGCTTTAGAAAAAGTAGGGCGGATCTTTAACACCATGACGGTGAAAGATTCCCTCAATCGTCCCGTGTTGTTATTTCGTAACGAGTGGAATTGCCAGCAACTCGAAGCAGACCACCCAGATTTGAAATTAAGTAAAATTGCGCCCTTAACTTCTGTGAGTGCAAGCGATCGCAACGGAGAATTGTAGAAACTTTACATGTAACGTCTCGACTGCATAGCGATCGCACCTGCTCCGTATAGAAAGATTGTTATCCAATTCAATCTTTCTAACAGGAGTTTATTTATGAAAGCGATCGCAACTTCCCAAACCGCAGTTCAACCAACCCAACGACAATTCAATCCTACTCAACAAAAAGGTAAATTAGTCGCTCAATGGTTTCCCATTGATGGCAAATTAGTTTGTAAATGGTGCAAAATTTAACAATTACAACTTTCTGCTTAATTCCGAATTCCGAATTCCGAATTCCGAATTCTTACGTCCATGCTCGAAAGAAGGTATTATCCTCCCAAATAGCAGCAGTGCGTTGCTCGATCGCCGCTAATTCCTGTTTAGATAAAGGTTGAAAAGCTTGAGCCACACGAACATTATTTTCTAATTGAGCGATCGTTTCTGCTGCCACAACACAACAATGCACTCCTGGTTGAGACATAGCATATCCTAATGCTTGATTCATCCCATCTAACCCACCAGGTTTAAATAAGCGACCGTAAGCCGGAACTTTCATGGCAATTACACCAACATTTTTCTCCCTTGCAACTGGTAGAACCACAGGAAGAAAGGGACGTGGATGGTGTTTATCTGCTGCGTTGACGGGAATTAGAGTCGCGTCAAATGAATAGCGGCGCAAACCTTCAGCAATAATATTAGGATCGTGGTGCCCGGTAATTCCCGCAAAGCGAATGAGTTTTTGGGCTTTTGCTTCTTCGACAGCTTGAATTGCTCCATTTTTGCCGAAAATAGTCTCTAAATCTTCAGTAAAAGAGACATGATGCATTTGCCATAAATCTAATCGATCTGTATTGAGACGTTTGAGCGATCGCTCCAATTCACGCCATGCACCATCTCGATCTCTAGCATCTGTTTTACTAGCAAGAAATATATTTTTTCGGTAAGATGGCAAGACTTTACCAAAATAATCTTCACTCGGACCGTAATTTGCCGCAGTATCAAAATAACGAATACCTAATGCGATCGCTTTTTCAATTATTGCGACTGCATCCCCTTCTTTTCCCTGCCAAGATAGAGGCGTTTGTCCTGCTCCGCCTAAGCCGAAAATTGGAACTTTAACCTCTGTGCGTCCCAGTACCCTTTCTGGCATCTTTCCCGTCGATTTAGCCGCTGTATTTTGTGCCGTAGACTGAGCGCTATCAGTTTGATTTTGTTGTAGCGCCGTGCTACCAATAATTCCACCTGCTACAGCCGCACCAGTAAGCAAAAAATTGCGCCGAGTGGTCTTATCTGTCATTATTAGCTCCTTAAATTTTCAGCAAGACACTGAGGGCAACGAATATCTCTTCGTATGGTAGCAAAGTAAAACTTCTAAAAATGGCACAATCAAAATAGATAAAATTTGACTGGAATGCCACCTTCTCCGATTTATACCCAGCAACCCTGGACAGAAACCTACAGCGAAATTATTGATGTTCGTTCCCCGAGCGAATATGCAGAAGATCGCATCCCTGGTGCTATTAATCTTCCAGTACTAGATGATACCGAACGTGCTGAAGTGGGGACGATTTATAAACAAATCAATCCTTTCAAGGCGCGTAAAATTGGTGCAGCACTAGTAGCTAAAAATATTTCTCAGCATCTCCAACAGCATTTTGCAGATAAAGGCAAAGATTACCGTCCGTTAGTCTATTGCTGGCGCGGCGGACAACGTTCTAATAGTATGGCTGCGGTACTAGCACAAATTGGTTGGCGAGTTACCGTCTTGGAAGGTGGGTATAAAACTTATCGCGCCTACGTGCGGCAACAGTTAGAGCAACTCCCAACTCAATTTACCTATAAAGTTTTATGCGGTTTTACAGGTAGCGGTAAAACGCTGATTTTACGTAGGTTACAACAGCGCGGCATCCAGGTTTTAGATTTAGAGGCGATCGCCAACCATCGCGGTTCTTTACTCGGTGAAGAATGGCAACTACAACCGACTCCTCAACCCTCACAGAAGTACTTTGAATCATTGCTCTTACAGCAATTACATAAATTCAATCGCGATCGAGTTGTATGGATAGAATCAGAAAGTAACAAAATTGGAAAAATTTATTTACCTCTACCTCTATGGCAAAAAATGAAGCAATCTCAGTGTATAGAAATTCAGCTACCTATAGATAGTAGAGTTGCATTTCTTTTAAGAGAATACCCATATTTAGAAACTCACTCTGAGTTCTTAAAAACTAAACTAGAAAAATTAAAGTCTAGATATGGAAAACAAAAATTAAACTATTGGTTTCAGTTGATCGATGCTGGAAAAAGAGAAGATATCGTTAAAGAATTACTCCTTTTTCACTACGATCCAACCTATTCTTGCTCTATACAAAGAGACTATGCCAATGTAGAAAAGTCTTTGTTTATGTCAGATGTATCCGATATCAATATTGAGCATGTTCTAAATAAGTTGCTCTCACTGTCTGAAGACTAATCTTTTTACTCCATTTCATAGCAATTCTCGATTGCGTGCGTGACATTTGTAGGGGCGCTTTCTCTGTGCGCCCCTACAGATCTGTGGTTTACTCAAGACTAGTGCCTTCAGCACTGATAAAAAAACCCCTCACCGGAGTGAGAGGCTCAACCATAACCTAAGCTATTTAAATCGCCACAGCGATCGCACCTGCTAAAGCAGCAAAGAATGCCGAAACTGTTGCCGTACCAAACAACCACCAAGCAGCTGAAGCCGCCGCCTTGCGCGTCTCTTCCGCTTGCTTTTCTGCCTGTTCTTTTACTTGCTCCAATCGCTTCTGTGCTTCGTGCTGAATGCGTTCTGCTCTTTGCAGCACGTTGTTACGCGCCGACTCAATTCGATCGATAATTCGATTCGCATCCGCCTCCGAAATATCCTCGCGGGAACTCAAAATCGCTACATAAGTATCTCGATTAAACGAAGATAGCCGTCCGCGCAAAGCATCAAACCCAGCTTGCGGGTCGTCAAATAACTTGCGCATATCCCTCTGAATGCTGTCGTAATTCAACTCTGGGCGATCGAGCGAATTGAGATAGCTGCGAATGCGCTCGAATACGCTGTCGATCGCATCTTGAATCCGCCGTTGAATGGCTCGTACCTGATCGACAAAATTATCGCGTACAGCTAATACCTGATCGACAGTTCTAGCTGCTTCCGCATCGGACATATCACCCCGCATCTTCAACAAGTCAATTAACGTCTCGCGATCGAAGTGAGACAAGCGATCGCTCAAACTCTCAATTCCCACTTTCGGATCGCGTAACAACAAAGACAAATCCCGCTTAATGCCTTCTGGATTGAGTTCGTCTTTACCTGTATGACGTAAATACTCTTCCAAATAAGTTTGGAAACTCTGAACTCTTTGTTGCGTGCGAGTTGCCAGACGACGGGGCGCTTTGATAATATCCCGAATCGAAGTTTGCATTTGATCGACAATTTGGTTGACTTGCTCCTCGCTCAAATCGCGCCGCTGGCTCAATAACTTCACCAGGGTTTCTCGATCTACGTGAGACAAGCGCCTTCTGAGGGCTGCCGATCCCTCTTTCGGATTGGCAAACAAGCGCTGAAAGTCGCGCTGAATTCCTTCTGGATTCAACTCTTCTCTACCAGTGTTGCGCAGGTAATCGGCGATCGCATTCGTCACCGAGTCGTATTGTTCCTTCGCTTTACCCACCAAAACTTGCGGTGCAACCCGCACGTTGTGCCAAGACCCCTCAACTTGGTTAATAACTTGGTTGATCTGTTCTTCGCTCAAGTCTTGGCGCTGATTTAACAGTTGTACCAGGGTTTCGCGATCGAAGCGAGACAACCGCGCCCTTAGTGCTGCCATCCCCGCTTGCGGATCTTCTAGTAAAGTCTTCAGTTCAGCCTCAATTGCATAGGGATTCAATTCATCTCTGCCAGTGTTACGCAGGTAAGATTCCAAGTTCAGCCACAGGGTTTCAGCTTGATATTTTGCCTGGTCTGCCAGTCCTTTAGACTCAACTAAGACTTTTTCGCGCTGTGCCTCCAACCGATCTAAAATTGGCTCTATCTCTTCTGGGGTAATATCGTTACGTTGCAATAGGACTTGTCGCAACGAGTCCCGATCCCACCTAGCTAGACGCAAACCAAGAGTTTCGTAATCGACATCCGAGTCTTCTAATAACGGTTTGAAGTTACGCTCAATTCCTTCTGTAGTTAAGTCTGCTTTACTCGTTGTCAGTAGATAACTCTCTACACGGTGCTGGAGTTCTTGGACGGCTTCCCTTTCTTCAATACCTCTTACTGTGGTCAAGACATCTTGACGAATCAGTTCCAAGCGATCGGCTATAGTTTGAATTTGAGCTTGGGTCAGCATTCCCTTTTGTTGCAACAATCGGGCAAAATCGTTGCGAGAAAGTTGCTCGATCTGTTGCCGGACTGCTCGTGGATCGGCTGCTGGATCGTAGAGAACGTCGCGGAATTCCCGATCCATCCTGTCTTGACTTAATTGCCAAGTATAAGTGTTGAGCAGGTAGTTTTCTACATCCGCCCTAATGGTCGTGTAGGGAACTTCAGCAGATTTCATTCCTGTTTGAGTGGCAACCTTGTCTACTCCCTCGGTGACTTTATCTCTAGCCGTGAGGAGCGATCGCAAGATCTTCTCCACATCTAAATCTGATAGATCGGCACGTCCCATCACCATTCCCATCAGGGTGTTGATTCCCGTTTGCAGCGTTTGCTGTACTGGACCTGCGGTGGCTTTGTCGGCTTGGTCTGCTTGTCTTTGGTCGGCTTGCTTAGACGATCGCATTTCTTCTGTGAGTCGATCGATCTTGGCGTTCAACTCGTCCGTCCTAGTTTGTCCCGGCTGCACGGACTTGAGGTATTCGATCAACTCATCCATGCGATCGCGTTTGGGTTGTTGGTTCGCCACCACCTCCCGCCAGACGCTTTCTAACTGATCGGCAATTTTATTGACTTCACGTTTTGATAAATCGGTACGGCTGCTGACGAGATCGATAAACTTTTGGCGATCGATATTCCGCAAGTCATCGGTTCCGGCAAGATCTGCCAGTTGCGGATCGCGTAAAATTGTCTCAAATTCTCTTCTAATCTTTGTCGTGTCCATCTCTGGCGGACGCAGCATGTCTATATAATCTTCCAGGTTCTCGCGAATTGTCGTCGGGTCGATCGCGCTACCTAGTTCTCGCCGCACCGCCGCAGCTGCCGCTTCTGCTGTCTGTACGACTTGCTGATTGACAGCTTTTGCTCCCATAGCAGCAGTAGCCGTTCCCATAATTGCTTGAAAACCCGAGGTTGCCGTATTCACGACAGAACCAACCAAGGAACCGACTGTGGTGGAACTAACCCACACCAGTAGTAAAAAGTAAGCTCCCCAAATCACTAGACCGAGAACTGCTCCCAGTCCTACATCTACGCTCAGCAGGCTTAAACTAACGGCAAGAAAGCTAGCGATGAATAGAGCAATGCTGACAGTTATTAACGTCCAAATACCTACTGCCGTACCAATTTTACGGATCGTTCCCCCCACACTCCCAGATTCGCTGCTACCTGAATCTGAGTCTGATTGCCGTCCTAAATAGGAAATCCCAGCAGCCACAGAGAGGTTTGTTAATACAAGTTGTACGGCAAAGGCAAGAATCACTCCTGATATTAAAGCAACAAAAAATCTCGGACCCGAAAATACAAACGCTGCCTCTGCTGGTGTCGTCACACCCCCATCTGGTGGAGTTAACTGTGCCAGCCAGGAGAAAGGTTTATATAGTCCCAGTAAAATTTCTGGATTCTGAAACATGGTTTTTCCTTCTTTTGTGCTGTGCTGAGCGTCTAAATACAATGTGAGGAGGAAATATAGGAGCTAAAAATACTATTTAACCCCGTAGCTTAAAAATGCTGCATTTAACAGCGTCAAACATCCACCCCAAGTCTGAAAGCTCTGCCTGTAGTGGGATGAATTCAGATTTACTTCTGAGGCGAGTAAATGTATTCAGTAGCGTTTATGTACGTCAAGATACTAATTACAAGTTGTTAACAATACCAAGCGATCGCTTCATCGCGATTTACACCGTCTATTGATAGAATTCCTCCTGAAAAATTCACTTTATATTAGTCCTAGAGAAGTGCTGCTAGTTTGTACCTCTAGACAGAAAGCAAGAATTAAATTCCCCTTTAAATTAAAGATATGTGAAGCGGCTTTATTAGGAGCAAAAAATGGAAACTCGTGAAACTCGTCCAGCTACAGATGTACCACCAGTTGCTAAAGCGTACAATGGCGTAGACAGAAACGCATTCATCTTTGGGTTGAATCCTCAAGCCGAGCTATGGAACGGACGTTTGGCAATGATTGGATTTCTCGCCTATTTGATTTGGGACTTAGCAGGCTTTAGCGTTCTGCGCGACGTACTACATCTCATCGGTTACTAGATTTCTCAAACCTCCCTTTTTCAGGGGGGTTTCGCTCTACAAATCTTACCTTTTTTCAAAGATTCAATCTAACAGTCTCTCTTGAAACGTATTTAGGAGAGACTGTTATGCTTTTTACAAAACTTGTTTTACAACACTTTCGGTAAGCGAAACCAGAACTGCGCTCCCCCTTGAGAATTGGTTTTATAGCCGATACTTCCACCCCACTGCTCTACTGTAATTCTACAGAAATATAGCCCTAAGCCAATTCTTCCCGGTCTATTTTTGCCTTGGGAAAACTTTTGAAATAAAGTTGTAGCGATTTCTGGTTCTATGCCAGAACCCATATCGTCAACTGCGATCGTCATGAAATCTCCCTCTTCTGCGATCCCAATTGTCACCGCAGAGTTTGGTGGACTGTGCCTGTAGGCGTTTTCTACCAAGTTCGTTATCGTTCGCTCCAGACGTGACTTTTCTCCTACAACTTTCCATTCTCTGGTTTTATCAACATCGATTTGTAGCCGTAAATCGATCTGATTGAGAAAGAAAACTGGTGATAAAGCATTCACAACTTCTAAAACGCAAGCTAGCGCATCTGGTGCTTGTTGTGGATCGTTTCCCACCCCTTCCAAAATCTCAATTTCAGCTGCAAAAGCATCTAAAATTTCTCGAATTAATGTCTCTTGTTTTTGACACTGCTTTTTACCAATATTTAAGTATTCTTGCGCTTTAGAATTAAGGTTTTGGAGTGAGAGTAGCTCGAAACAATACTTGATTCCCGTTAACTGTCCGGCTAGATCGTGAACGATACAATGAATTAATACTTCTTTTTTTTGAATTTCTTTTAACAAATTGTAGTAATTTAAACTGTTTTCTCTGGCTTTTTGGAGTAAAAACTGATGCTCTTTATAATTAGAAGCAATTAATAATATTTTTTTCTCATTTAGACAAACTGCTGAAGCCTCTAAATAAAATTCTTGTCCTGATAAGTCCGTTTCCGTCCACAGTCCAGATTTAATTCTTCCCGATTGATGTTTCTGCCAAAAGGCTTCTGCGTCGATCAAAAAATTATCGAGTACGGGAAATTTATGTCCCGGCATCAACTGTTGTTGTAAGTCAGTATCTCCATAAAATTGTACGAACCAGATAGGTGCAGTACCGATGAGCTTGAATGAATCATACTCCAATCGTTCTAGAACAACGACATTTAGTGCCGCAAATAGCTCATCTATGATGCTTTCCTCGCTCATGCTACTAAAAACGTAAAGATAGGGATTGGTTCGCTAGCAATGTCTTTAGATATAGTATGACTTCTCCTGAAGCGAGTTTGCATCTCACCGATGCGATCGTATGTGTTGCGATCGATCGCGATCGCGTTAGGAGTTGCTTGAAATCCTAGCTGTTCTACAATTGCCATGCGATCGCCAACAGCAATCAAAGTTTTTTGATTCTGACTACCAGTAATACCCACAATCAGGGAACCAGAAACAATACTGATGCCGACACTAAATGCAATGCATTTATCGACTTGCCGCACCTGACTCATCTCTCGTACTATTTCTACAACTCGGATCGCTGCTTCAATCGCACGCACCGCAGGCGAACCAGTCACTGGAAGTATGCCAAACAAACTTGTCACAGCATCCCCAAAACCTTTACTTACTATCCCACCTCGATCTAGTAACGGTTGCACGATCGTGGAAATATATGAGTTGAGAGTGGCGATCGCTTCTGCTGGTGGGTAATCTTCAATCGAGGAGTTGAGGCTGCAAATCTTAGCTAATAAAACAGTCACATCTCGGCGATCGCCTTTCTCTAATACCGCTACTAATTCCTCAGATAAGTTGGCTGCAACGCGATCGTGTAGGCTTTGTTCTAACAAGCGAGAGTGATGTTGGCGAATTAAACTCAAATCGTTGCCTTGTTGCTGAAGGATGCTGTATTGATGTTCGTATCGACTTGCATCCAGTAATAGTATCCAGTCACCTTCATCTGTAGAGAAAATGTGAACCTCGGCAGCAACTCCCGACTCCATTTTTATGCAAGGTAAGATAATTGGCAAGTTCCGAAAGGGTAGCAATCCCGCTAAAAATAAAATCTTTTTTTCAACAATTTCTCCTCGTTCGAGATGATGCAATCCATACAATGATAATTGACCTCCCCAGCTCACTAAACAGCCATCCTGCACTAAAAAGTAAGCCGGACAACGACTTTCAAAAATTGACTCTTGAAAGTACTTGGCTATGGATCTAGGGAGGTGAGACATCCATTGCCTCCAGCATTTGTTGTGTGAGTTTGGCGAAGGCTTCTTCTACCCCTGTAGCCGTTTTAGCACTAGTCTCGATCGCCGTCCAGTTTTTCTGTATAAGACTATCCACTACTGAATCCTCTATTTCCCAATCACCTGTTAAATCTGATTTATTCAATACCAATATAAAAGGAACTTTACCAATAGTTTCTTCTACCCTTTGTTGTAAAGATAAGGCTTTATCTAAAGTATAACGACGGGTTCCATCCACGACTAAAAAATAACCAGATGCACCTCTTAAATAAGACATTTGCAATTTCTGAAACTCGTCTTCGCCGTGGATATCCCACAAAATTAGATTGACCTCTCTATCGCCAATTTTAACTAGTTTCTTATCAATTTTCACTCCTACGGTAGAATGGTATACTTCTGAGTAAATACTTTTAACGAATTGCGCTACTAAACTCGTTTTTCCCGTAGCAAACGCACCGACCATACATATTTTTTTTTGAATCATATCTCAAACAGCAAATTTTTTCTAGGGTGCATCCGTTAAAAATACCTTAAAAGAAACGCGACGATTCATTTCTCGATTGTTTTGGCTAGCTTTTTGTTGCCAAGGTTCTTGCGCTCCCACGCCAATTGTCGTTAAATCAGAAGCTCTGATTCCTTGCGAAACCAAGGTTGATAAAATTTGCTTTGCTCTAGCTTGACTGAGAGACATATTATGCTCGGTCGAACCATCGCTATCTGCGTGTCCTTTAATTTCAATGCGTACATCCTTATTCACAATTGGAGCTATCTTTGTGAGTTTTTGAATAGCTGCAACGACCTTTTCTAATTTCTGTTGCTGATTTGGTAAAAGCTGCGGGCGATCGTTAACAAATAAGAGAATTTCTCGTTCTAATTCAGTTTTAGTTTTGAGCAATTCTTGAAGTTCAGTTTCAGTCAGATGCTCTGTCTGTAACTGCGTCACTCCAGGGAGATTAGGCGCAACTTTTTTTGCTTGCGCAATCCACTGTCGCGGTGCAATACCAGTCATATAAAGAACGCCATTGCGATCGACTTTCAAACTCGTGGTTTTTGGTGGCTGTAATAATTTTTCCGCTCTTTTCGTAACAAATTGCGGCTCTAGAGAGATGTAAGGTTGCCAACGACTGACAACATTTTTAGGATCGATCTCTGCATCTGAGATTAATTGAATGGGGTCAGCAGCCAACGGATCGCGCAATCCCGATATATAGTATTTGCCAAAATGACTATCAGCACTGACGACAACTATTCCTGCTTGCAAGTTTAATGTATTTAAATATGCCTGCCACTTTTGTCGGGCTTGAAAAGACATAAAACTCCACCATCCCAGCGTACACAAGAGTCCGCCGATCAATAATAATAAAAGCGGTGAAGGTTTATCTGAAGTTGTTTGATACTGGGATTGAAGGCAATTTTCTAAATAAGATTTACTGGCTTCAAATGGAGTATCGTCGCCGCGAAAATTCAAAAGTGGCTGGTAAAATTTCTTATGAATTGTTTCTAGGGTGGCTTGAAAGTTTTCTCTTAATTCTTTGGGTGCATTACCGCGAATTATGCCTGCTAAAATTGCTTGGGGACCTTGCTCGATCCAAATCGTCAATTCGCCAAATTCTAGTGCGTCTAACCGATCTTGTTGCTTAACCTTAAACGAATCTTGCACGAAATCTTGAATTGCTTTTAACATAGCTGCAACCAGATCTGCATCTTGTGTAGCAGTCGGATCTACTGCCAAGCTATGTAACAACAGTCCAGTCTGACGATGAATCAAAAAAACTTCTTCTACCCGATAAACTAGCGTTCGCAGCAAGACAACTTCGGCAAAAGACTTACCAGTTTGCATTGCTTCTAAGCGCCAGCGAAAACTCCTTGGGGTTAAGCTATGATCGAGTGCTTGATTAAAGGTGGCAACAAAAGTTTTCAGTGCTGCCATTGCAGCTTTGCGGCTAGCAGGTCCGATGATGGGAAACAAAGCATCGGACAGCGTATTCAAGTCTCTTCTAACAGAGGTTTGAATTGCTTGTTCTACAGTTGGGACGGCGGCTTGAGTCAGTTGGTCGTCCTGTAATGACCTGAGAATAATCGCCTCTGGCAAAACCCGACTCACATCTTCGACTCGGAGTTGCGATTTATCGAGTTTTGCTTGGAGTTCGGGACCGAAAAGTAAATCCCGTAATTCGGCGATCGCTTCCTCTTCGGTAGTAAAATTCTTGTGGGGCGGTGGTTGCGATCGCGCTGTTGGTGTCTGTGGCTGTTGCTCCAATACTATCTGACGCAGTTGAGCTAAGACTTCTACTTCAGCAGCAGTGAGATGGGTGTCTTGCGATCGATCCAACAGACTCTCTAGCTCAGTCAGTGCCTCAGCTTCAGAGCTTGAAGTTCTGTCAGTAGATTGGCGACGAGAAGAGTCAGTCATTTGCCGAGCGTTTCCTAATATCCCCCATACTCACATTGAATTGTATAGCCACCTGTAGTCAAGAGGACATGAAACACCGACAAATCTTATACAACTATTTAAAGCAAGTATTAAAGGAGTCATATGATTTTAACCACAGCCAGCTTAGTTGGCGACAAGCGCGTCGTCCAGCATCTCGGTATTGTCAGTGGCGAAGCGATTCTAGGGGCAAATATTTTTCGCGATTTCTTTGCCGGCATTCGGGATATTGTCGGTGGTCGCTCGGCAGGTTACGAGCGATCGCTCAGAGAAGCGAAAGATACTGCTATGCGCGAGATGATTCAGCAGGCTGAAGCTCTCGGTGCTAATGCGGTAATTGGCATCGATATCGATTACGAAACCATTGGTGTTGGCAATGGCGGTAGTATGTTGATGGTAGCAGTCAGCGGTACTGCTGTCGTGTGCCAGTAATCATGTCGATCCCTCTACTTCAAATGGAGCTAAGCGGATTCGAACCGCTGACCCCCTCAATGCCATTGAGGTGCTCTACCAACTGAGCTATAACCCCGCACAAATGCGTTTTTTATTATGCCTTAAATCTCTCTTTGCTGTCAATGCGCACTATTCAATCATTTTAAGCATTAATATCCGCGTGCTAAGTAGCTCATGCAGTTTCCCATTAAAAAGTAGACAACTAACATGGCTGCGGCACTAGCTGCCACTAACACCCCTGCCAGCATCATCGAAAATTCCTTCTTCGCAAACGCCTCTTCCATCAGGTGCAGCGACCAAGCTACTAAAGCTACGTCAAAAATGAGAATAACTGTCAGCATTTTTTAAGATATTTTAAAACATATTTCATATATCTTAACTAATTCTCAGGAACCTGGTCTTAATTAGAGGTTAAGTTTTTCTTGCTACAGAAATTTGGCAAATTTATAATACCAATTAGATCTAATTAAGACGTATGGGGCAGTTGCGATCGCTCAAATAAGATTTGATTTGTCCTACACTCAGTTGACCGTAATGCAGCAACGAAGCTAACAAAGCAGCTTCAGCTCTCCCCTCAGTCAAAGCAGTGTAGATATGCTCGCAGTTCCCCGCACCACCAGAGGCGATAACTGGGATTTCTACAGATGAGGCGATCGCGCCTGTTAATTCTATGTCATACCCTGCTTGAGTGCCATCGGCATCCATACTCGTTACCAACAACTCCCCAGCACCCCGTTGGGCGACTTCCTGCGCCCATTGCAGAGCATCTATGCCAGTGTTCTCCCGCCCACCACGAACGTAAACGTCCCAGCCAGGATTATTGACATCCTGCCGTCGCCGTGCATCAATAGCCACTACTATACACTGATTGCCAAAGCGATCGCTGGCACGATTAATTAGGTCTGGGTCTTTAACTGCGGCGGAGTTGATGCTAACCTTATCTGCTCCCGCTCTTAACAAATTTTTAATTTGTTCTAAGGATTGGATGCCCCCGCCGACAGTGAGAGGAATAAACACTTGCTCGGCAGTGCGATAAACTACATCAAAAATAATGTCACGGTCTTCGTGGGTCGCAGTAATATCCAGAAATACCAACTCATCCGCCCCAGCTTCGTTATAAACTTTAGCCAACTCCACCGGATCGCCTGCATCTTGGAGATTGACAAAGTTTACCCCCTTCACAACCCGCCCCGCCTTCACATCCAAGCAAGGCAAAATTCTTTTAGCTAACATAGTTCGCCTTTCCAATGACTCCAGAGATTATACATATATAAATGGTGATGGGTAATTGGTCATTGGTAATTAGTGGTTGTTGGTTGATAGTAGACGTTACACTGACCAATGACTAGTTATCAGTTATCAGTTATCAGTTATCAGTGAAGAAAGGAGTCAGGAGTTGATTAATCTCCTCAGCTCCCTCAGCAACCTTGCGCTTCCTCAGCTCCCTCAGCTCTCTTCTTCCCCTAGCCTCTAGCCCCTAGCCTCTAGCTCCTAGTTATGGCAATTATCTCCTCTAAACAACCGTCAGAACCTTCTAAGCCTGCAAAAAAGCAACAGAAGAAACCTCAACCTCAGCCTGTCATAGAGGATTTGTTGCAACCGCAGGCAACTGTGGAGGAACAAGGCAAACAAGAACAAAGCTTGCGCCCCCATACCTTTGCCGATTACATCGGGCAGAAAGACTTAAAGGAGGTGCTATCAATTGCGATTCAAGCCGCTAAAGCAAGAGGAGAAACTCTAGATCATTTATTGTTATATGGTCCGCCTGGATTGGGTAAAACTACGATGGCGCTAATTTTGGCGGGAGAAATGGGAGTAGACTGCAAGATTACTAGCGCCCCAGCTTTAGAAAGACCTAGAGATATTATGGGTCTGCTGGTGAGTCTCAAACCAGGAGATATTCTATTTATTGATGAGATTCATCGCCTGTCGCGGATGGCAGAGGAAATTTTGTATCCGGCGATGGAAGATTATCGTCTGGATATTACGATCGGTAAAGGAGCAAGTGCCAAGACTCGCAGTATTACGCTACCTAAATATACTTTGGTAGGAGCGACAACCCGCGCTGGGGCGCTATCTTCGCCATTACGCGATCGCTTCGGTTCGGTGCAGCGGTTGCGGTTCTACGAACCAGAGGAGTTACGTAAAATTGTCTTGCGGACGGCTGAGTTATTGCAAACACCAATTAGCGATGACGGGGCGTTGGAACTTGCCAAGCGATCGCGAGGTACGCCACGTATTGCCAACCGCCTGCTAAAACGAGTGCGAGACTATGCCGAAGTCAAGGCAGCAGGTACAATTACGCAAAATGTAGCCGCAACAGCTCTAGAATTATATCAGGTAGACCCTTGCGGTCTAGATTGGACAGACCGAAAAATGCTTAGCGTGACGATCGAACAATTTAATGGTGGACCCGTGGGTATAGAAACCCTAGCGGCGGCGACGGGCGAAGACATCCAAACAATTGAGGAAGTCTACGAACCTTATCTGATGCAAATTGGTTACTTACAACGGACTCCTAGAGGTCGCGTCGCCACTCCTGCGGCGTACAAGCATTTAGGTTTGAAACTACCCAACGAACAACTATCGTTACTGTCGCGGTCAGATTTATGATTTACAACCCCAGTTGGACGCGCTTCAATACGGACAAGATTGAATTTGTCAGTGCCAATCTGCGCGTCTGCGTACTGACACTTTTACTCAGTGCGCTATTCATAGTAGGGTGGGTAGAACCAGCTGTTGCCCAATCACCACCGCCAAATCTGAGTGCAGAACAGTTACAAAATCTAGAGAAATTAGCGAACGAGGCTTTTACTCTGACTGAAAAAGGTAACTTTCCCCAAGCTGAAACTTATTGGACGCAAATTATCGAAGAATTTCCCACCAATGCGGCAGCTTGGAGTAACAGAGGCAATTCTAGAGTTAGTCAAAATAAATTAAATGAAGCGATCGCCGATTATAACAAAGCAATCGAACTTGCCCCAGGCGTGACCGATCCTTTCTTAAATCGGGGTGCGGCTTTGGAAGGTTTGGGAAAATGGGAAGATGCGATCGTCGATTATAATCATATTTTAGAAATCGATCCTAACGATGCAATGGCATATAACAATCGCGGGAATGCTGAAGCAGGTTTGGGAAAATGGGAAAAGGCGATCGTCGATTACAAAAAATCTGCCGATACTGCCCCTAATTTTGCTTTTGCCCGTGCCAATTATGCCCTAGCTTTATATCAAGATGGTCAAAAAGATAAAGCCCTGCGCGAACTGCGAAATATAATTCGCAAATATCCTCAATTTGCCGATGTTCGTGCTGCTTTGACTGCTGTACTTTGGGAACAGGGAAATAAGGGAGAAGCAGAAAGTAACTGGGTTGCTGCTGTAGGCTTAGACCCTCGTTATAAAGACATTAACTGGGTCACAAAGATTCGCCGTTGGCCCCCCACTATGGTTGCAGCTTTAGAAAAGTTTCAACAGCTTAAGTAATAATATAGGTTGTCTTTTTCTTGAACTGCTTTTTGTTTATGTCTAAAAGCTTTAGAGACTATATACTTCTTGAAGTGTGCAACAAAAACTAAAGCTTTACCTGAGTTTGCACGATAGCAGCCTTTAGCACGTAAATAATGACATGACTCTAATTGCTCGAAAATTTAGCTAATTTGTTAAAATCACACGTAGAGGCTCGATATTCAAAAAACAGAGTTTATGTCAATTGTCATTTCTCTGAGTCCAGAAGTAGAAGCGCAACTGCGGGAAAAAGCAGCACAACAAGGACAAGATGTAAGTATTGTTGCGGCTGAATTGATAACTGACATTTTAAAGTGGGAGTTGCAAGACTCTGAGGAAGCTATTGCAGGTATTCAGCGTGGATTAGATGATTTTGAAGCGGGACGTTCCCGTTCGTTTCAAGAATTTGCTGAGGAACAGCGCCTTAAATACAACCTGTCAACTGATTTGTGAGTTATCGTATCGAAATTTCTAGTGTGGCAGAGGGAGAAGTAGATAGTGCATTTCTACGAATATCTCAAATAGCATCATTATTTTAGTCAAGAAATTCGTCAACTTATCTACGGTAAAGGTCGTAATTCGTACCGTATTCTTTTCACTATTATTGAGAATAATGAAGTGGCTACAGTTCGCATTCTCCACATCCGACATGCTGCACAACAGACTTTAGGAGAAGGTTAAAAATATATAAGGGCGCACAGATGTACGCCCCTACGAATGTATTGTAGATCGATGCTTATCCTACAGGTAAAGAAGGGCGATCGCTCATTAAAGCTTTAGTACTCGATTCACCCGCACGTTGGATCTGGCGCGTCATGCGAATCGTACAGAGAGTGACTGCACTCCACTGTCCTAATAGCGCCAAAAAGATAGTTGTATTGCTGGCTTTTTCTAACGCAAACCAAGCAAAAGGTGTAAACAACCACAAACCAGGAATTTGGTATGGCGAGATTGATAGAACGGTGAGAATGGCTGTAGGTAATAGAATGACTGTACCCAAAGCCCCAGCAATCCACAAACCTTGCTTTTGCGCCCGCATAAATGTTAAAAGTTGGGCGATCGCAGCACAGAGCAGTAACAAATTACCACCAATAACCATACTCAAGAAAGCAGGCTGTTTGTCAATCGGTTGTAAGACAAAGGTAATCCAAAGAGTTAAAGTCGTAGCAGCAATAGCTAAGTTTAGTGCGATCGCGACTATAGCTGGGCTTTTTTCTCCCCACGTCAAATCTTTGACTAGCAAAGAACTCAAGAACTTTTGACGATTGCTAACTCTCTCCCGTCGATATCTTGCCCAATCTTGCAAGGTTTGACGCTGCGGCGTGAGAGTTACAATCAAACAGATAAACAATACCAAGTTGTAGACAAGCAATTCTTGAAAGTTATGCCCGAGATTGGTTGAATATCGATATTTAGGTGTTGTAGCAGCAAATGCAACTAAGATCGTCTCCAAACTTGCCACCATCAAGTAACTTTGACTCTTACTAAAAATGGTTTTACTAGGATTATGGAACCGACGCTGCAAAGCTTGCCAAATCCAGTACGTCCCAACCCCAAAGTTGAGAACTGCCAAACCCAATGTTGCCCACAACGCATCGCCTATAGGCAGATAGAATAGTTCTAAATCTGCCGTGCTAAGCAGCGACAAACTATAGTTTTCTAGTTCAGTTGCCTTAGCGATTTGCTCAAAAATCAAAAATGGTGAAAACAAATTTAGCCAGTCTAACGGTGTATGAAGTACAGGTTTGGCAGTGGCAATAAATAGACACACAAATGCTGCACCGCTACCTAACCAAGCTTGAAATCCACCTAGCCAAGCACTCACTAAACCAAATAGTAAAGCAGCACTGAAAAAGAAAATACAGCTAGCAACTACTAGTCCGTAAAAGCTGAAAATTAAACTTAGAGGAACGTGCGCCCCAATCCCGGCGATTAAATGCAGTGGTACAGCCAGACCCACCACAATATACAGCAAACTTGGTACACCCAATAGTTTGCCAATTAAAATACTTTTAGCTGATTGAGGGCTGAGGCGAATAAAATTGAGCGTGTCTCGACGTTCTTCATTAGCTAAGTCACTAATCAGCGTGTAAGTGCCTGCTAAAATGAGGGCAAAAACACCAAACTTACTGACAGTGTAAAATACATCCCACCACCACATCTGCCAATTAATCAAAAGATTTCCCGCAGCATCTGTGAGACATTCAGGTATGGAATATTCCCACTGGTCGCCAGTACATAAAGGATGACGAGTTGGCATTGACCAACCTTGACTAGCAGATGGTAATTTTGCTTGAAATATGCGAAATAAGAAAAACTGTCCCAGTAAAGAAATAACTGTCGAAATAACTAAATTGCGCGGTTTAAATCTCCCTTTAATCTCCCGCAACAACTGAGGGTTTTTATCCCCCAATTTGTCTATCCAACTTAATCTCATAAGAATAAATCTCCCGTTCTGGTAATTGGTAATTGGTAATTGGTAGTTGGTAATTGGTAGTTGGTCCTTTATTAGCTGTCACTTCTGAGTTTTAGCTTTTGACTTTTGACTTACCCCTAACCCCTAACCCCTAACTCCTAACCCATAGTTAAGACGCTTGCTGGTGTCCTAGTTTGAGGAAAATTGTTTCTAAGTCTTCCTGAGTACAATGAAATTCAGATAAAGGAACGCCAGCTGCAATTAGCGATCGCAATAAATCCGCACAGTCTTCCTGATTTCCAGTAAAATCTATCTGCACCCGTCCTCCTGGTAACACCTCCCATCCCGCTACGAGGGCGTGATTATTCAATTCTGCTGTTAATCTGTCGATTTCTCCCAAGGTTGTTAAGAAAATTTGCTGGCGAGCCAGCCGTTGGTATAACTGACTTAATGTTGTACTCTCCACTAGAAAGCCCAACTCCATAATTCCCACAGAAGTGCATAACTCTGCTAAGTCGCTTAAAACGTGGGATGAAATCAAAATGGTCATTCCCGCTTCTTGCAATACCCTAATAATTTCCCGAAATTGCCTTCGGGCGATTGGGTCAAGTCCCGAAACGGGTTCGTCTAATAGTAATACAATCGGTTCGTGGATGATTGTTCTTGCCAAGCTCAGGCGTTGCTTCATCCCCCGCGACAGGGTAGCAATTAAGCTGCGACGTTTTTGACTCAATTGGACGAGTTCTAAGACTTCTCGCAAGCGTTGACTGCGGCGCGGTTCTTTCAACTTGTACAGCCGCGCAAAATAGTCTAGGTAGTCCCAAACGGTGAGATCGTCGTAGAGGGGAAAATCGTCGGGTAAATAACCCAGGCGTTGTTTGAGAGTAGAATTGTCGCGATCGCCTACCAAGCGATCGCCATTGATGTATATTTCTCCCTTAGTTGGTTCCTCGGCTGCTGCTAACATCCGAATTAGCGTTGTTTTACCTGCACCGTTCGGTCCAATTAAGCCGTAGACTTCCCCAGCCTGAACTTGTAAATCGACGTCGTTCACCGCAATGTGGCGATCGAATTGTTTCGTCAGCCCACAAGTGCGAATTGCCAGTTCGTTGAGCATGGGTGCTAAGTTTGGGAGACAAAAGGGTGAGTCAGCGTCATGAACGCAACTTCACTATCGGATAGCTTAGCTTGCTTGGATCTATTTTGTCAGTAGGGTTAAATGCCGATTGTGACAAAAAAAGTCGGAAGTCGTAGGGGCGGTTTTTTTGCAGATCCCTGAAACAACAAATAATTATTCTGATAAACCCGCCCGTATAGAAGTCGAAAGTCGCAGGGTGCTGGAATTTTACATATCTAGTACAACTGCTGTATCGGATTTATCGCAGATTGCAAGAAATAGATTAACTCAGAATTTTTCATGCGACGAGATTCGATATTCAACAAACTTTTTCAACAATCTCCTACTTTGCTATGGCATTTTACTACGACCATCGAGAAGAAATCGATCTGCGGATCGCTGAAGCAGAAGCTATAGCAAAAGCAGAACGAAGTAAAAATCCTTCGCTGTTGCAAGCAAAGCTTGATGCGGCGAGAAATTATGTCTGAGTGCATTTGGTTCCATCTGGATGAAAATGTCGCTTGATTTACTACCAACCGATCGAGCCAATAATTGTAAAAGGTTCACCCCTTTGAAGTCTTAATCTTCCATCGTCGCATCAACTTCATGCTATTGAGATTGGGATGCTATTTGTGCTCAGGTCAATCTTTCAGTCGATCTCATCAATTGTGTATCGAGTTCTGAATACTGAGAAAACAAGCTGTCAATACTGGCTAGCTTCGCTTTATAAACTAGTGCTGTAGCAATAATTAAACGATCGAAGGGGTCTTTGTGAACAGGCGATCGGCTAACAGCTTGGTAAGCGATTTCGGCAGTCAGTGGAAACAAGGTAATACCTGTTGGTTCCAAAGCATCCTCAAGCCAGCGATCGACGCTACAAGGCAATTCTAGCCGCCTCCTTTGCTGTGCTAAAGCGACCTCATAGCAGGATACAGGTGAAACACCTACTTGGTCAGCAGTTTCGATCGCCTCTCGCCAGTGAGATGGAAATAGCTCGAATTCCTGGGTGACAAACCAAATCCAAATATGAGTATCTAGAACAATTACTTGAGACATTCCCAGTCTTGTTCTTCAATCACAGGACTAATCAAATCACCCAAGGTTTTACCTTTACCTGCGATTGAAGCAGGAGGAGTCCGACGCTTTACTGATGGCGTGGTATCTTCTAAAATCGTCACAATTACACGGGCAGATGATGGTTTCGGCTCGTCTGTTAACCATTTTAGTTGACCATTTTCAATCATCGCTACGTAACTTTTAAGCATTGTTATGTCAATATCTTACAAAAATTATTTTATGACCTTACGATTGAGTCTACTGACTTTATGAACTATGCTTAATATGCAAACTATCTGGTAGTTTTTCTGGTAGCGATCGCCAACGAAAAGTCAAAAGTTAAAAGTCAAAAGTCAAAACGTCTTCGATTCGCAATGGCGATCGCTGTTTGAGCGAAGCAGAAGCGGAACGGCAACGGGCAGAACACTAGCCCAACGACTGCGGCAGCTAGGAGAGGAGTTGTAGGGGCGATCGGCTAGATCGAGCTAGTTGAATTTGTTGTTTAGGTGTGAAGTTAAGGTTTCTTAACTAAGTACTTCTCGATATCATCCAATACGGCATGAGATGCAAAAAAATCAAAGCCGTACCAAGTATGGAAATCAACAAGATACACTCGATCGCGTTGAACAGCTTTAATCTTTGACCATAGGGGTTTGCGTTGAAAATACTCAAGGGTAGAGCGATCGTTTTCTCTGTATGTTCCAATAAAAAGAACATCGCTATCAATTTCGGCTAAACTTTCCTCAGAAATTGGTAATGCTAGCTGATTAGACAATTTAGGAGACAATAACCCAATATCGTTCAATATTGTGCCAGAAAAAGAATTTTTAAGATTAAGATATCATCCATTACTAACATGGACAAATGATGCATGAAATGGCTGACTGTAGTTTTTTTGTGGAGCGTCGTGCAAAGTCCCTAATGCCTGTTTCAGTTTTTCCACTCTTTGGTAGTAGCCTTTCAAGAGTTTGTCAGCTACTTCTGCTTTCCCAAAAACCTTTGCAGTTTCTTTCAAGTGTTGTTTCCAATCTCGTGAAATTTCTGCCCAGGGAACTAATACAGTAGGAGCAATTTGTGACAGTTGCTTGTAGATTCCTCGCATTGAAGGATCGGAAACACTAATAATAAAGTCGGGCTTAATCAGCAGAATTTTCTCTAAATTGGGCTGACTAGAAAAACTATGTAAAGCAATGCCTTCGATTTTCTCTGCTAAGTGCGGAGTAGGTTCTAAGATACCCTCTCTAGGAGACCATATTCCTGCGGCGATCGGCTCGATCCCTAAAGCAACGGTGTTAGCAAGACTCAGAACATCTAAAGCAAAAATTCGTTGAGGATTGAGCGGAACGCAGGTTTCTCCCATTGGATGTTGTACAATGCGACAATTTTCTGCTGAAGATGTTGGAGATGTGGCATCTTGGTAGCTACTTTGACTACAGGCGCAAATCAGCACAAATGTCACAATTCCCAAACATAGTAGATAGGTAAGATGGTATAGAAACCTCTTCATGAAAACCCTAACTCAAAACTCCCAGGAAATTGTTCCTTGCACGGTGAACGGCACACCAGGATGAACGCGCAAGTCATTGAAAGCACTTTCAAAATAATCAATGTCGAAGAGGTTGTTGAAATTGAGGGCAGCACGGAATACGTTTCGCTTGTAGAAGATGGCAGCATTTGTGATTAAGTAGCTAGGGACTTCAAATGTATTCTCTCTATCTCCGGCGCGATCGCCCACATAAAAAAGTCCCAATCCAAACCCCAAACCTTGCAAATTCCCCCGTTGAATTTCATAAGTTGTCCACAAGCTGGCAGCATGAGGAGTTGTTTGTTCTACACGGTTGCCGATTGAAATGACGTTATCTTCTGTGACTTCGGCATCATTGTGAGCATAACTGGCAAAAATATTCCACCCAGGTAAAATTTCACCTGCAAGATTAAGTTCGACGCCTCGGCTGCGCTGTTCCCCTGTTTGAACCTCGAAGCCTATATTATCGGGATCTTCGGTTGTAACGTTCGATTGGGTGATGTTATACAACGCCAATGTAGTCGAAAGCCTGTCGTTTAAATCTGCTTTAACTCCGATTTCAAACTGAGTCCCTCTAGTCGGCTCAAATTCGCTACCATCAAAGGCTTGACCGATGGATGGCTCGAACGAGCGACTGTAGTTAGCGTAGAGGGAAATAGGCGGAATTGGCTGATATAAAATACCCAAACGGGGACTAAAAGCATCTCCCGATTGATTTGTTTCTGTATCGGCGATCGAGTCTGTGTCAGTTTGCTCAAAGATATCGAATCGACCGCCTAAGAGTAGCTTTAAATTGTTTGCGATCGTCACCTGGTCTTGCAATATTAAACCAAGTTCTTCTGTCTCGTTCTTGTTATCATATTCAGACCCAGGTATGACTGCTCCAGGTGGTTGTCCGTAAATTGGATCGAATAGATCGAGGGGAGCGATTTCTCTACTTTGACCGCGAAACTCGCCACTTATTCTACCCAAATCCAAGCTAAACAATAACTGATGTTGGATTGAACCCGTTGCGA
Organism: Chroococcidiopsis thermalis PCC 7203; assembly: GCF_000317125.1. Lineage (GTDB taxonomy): Bacteria > Cyanobacteriota > Cyanobacteriia > Cyanobacteriales > Chroococcidiopsidaceae > Chroococcidiopsis > Chroococcidiopsis thermalis. The sequence continues at coordinate 482,622 of NC_019695.1, forward strand.
AATTACCAACAACATCGGTCGAAAGCCTATAATCGCTCTGCTCAGAACGTTCATAGAAATATTCTCTTTCCAATGTCCGATTATCAGGTAAAAGCGCAGTAGGGAAAGTTCCTGCATCATCACCGAAGTAACCAGAAAAGTATCTAGTATATTGAAAAGCATTTCTGAACGACCAATTCCGATTAAATTTATGCTCTAATGTGTATCCAATTCTGGTACTTTCAGCATCAAGAGTACCTTCATTGACGTTGCGATCGCGGGGTATTTCTCCATTAGGATTAGAACGTATAGTTCCAATTAAGGGCAATCCAAAAGTAATGGAGTCAAATTTGACATCTGCGTAGCGACCTTCAAGGGTTAATTTTGTATTTTCTGTGAACGCAAAACTCACTGCCGGAGCAATTACTAGACTTGTGGTTTTGGTCAAGTCAGTGAAAAAGCCTTGATCTCGGTAAGACGCATTCAATCGATACAGGACATTCTTAGATTCGTCTAATGGTCCAGATAAATCCACTTCACCACGATAAAAATCAAAATTACCAATAGTTGCCTCGACGAAGTAGTAAGGATCGCGCAGTGGCTGTTTTGTCACCAAGTTGACTGTACCCCCTGGCGCTGATGAACCAAATAAAATCGAGTTGGGACCCAGAAGGACTTCGATTCTGTCATATCCTGTCAGGTCAGAGCCAATGCTAGAAGAATTTAATGAGTCCTTGAAACCATTCACCGTTAATGAGGGAAAAAATCCCCGAACTTGCAACCGCAATGAGTCAAAGTTAGTAGGTGCTGAGTTACGGACGCTTGGGGCATTGAGGAGCGCACTAGTAAGGTCGGCGCGTTGGTCGCGTAGCACTTCTTGGGGAATGACTTGAATCGACTGGGGAATCTCCCGCAAGGGTGTGTCGGTTCGAGTTGCAGTTGATGTATTAGGTACGTTGTACCCTGTTTCTTGTTCCCCTGTAACAACAATTTCTTTTTCCTCGTCTTCCCCTACCACTGGTTTATCAGTTTCGCCCGACGGTGCTTGAGGTTTTTGTCCCTGTGGTGTAGAAGATGCTGCACTGGCAACGCCGAAAATTAAACCCTCCGTCGGACTGTCATACAACTGAATTGCTGGTAAACCCGTCGCACCTGTCACTGTCACCCGAATATTGTTACCAGCAGTCTGAGTTACGCTGACACGAGTAATCCCACTAGCTGGGTTATCTTGACGAAACTCTTGTTTCTGGGGTAGAGCTAATACGGCATCGGGAATGTTAGCAATATATGACTTTCCTAAAGCGATCGCCCTTGGCTGGAGTGCTTTACCTTGCGGAGTCTCTAATATTACCTCAATTCCAGTTTCAGTAGGGTTGAGTCTCACACCCGTGACTTGAATCGGAGACTGGGCGAGTTGTCGATCCCCCCAACCCCCCTTGATAAGGGGGGCATGAGATTTCGCGTTTTCCCCTTTTGCTTCGTTGCCTATCTCCTCTGCTCCAGCAGGCGGGACAACTAACCATAAAACCACACTAGCCATCAACAGCGATCGCCACAGATGATTTGACATCACACCACACTAAAATTTAGGAATCTTTTGCAATAGTAAGAGAGTACCGAAGTTAGCGCGATCGCAAAAGATACATTGGTGGGATAGCGGGAACTTTTTTGGTGGGCTATACGGAGCATTTATGTCGCATGAGAAACTCTCTAGGGCTAACTCCAAACTGCTTGCGGAAAGCAGCAGCAAAGTGGTGGCGATCGCTAAATCCCACCGCTTTCATCACTTCTGATACTGCCATTTGTCCTGTTGTTAGCAATTGACGCGCCTGCTCTAGTCGATATTTATGTAAATAGGCAAACACAGTCGTACCAAAAACCTGCCGAAATCCGCGCTTGAGCGTGTATTCATTCAGCTGTGCCTGCCTCGCTAAATCTGGTAGGGAAGGCGGCTGGTGTAGGTTTTGTAACAGCAGCGTTCTGGCGTAGTGAATCCGCTCCAAAGTTCCTGCATTTAGTGGCTTAATAGTCCGTTCTCCCTGCTGAATTTCGCTTTCTTGCCCCAAAACTAGACTGACTAACTCTAGTGCTTTGCTCTCCAGATACATTCGCTTCATAATTCCCTGAAACGGACACTGCAAGATTTGCCACATTACGCTTTCCATTGAGGGGGTAATCTTAGCAACGCGGGTGTAGCGTTCTCGCTCATTAGGTCTAATGAGTTGCTGAAGTCCCACAGGCAATTGTCCGTTGGAATTACCAACGAACGATCGCAGCGTTTCGGGCTGCATGTAAACCGTCACCTCCAAAGCCTTTTGCTTTGGACCAACGTTCGATTCTTTCGGCGCAAGTCCGCTACCGTAAAGCGCAAATTCTCTGTCATCAACGATTGTCTGTTTATCCTCATGCTGTCCAGACAGATGACAATGAAATTTTAATCGGCTTGGGAGTTCGGGGCAATGGAGAATCAGGCGATCGCACAAGCGAAAATTTGTAATTTCTAACCCTAACCCTTCACGTAGCTCGATCCACCGCATGTATCCATATCCGACTAGTTGAGGAAGTTGCCAAGTAACATCTAACGGGTCGAAAGGATCGTATTGGACAGTTTCGTTTACTTCTTGTTGCAGATCTTCCCATGCTTGCAGCGAGATGGTGATGGTCATTATGTTGCTTGAGCAAGTGATATTTGCAAATCAATAGCAGATTTTTCTTAATAAGAAACTTTATTATTTAATGAGTCAGAATAGCAAGTGGAGCAGAGTATAATCCAGAATTTGCGCTCCGTTTCCCTGCTACGATAGTTAACCCGATAAGTCTTTATCCAAATCACCCAATATGTCACAGCAGCAATACCGAATCGCGCTTTTACCTGGGGATGGCATTGGTCCCGAAATCATCCAAGTAGCGGTAGAGGTGCTAAAGCTGGTGGGAGAACAACTAAATATTGGATTTACGTTTCAAGAAGCCTTAATTGGTGGTGCAGCCATTGACGCTACAGGCGAACCCTTACCAGAGAAAACATTGGAGATTTGTCGTCACAGCGATGCGGTATTATTAGCCGCGATCGGCGGTTACAAATGGGATAACTTACCGCGCCACCAGCGCCCTGAAACGGGGTTATTAGGACTGCGATCGGGTTTAGGTCTATTTGCCAATTTGCGCCCCGCCAAGATTCTGCCACAGCTAATTGATGCCTCTTCCCTGAAACGAGAAGTCGTAGAAGGGGTAGATATTATGGTGGTGCGAGAACTGACAGGGGGAATTTACTTCGGACAACCCAAGGGCATTTTTTCCAGCGAAACAGGAGAAAAGCGGGGAGTCAATACGATGGCTTACGCCGAGTCAGAAATCGATCGCATTGGACGAGTTGCATTTGAAACAGCTCAAAAACGCAGGAACAAACTCTGTTCTGTCGATAAAGCGAACGTGTTGGAAGTTTCTCAACTGTGGCGCGATCGCATCACTGCCCTTGCCTCAGAATATCCCGATGTCGAACTCACCCACATGTATGTCGATAACGCTGCCATGCAGCTAGTTCGCAACCCGAAACAATTCGACACAATAGTTACAGGCAACCTTTTCGGTGATATTCTCTCAGACGAAGCAGCTATGCTGACAGGTAGTATCGGGATGTTACCCTCCGCTAGTCTAGGTGCTAGTGGTGCAGGAGTTTACGAACCCGTCCACGGTTCCGCCCCCGACATTGCCGGACAAGACAAAGCAAATCCTCTAGCACAAGTTCTCAGTGCTGCTATGATGTTACGCTACGGCTTAAACCAACCAGAGGCAGCCGATCGCATCGAGCAAGCAGTATTAAGAGTTTTAGACAGAGGCGATCGCACGGGCGATATCATGTCCCCTGGTATGAATTTACTGGGCTGTCGGGCAATGGGTAAAGCACTGATTGAGGAATTAACCAAAGGATGATAGGTAATTGGTTATTTGTCATTGGTCATTGGTCATTAGTCATTGGTAGTGATTCTTCATTGATAACTGACAACTGACAACCAAAAAGGGTGACAAACCTGGATGCACCAGCTATAACTTAAGAATAATTTTAGATAGAGATGGAGCAATTTTGTGGTATATGCTGGATCGCGGAGAACTGAAGACCCCTCTCATCCCCTAAATTACCCTGTGTTGATCGACCCTACAATCTTGAAAGTAGCTCGTCAAATTTACCGCGACTACTGCGAAACTCACGCCTCAAATGCCAAGCGCCCATCAGGAGTTGTTGTCAATCAATTAACTTATCAGGGTAAGGTTCTCTTTTCCACTCAACCGATCCTGTTACCCCAAGAACGCTTCATCCCCATCGCCCAAATCGAAGCAGAAAACCCATAAGTTAAGTCGTAAGTTGTAAGTCGTAAGTCGTAAGTCAGAACTTACTGCACTCTTACCCCTTACCCTTGATTCCTTACCCCTCATAAATGGATACTCTCCTTGCCATACCAGTTGCAGTTATAGTTTTTGCTCTTGGAGCGTCTATTGGTAGCTTCATCAATGTTGTAGTTTATCGCGTACCAGCAGGGTTATCCGTTCTCTATCCGCCTTCTCGCTGCCCTCATTGCTTGCATCGGCTAGGAAAAGAAAATTTACCAGTGCTAGGGTGGCTGTTACTGCAAGGGCGCTGTAAGTACTGTAGAAATCCAATTTCCATTCGCTATCCACTTATTGAAGCAGTCACGGGACTGCTATTTCTATCAATTTTTTGGACGTTTGATATTTCAGCTCAAACCCTCGGTTATTGGGCTTTTGCCAGTTGGTTGCTGGCACTATCGCTGATCGATCTAGATACGATGACATTGCCCAACCCCCTAACACAATCGGGATTAGTTCTGGGTTTGATATTTCAACTAGCTATGGGTTATTTAGTTCAAGGCACTTGGGCAGGAGCAATTCATCAACTCATGGCTGGTGCGATTGGAACTGTATTGGGAATTTGGTTGTTTGATGCCATTATCATCGTGAGTTCCATCTGTCTCGGACAAACCGCAATGGGTGGAGGGGATGCGAAATTAGCCGCCATGATGGGTGCTTGGTTGGGCTGGAAATACTTACTCTTATCGGGTTTTCTGGCTTGTGCTTTGGGTGCATTTGTCGGCGGAGGCGCGATCGCCCTTGGGATACTCCATCGCCGCCAACCAATGCCTTTCGGTCCCTTTCTCGCCCTCGGCGCAGTCATCACCGTGTTTGCTGGTGAAGCCATTCTTTCGACTTACTTCCGGTTGATGTTTCCTACTATGTAGGGAGTTGGTAATGGGTAATTGGTAATTGGTAATTGGTAATCGCTCACCTGCACGCAAAGCTCACTTGCCCCTAGCCTCCTCAGCTGCCGATCGTGAGAGCGATCGCTCCTAGCCCCTGATTCTGGTAACATGATCTTGTGAACTGGATGACGCTAAGGACGACGAGTTGGCGCTGGGAAGCAGAACTGATGCAACAGCTCTTAGAGGCGCATGGCATTCCAACACGGATATTAGATTTGGGTAGTACAAGCTATTTTGGTGCAGGCAGTCCTGCCGCTTTGCAAGTCTATGCAAAGGATCGGTGGACTGCCTTACTGCTATTGAGTCCAATTGAAGAGGAGTAAAGTAGCACTAAAAAATGTCAGAATATCTAAGTTTAAGTTTAATAACACGAGAGTAACTAAAGTAACCAAAATAAGGTATCGAAGTTACAGAAACTAGAAGTGTAGGGCATAAACGCTGTTTACAAATTTCATAACTGGTAGAAGATCGAGATAAACATGGCTACTAACGACGAATCTCGCGGTTTAATGTCTTTACTTGACTGGTTTGCCAATCGCCGCAAATCTGGTTCTATTAGTCAAGAACGGCACGAGCGTGACATTGCTGATGGATTGTGGAATAAATGCCCTGAATGCGGGGTTCTGGCTTACAACAAGGATTTGATGGCAAATCAAATGGTTTGTTTGGAATGTGGGCATCATATGCGGGTAGATAGCAACGAACGTATCCGCCAGTTGATCGATGCCAACACCTGGAAGCCAATTGATGAGAATTTGCGTCCCGCCGATCCACTACAATTTCGCGATCGCAAAGCCTATAGCGATCGCCTGCGGGAATATCAAGAAAAAACTGGTTTAAATGATGCCGTGCAAACAGGTTTCGGTAAAATTGACGGTTTACCAGCAGCCCTTGGCGTGATGGATTTTCGCTTTCTCGGCGGTAGTATGGGTTCGGTGGTAGGTGAAAAACTCACCCGTTTAATTGAACAAGCAACCCAGAAGCGATATCCTGTAGTAATTGTCTGTGCCTCTGGTGGTGCGAGAATGCAAGAGGCAATGCTCAGCTTGATGCAGATGGCAAAAATTTCTGCTGCCTTAGAACGTCATCGCGCTGCCCAATTGCTATATATTCCAGTATTAACCAATCCAACGACTGGCGGCGTCACAGCGAGTTTTGCCATGTTAGGCGACATCATCTTGGCAGAACCAAAAGCAACAATCGGTTTTGCCGGACGACGGGTGATCGAGCAAACCCTGCGTCAAAAACTTCCAGATAATTTCCAAACGGCTGAAGACGTACTAGAACACGGTTTCGTCGATGCGATCGTTCCTCGTACCCAACTTAAGAAAACTTTGGCTCAGTCGATTGCCCTACATCAACCACTTACTACTGCTCCAAATCTGGTACATCTAGAAGGCATAGCTCTTAGTTCGAGTATTTCTAGCTAAATTAGCGTCTAGAGGTTAAGGACTAGCACGCGAAGTCAGAAGTCGTAGGGGCGGGTTTTTTCAAGATATCTACGAAAGAACAAATAATTCTATGGCTAAATCCGCCCGTACAGAAGTCAAAAACCTTGGCAAGCGGTTGCGAAGGGTTTTCTGTGCATTAAAGCTGCGCAATTCTACTAATATTAGATGCTGTGATTCAAGGGCTATTTGTTTTTGCTGTTCTGCATAACGGCAGAAGCAAAGTTTTCTGTCTCGTCTAGCCACAGAGTTTGCTAGTGGAAACTTTTAACAGTAAATTTACAATTCTTCATATAAAATTCATAAATCCGTCTTTCCCTAGCCCCTAGCCTCTAGTTCTCAGTCCCTTCTTCTTCCAGGTTTAGGAAACAAATTGTGCAGTGACATGGTATTCATACATAATTAGAGCGTCTGTCTCAATCTCTAATTGTTTCTAAACAATCGTTCATTATGGGTTTTGCCGATTTGTCCATTGCAGAAATCGCAGCGGACTATAACCTTCCCGCAGTGGAGGTCATGGTTTTGTGCGATCGCTTGGGAATAGCTTATAAAAATCCTCAGACCCGTCTAGCTTTGGAAGATGCTAAGGCAGTTATCAGTCAAATTTTGTCTCAAAGGCAAAGCTCTGAGGCTAGCGATCGTCAGTGAAATCGAACTAGAGATTGAGCAAACCGGAACAAGTGCTGTGTTGAGCGTCCAAATTTTAGGAGAACCATGTTCAAAAGATTAATCGGGCTAGTAATGGCGACTGTGATGTTAGCATTTGGGCTAGTTGTTGGCAGCGCCGCCGCAGTTGAGATGAGCGAAGCTATCCGTACAGTGCCACTGAATGACAGTGGTGACACTACAGTACTGAGCCTCAAACAGGTGCAGGAAGGCAAACGCCTATTTAACTACGCCTGCGCTCAGTGTCACGTTGGTGGTGTAACCAAGACTAACCAAAACGTCGGGCTAGACCCGGAAAGTCTAGCCGGAGCTTCTCCATCCCGCAACAACATTGAAGGGTTGGTGGATTATATGAAAAATCCTACTACCTATGACGGAGAGGAGGAAATCGCCGAAATCCATCCCAGTATCAAGAGTGCGGATATTTACCCAGCGATGAGAAATTTACGGGATGAGGACTTAACAGCGATCGCCGGACATGTTCTGCTTCAACCAAAGATTTTGGGTGACAAGTGGGGAGGCGGCAAAATCTATTATTAAGTTGTTTGTCATTTGTCGCGTGTTGTTTGCCATAAACTGGTGACTCATGACTGTTAACCATTGACCATGAACCAATGACCTATCGTTTGTTTGGCTGTCTGTTTTTTTCTCTCATAGTTTGCCTGGGAGTGCTACTGCTGCCAAGTACTCCTGCTCAAGCTGCGATTGACTCCTACGTGGCTCGGTATTTACATGTCACTGAGCCAATCGATTTGGAAGTGAGCGATCGCGAGACTCGTTCGTTTTCACCAGAAGAAATATCCCAAGGGAAGCAGTCTTTTTCACAAAGCTGCCAGACTTGTCACGTCGGTGGTAGCACCATATCTTTTCCAGAAGTTTCACTCTCTTTGGAAAAGCTGAAAGGAGCTATGCCATCGCGGGACAATATTAACGGTTTAGTTGCTTATATGCGTAAACCAATGACTTACGACGGCAGCGAGGAAACTTACTGGTGTCGCGAAGTCCCTGAAAGCTGGTTGACACAAGCACAAGTGGAAAATCTAGCAGCTTTTATTTTGACAGCAGCCAAAAAAGCTCCTGGCTGGGGTACAGAAACCTTCTAATTTTGTAGAAGCCAGGAGACAGAAGACAAAAAAAGAAGACAGGAAAAATCTAAACATAGGCAGTATAAGGGGTGTTGTGTCCGCTTTACAGTAGCGGTGCAATGCCCCTTATTGTTGGAATCAGCAGATTGTCGATATGAACTGCTTAACGCGGTAGTATTGCAAACGAATTAACTGCAGCTCCTGTCGCACCTCTGATTCTAGGTGGATTCAGGACTAAAGGAAACTCGTAAACGCCCTCTTGAGCCAATGCTTGTGATAACTCTTCTAGATTTAAATTTTCTACAATGTAGATTCCGTTATCTGCAATTAGCGTGCGATGCACTGGAAAGACCGTTCCTGTGGCGGGAAGCACCTCAAAGACTAACTGATCGTCCCCTACCAGAAAAACTTTCTTCTTCGCCAGCCAACGAGCCGCTGCTTCGCCTGGACCTGGAAGAGGTTCTGAAAACTTTGTCGGTTCGGTGTTGAAAAACTTCCCATAGCCAGTCCTAATTAATACTGAGTCACCCGATTGAATTTCAACTCCTTCCGCTCGCGCCGTTGCTTCTAGGTCTGCGACAGTAATCTCCTGTCCCGCTGCAAGTGTCTCCACTCCTTTGAAACGGGCAACATCCAGTAAAACTGCTCGGTTGACAAACTGCTCTTTCGGGTAGGCTTCGACTCCTAGCTTTGTCAGTCCCAGATCGCTTTCGCTAGTTGCAGCATCTATGTCCCCAAATAGCTTGAGATTATTTGAAATATGACCGATCGCATCGATAGTGGGTGCGCCATGTTGTCCGCTAAAATCCATCTTATCTGTGGCAAAGCCAATCCCACCCGAAACCGTACCAAAAGTCTGAGTGTGTCTCGCTAATAGACTAATTGAGTAAGGGGTATTTGTCGGAAACAACGGCGAATTAGTATCCCAAGTGAAATTCAGTTCAATTATTCTAGCTGCACTCACCGATTCAATCAGTCTATCGAAAGCTTTTCGACGATTTTTCGCCCGACTCTCTTGTTTTGTCAAAACAGGCAGAGAGGCAAAAAAGTTGTTTTCATTGTTTACCCCTTCATCAAGGGCAATGCGATCGCTTGTCACAGAACTGACTCGTTGTGGCTGAGTTGTAGCGGCTACCACAAACGAGTGAGTCAGAATTACGCCAGCAGAAAGAATCAATATCCCAATCAAAAACAGATATCGCTTCATAAAAATTAGCTGATTTAGATAACGCAGTAACTCTGTATTAGAGTAGCTAGATTATTCCATATATCTTGAAAAAATACCGTGTTTCTAAAAGTAGTTCTCAATCTCCTCATAGAGATATCTAAAGTTTAAGCCCAGGGTAGACTGATAACTGATAATCGATCGCCGACTATGAGGGAACAAAAACTATTTGAGGAGCTAACAAACATACATCATCCGTTTGAACTAAACGCCCGATACCCAAAAAGCGATCGCCCTCATCTTCAACTCGTAAACAAGTATCGTTTGTCATGGTAACGGGAACTTCTGGGTAGGGAATTTTTTGACCCAAGCACCACTTACGCGCAACTGGCTCAGATAAATTAACGCTAGGAAGATGCTGTAAAGCTTTAGCAGGAGGAATAGGCTCGAATGTGCCTTGCTCTATCTGTGTGGCTAATTCATCTAAACTGAGACTTGCAGCAATTTCAAAACCGCTGCTACGAGTACGAGTTAATGCTGCTAGCGTTCCACCAGTACCTAACGCCGCACCTAAGTCCCGCGCGATCGCCCGAATATACGTTCCCGCACCACAAGCGATCGCTACTTCTAATTTGGGAAAATCTCCGGCTTGCCAATCTAAAATTTCGATCTTATATACCTCTACCGTGCGCTCTGGCACGTCTACTTCCTCTCCTGCTCGTGCTAGGTCATACAACCGCTTTCCCCCTACCTGGATGGCGCTGTATTTGGGTGGTATTTGGACGATTTTGCCTTGAAATTGTTTTAATCTTGGAACGATCTGCTCTAGGCTTAGATCTGTTGCTGGCTGGGAAGTCAGGATCTCTCCTTCTAAATCGTCAGTTGTGGTTGTGATGCCAAGTTGAATCGTAGCTCGATAAGCTTTATCTTGAGGCAAAAACTGTAATAACCGCGTAGCTTTGCCAACTGCGATCGGCAAAACGCCACTAGCCGCAGGATCTAGCGTACCTCCATGCCCTACCCGCGACGTATGCAACAATCGCCTGACCCGCGCCACGCAATCATGAGAAGTCCATCCTAGCGGTTTGTTTAAATTAATAAATCCTTGCACGAATTAGTTGTCAGTTATTTTAGTGACTTACGACTTACGACTGCTCTTACCTAGCAGGTTTGACTACTAATACAGAACAAGGAGCATTTTCCACAACTTGACTGCTAACAGAACCTTGAATGATTCGTTTTACTCCAGTCAAGCCGCGACTGCCGATCGCAATTAGGTCAGCTTGATAAATGTTTGCTAACCGAATAATTTCTTCAGCAGGATCGCCCGTAACGATCTCGATGATGCTTTCTCCTGGTATTTTTGCTTGGTAAGATTGCAGTTGCTTTTCTATTTGTAAATAGGGTAGTCCTTCCGCTACGGCTTGGGGGCGATCGCTGACAACTTCTTGACTTAACTCGACCGCAGGGACGACATGCGCGAGAACCACCTTTGTCGTCTGCTGGAGTTGCAGTTCTTCCAAACTCTGAATCACTCGTTCCTGAATTTCCGAACCGTCAAGAGCCACTAAAATCGTCTTTAGCACCGCCAAACCTCCCATACTACAGTTACCAGTTATCAGGTATCAATTCTCAGTTCGCAGTTCTCAGTAAATCGTGGTGCGCGGTCACTGGTGACTGTTTACTGGTCACTGTTCGCTGGTCACTGTCCATCCTTTTCACCAGTTCCGATTTGCCAATCTCCCGCCTGCAAATCTTGCATTCGCAACCGCACAGAATCAGCGTGAGAAGGCAGTCCTTCGGTTGTTGCGAGGGTATCAATTGCCCCTGCAACTTTTTGGAGTGCTTCCGGCGTGTACTGAATCACACTAGAGTGTTTGAGGAAAGTTTCTACCCCCAAAGCGGAAGCATAACGAGCAGCACCAGAAGTAGGTAACGTGTGGTTGGGACCGGCTAAGTAGTCTCCTACAGCTTCAGGGGTAGAATTACCCAAGAAAATCGCTCCTGCATGGCGGATCTGCTCTAACAGCGCCCAAGGATCGGCTACTTCTAATTCTAGGTGTTCGGGGGCAAACTCGTTCGATAGTTGAGCCGCAGTATTGAGCGAGTCCACGACTGCGATCGAACCATAGTGGGCGATCGCTTTTTCCGTCAGCGTCCGGCGCGGGTGATTGACTAACTGGCGCTCGACTTCTGTTTGAACTTGCTTAGCCAAACTCGCATCTGTCGTTAACAATATTGCCGCTGCCATTGGGTCGTGTTCTGCCTGGGCTAACAAGTCGGCAGCAACGTGGACGGGGTTAGCCTGTTCGTCGGCAATAATTAGGACTTCCGAAGGTCCGGCTAAAGAATCGATTCCCACCGTACCGTAGACGAGTTTTTTCGCTAGCGTCACGTAAATATTACCAGGTCCCGTAATCACATCGACTTTCGGCAGTGTTTCCGTACCGTATGCCAAAGCCGCGATCGCCTGCGCTCCCCCGACGCGATAAATTTCTTCAATTCCTGCCTCCTGAGCCGCCACTAGCACCGCCGGATTCATGGTTTTTCCCATCCCTGGCGGAGTGACGATGACACAGCGCTTCACCCCAGCCACTTTTGCTGGAATTGCGTTCATCAACACCGTACTGGGGTAGGCAGCTCGCCCTCCAGGGACATACAGCCCCGCGCTATCCACTGGGGTGTATCGCTTACCTAATACCACCCCGTCCTCGTCGAAATGTACCCAAGATTTAGGGACGCGCTGGCGGTGAAATGCCTCGATCCGCCGACAGGCGAGCTGGATAGCGCTGAGTAATTCTTGAGACACCTGTTGGTAAGCCGCATCCAGTTCCGAGCCGCTCACGCGCAGGTCTTCTGGTTTCAGCGTTTGTTGGTCAAATTCTTCAGTGTAGTGAATTAAGGCGCGGTCTCCTTGGCGCTTCACGGTCTGAAGCACCTCCCGAACCGTCGCTTCCTTATGAGCCACTTGTTCGTCGTGGGTGCGATCGCAGATCCGCTGGAGTTCGGCTCTTACCTCAGCCTGCTGAGTGATGATTCGCAGCATGGAGTTCGGGATGCTAATCTAGGAATTGCCTGCTGGGGAACAAAACTATACTATATCCGCCTGACGGCGATTATGGTTTATTTGTTCTTGCTTCTCTAGCTTAACCTGGATTTTTAGTAGAATCGCAATCTTGTCAATCTAGGTGCTATATTAGTACATCTAGGATTTTGTCTAATTTACGTTCCCTAACTTAACTGTGGCTAATACAAAGTCTGCTATCAAGCGCGTTCAAATTGCCGAGCGTAATCGGCTGCGGAATAAAGCATATAGCTCAGCAGTCAAAACGCTGATGAAAAAGTATTTCAGTACTCTGGAAGCTTACGCCGCCAATCCTACTCCAGAGCTGAAGCAAGAAGTCCAACAACGGATGTCGGCAGCATACAGCAAAATCGACCGAGCCGTAAAGCGGGGCGTACTCCATCGTAATAATGGAGCTAGGAAAAAATCCCGTCTGGCTAAGCAACTCAAGCAGTACGAAATGGCTAAAACTAGTGGTTAGTGGCTAGTGGCTGGTGGCTGGTTTTAAGTACTTGCTACTCCCTACGACCCGAATCCCTACTCCCTAGTTATGCAATTGATCGACTCTCACGTACATCTCAACTTCGACGTGTTTGAACCGGATTTGGCAGCCGTGCGATCGCGATGGCAAGCAGCAGGAGTCGTACACTTGGTTCATTCCTGTGTCGAACCAGCAGAATTTGCCAGCATCAGCGCGATCGCGCAGCAATTTCCTGAAGTCAGCTTTGCCGTGGGGTTACATCCACTAGATGCCCACAAATGGACGGAGAGTATGTCAACAGAAATTTTGTCCTTGGCGTGTAGTAACGATCGAGTCGTGGCAATCGGCGAGATGGGACTGGATTTCTATAAAGCAGAAAACCAAGAGCAACAGCGAGAAGTATTTGAAGCGCAATTGGAGATCGCAGCTACCCTCAACTTACCTGTTATTATCCATTGTCGGGAAGCAGCCGCACAAGTTAGAGAGATATTACAGTCGATGAAGCAGCGTCACGGCGAGAAAATTCGCGGGGTCATGCATTGCTGGAGCGGAACTCCAGAGGAAACTGCCTGGTTTCTAGATTTGGGGTTTTATATAAGTTTCAGCGGCATTGTCACGTTTAAGAATGCTCGTACCGTTCAAACAGCAGCACAGATGGTAAGCAGCGATCGCCTGTTGATTGAAACTGATTGTCCGTTTTTGGCTCCAGTTCCCAAGCGAAAAGAGCGGCGCAACGAACCGGCTTTCGTCTGGCATGTTGCTGAGTTTCTGGCTCACCTGCGCGGGGTTGAACTAGAAGAGATTGCAGCTCAAACAACGGCTAATGCTTGTCAACTATTCGGTTTGTCGGCGTGAATTAGCGATGAGAACAACGGCTCGGATTCGCTACACCTGCTGTCATAGGTATATTAAAAACGCCATAATGGTTAAGGAGCATGTATGAAACAATTTTTTAGCCCACCGCACAAAAGTTGGGAATATACATCATTACGCCGCCTCAACGTAAATTTTTGCTCTTACCCCTTGACAAAACATAGGTGAGAAAATAAGAGAAATTATTCTTTCGCTGTAGCAACCGGAATCTGCCGTCCCTACGATCTAATGAGCCAGAATAGACTGCTGTTTTCTTGTAACTGTCAAGTATTTGGTTTCCTGACTCAGAACACTTTTGATTTTTGCTTACGCGATCGCCTCAACGGGAAATTCCGTCAACGGCGATCGTTTAGCTGTTGTCTGCTTGATGGCTCGAGAACAGTTTAGAAATACGACTCTCGTAAAAGAATTCGGAATTTAGAACTATATGGTATACGGTACAAGCCTCTAGATTCATTCACGGAAAACCAGAAGATGCATAGCATCGACAATCCCTCCCCCACATTTATAACTCCATTCCAGTCTTGGGATTACACCCAGTCGAGGAAATAGCGTGGGTGAGATAACAATTCCGAATTCCGAATTCACAATTCCGAATTCGAGACGATCCGCCAAACACTTTCACTAGCGAGCTTCAAGACGCATGACTACAGAGATATCTAAAGAATCTACCTCCTACTTGCTGCCCGACTTGATCGAAATTCAAAAAGCTAGTTTTCGGTGGTTTTTAGAAGAAGGCTTAATTGAAGAACTCAACAGCTTCTCACCAATTACCGACTACACGGGCAAATTAGAACTGCACTTACTAGGTCAAAATTATAAACTCAAACAGCCTAAATACGATGTAGACGAAGCCAAGCGTCGCGATGCTACATATGCCGTACAGATGTACGTACCGACACGCTTGATCAATAAAGAGACAGGCGAGATTAAAGAACAAGAGGTTTTTATTGGCGACCTGCCCCTCATGACCGATCGCGGTACGTTTATTATTAACGGCGCAGAACGGGTAATCGTCAATCAAATCGTGCGATCGCCTGGAGTCTACTACAAATCGGAACTCGACAAAAACGGTCGTCGCACCTACAGCGCCAGTTTGATTCCTAACCGAGGCGCGTGGCTGAAATTTGAAACCGACCGGAACGATTTAGTTTGGGTACGCATTGATAAAACTCGTAAACTGTCGGCGCAAATTTTGTTGAAAGCACTTGCCCTGACAGATAATGAAATTTTTGATGCCCTGCGTCACCCAGAATATTTCCAAAAAACGATCGAAAAAGAAGGGCAGTTTTCTGAAGAAGAAGCCCTGATGGAATTGTACAAAAAGCTACGTCCTGGCGAACCACCAACGGTATTGGGCGGTCAACAGCTCCTCGACTCGCGCTTTTTCGATCCCAAGCGCTACGATTTAGGGCGCGTCGGACGGTACAAACTGAATAAAAAGCTGCGCTTATCGATCCCCGATACGACGCGGGTACTGACACCAACAGATATTTTGGCAGCGATCGACTACCTGATCAACTTAGAGTTCGACATGGGTAACACCGACGATATCGATCACTTGGGCAACAGACGAGTCAGAAGCGTCGGCGAGTTGCTGCAAAACCAAGTCCGCGTCGGCTTAAACCGCTTAGAACGGATTATCCGCGAACGAATGACCGTCTCGGATACAGATAACCTCAGCCCGACTTCATTGGTCAACCCCAAACCCCTGGTCGCTGCGATTAAGGAGTTTTTTGGCTCCAGCCAACTGTCACAGTTTATGGATCAGACCAACCCCTTAGCAGAATTGACTCACAAGCGCCGCCTCTCAGCCCTCGGTCCTGGCGGATTGACGCGAGAACGGGCGGGTTTTGCCGTGCGAGATATTCACCCCTCGCACTACGGGCGTATCTGCCCGATTGAGACTCCAGAAGGTCCCAACGCGGGTCTGATTGGTTCTTTGGCAACCCACGCCAGAGTTAACCAATACGGCTTTTTAGAAACGCCTTACCGCGAAGTGAAAAACGGGCGAGTCTTGTACGATGGCGCTCCTATTTACATGACAGCCGACGAGGAAGACGATTTTCGCGTCGCACCTGGGGACGTGCCGATCGACGAACACGGTAACTTGCTGGGCGCTCAAGTCCCCGTGCGTTACCGCCAAGACTTCACCACCACCACCCCCGACCAAGTGGACTACGTGCAGGTGACACCAGTACAAATCGTCTCTGTTGCCACCAGCTTGATCCCGTTCTTGGAACACGACGACGCTAACCGCGCCCTGATGGGTTCTAACATGCAACGGCAAGCGGTTCCCTTACTCAAACCGGAGCGACCCTTAGTTGGGACGGGGCTAGAAGCACAAGCAGCGCGGGACTCTGGGATGGTAATCATCAGCCGTACTGATGGTGAAGTCAGTTATATCGATGCCACCCGCATTCGCGTCCGTGCTGCTAATGGGAGCGAAATTGAATACCAAATGTCCAAATACCAGCGCTCCAACCAGGATACCTGTCTCAACCAGCGCCCGCTCGTCCGTAAAGGCGATCGCGTTGCTGCCGGACAGGTAATTGCTGATGGTTCCTCAACTGAGGGCGGTGAAATTGCTCTGGGACAAAATATTTTAGTTGCCTATATGCCTTGGGAAGGCTACAACTACGAAGATGCAATTTTGATCTCGGAACGGTTGGTACAGGAAGACCTGTATACCTCAATTCACGTTGAAAAGTATGAAATTGAGGCACGACAGACCAAACTCGGACCCGAAGAAATTACCCGCGAAATTCCCAATGTTGGGGAAGATGCCCTGAGACAGTTAGACGAACAAGGAATTATCCGCGTTGGCGCTTGGGTAGAATCGGGCGATATCTTAGTTGGCAAAGTTACCCCCAAAGGTGAATCTGACCAACCACCAGAAGAAAAACTGCTACGGGCAATTTTCGGTGAAAAAGCGCGGGATGTACGCGATAACTCGCTGCGCGTACCCAACGGCGAAAAAGGTCGTGTAGTAGACGTGCGCGTGTTTACCCGCGAACAGGGGGACGAACTACCCCCTGGCGCTAACATGGTCGTCCGCGTGTATGTCGCTCAAAAGCGCAAGATCCAAGTTGGCGACAAAATGGCAGGACGACACGGCAATAAGGGAATTATTTCTCGCATTTTGCCTTTAGAAGATATGCCATATTTGCCAGACGGCAGACCCGTTGACATCGTGCTGAATCCATTGGGCGTACCTTCCCGCATGAATGTGGGACAAGTGTTTGAGTGCCTCTTAGGTTGGGCGGGGGCTAACTTGGGTCTGCGGTTTAAGCTAACTCCATTCGATGAAATGTTTGGTGAAGAAGCATCGCGATCGATCGTTCACGGCAAATTGACGCAAGCCAGAGAAGACACCGCTCAAGATTGGATGTACGACCCAGAAAATCCGGGGAAAATCCAAGTATTCGACGGCAGAACGGGAGAACCATTCGATCGCCCGATCACGATTGGGATGGCTTACATGCTGAAACTGGTACATTTGGTAGACGACAAGATTCACGCTCGTTCAACAGGTCCTTACTCCTTGGTGACGCAACAACCCTTGGGTGGAAAGGCGCAGCAAGGCGGTCAGCGATTTGGCGAAATGGAAGTGTGGGCGCTGGAAGCATTCGGCGCTGCCTATACCCTGCAAGAGCTGCTAACGGTGAAATCCGACGACATGCAAGGACGGAACGAAGCCTTAAACGCGATCGTCAAAGGCAAGGCTATCCCTCGACCTGGCACGCCCGAATCTTTCAAGGTATTGATGCGAGAGTTGCAATCTTTGGGGCTAGATATTGCCGTGCATAAGGTAGAAACTCAAACTGACGGCAGTACCTCTGATGTCGAAGTGGATCTGATGGCAGATCCGGCTGGTCGCCGCACTCCTTCCCGTCCTACCTACGAATCTCTCAGTCGCGAATCGTTGGAAGAAGAAGAAATTTAGTGGTGAGTGGTGAGTGATGAGTGGTGTTCCTACTCCTTACTCCTTACTCCCTACTACGCGGCTCCGATGGCGAACGCGGCTCCAATGCGGAGGTTCCCTCCGCTTCCGCCCGCTTGGAAACCTCGCCATCTGCCCGCTTCCCTACTCCCTACTCCCTTACCCCTCAAATATGAGACCAGGATTATCAAATCAGTTCGACTACGTAAAAATTGCGATCGCCTCGCCTGACCGGATTCGGGTCTGGGGAGAAAGAACCTTGCCTAACGGTCAGTTGGTGGGCGAGGTGACAAAGCCAGAAACAATTAACTATAGAACGCTCAAGCCAGAAATGGACGGGCTATTTTGCGAGCGAATCTTCGGTCCGGCGAAAGATTGGGAGTGTCACTGCGGCAAGTATAAGCGCGTCCGGCATCGGGGCATTGTTTGCGAGCGTTGCGGTGTGGAAGTTACGGAATCCCGCGTCCGCCGCCACCGGATGGGTTTTATCAAACTCGCGGCTCCAGTTGCCCACGTTTGGTATCTCAAGGGTATTCCTAGTTATATTTCGATTTTGTTAGATATGCCCTTACGGGATGTCGAGCAAATTGTTTACTTTAACGCTTATGTCGTCCTCAAACCAGGCAACGCCGAGACTTTAACTTACAAACAATTGCTCAGCGAAGACCAGTGGATTGAGATTGAAGACCAACTTTACAGCGAAGATTCTACCCTAGAAGGTATAGAAGTAGGAATCGGAGCTGAGGCATTAGCGAATTTGCTCTCGGATATCAAACTGGAACCAGAAGCAGAAACGCTGCGGCAAGAAATTGGTACGGCAAAAGGACAGAAACGGGCAAAACTGATCAAACGGCTGCGGGTGATCGATAACTTTATCGCCACTGGCTCGAAACCAGAGTGGATGGTAATGAGTTATATTCCGGTAATTCCCCCAGACTTGCGCCCAATGGTACAGCTCGACGGCGGACGATTTGCTACGTCCGACTTAAACGATCTGTATCGTCGCGTAATCAACCGGAACAACCGTTTGGCGCGCTTGCAAGAGATTTTGGCTCCTGAAATCATCGTCCGTAACGAAAAACGGATGCTGCAAGAAGCCGTCGATGCTTTGATCGATAACGGTCGGCGGGGACGCACGGTGGTAGGCGCAAACAATCGTCCGTTGAAATCCTTATCGGATATTATCGAAGGGAAACAAGGTCGCTTCCGCCAAAACTTGCTCGGCAAACGGGTTGATTATTCAGGACGTTCGGTAATCGTCGTCGGACCCAAACTTAAAATTCACCAGTGCGGTTTGCCACGGGAAATGGCAATCGAGCTATTCCAGCCGTTTGTGATCCATCGTCTGATTCGCGGTGGAATTGTCAACAATATTAAAGCTGCGAAAAAACTGATTCAGCGCAATGACCCCAGCGTGTGGGACGTTTTAGAAGAGGTGATTGAAGGACACCCAGTCCTGCTCAACCGCGCTCCAACGCTTCACCGCTTGGGGATTCAATCTTTCGAGCCAATTTTGGTAGAAGGTCGTGCCATTCAGCTCCATCCTTTGGTCTGTCCGGCGTTCAACGCTGACTTTGATGGCGACCAGATGGCGGTTCACGTGCCTCTGTCCCTGGAATCGCAGTCAGAAGCAAGATTGTTGATGCTAGCTTCTAACAATATTCTGTCTCCAGCAACAGGCAGACCGATTATTACTCCCAGCCAAGATATGGTTTTGGGCTGTTACTACTTAACTGCCGAAAATCCCAACAACAATCGTGGCGCTGGCAGTTACTTTGCATCGCTCGATGACGCGATCGTAGCTTACGAGCAAGAGCGAGTAGACCTACACGCCAAAGTTTGGGTACGCTACGACGGCAAAGTAGAGACGGCGAAGCCAGACAGCGAGCCTTTAAAAGTAGAAAAGCAGGGTGACGGCACCGTGACCAAACACTTTCGCGAACGACGAGTCCGAGAGGATGGTAGCGGTAATTTGCTGTCGCAGTTCATCCTGACAACTCCTGGTCGGATTATTTACAACAAAGCAATTCAAGACTCGATTGTCAGCTAGGGATTAGGGGGCTGGGGACTAGGAAAATTTCAAAATTCGCAATTAACTCACTTCCCCTGTAAGGGCGGGTTCAACCGCAGAAGGATTTATTCCAGAACAGGTATCTTCAAAAAACCCGCCCCTACGATTCCCCACTCATCACGCGCTACGCACTACTCACTACTCACTACTCACTAAAAACATGGCAGACGGTAAGGAATTTATTTTTCGCAACCGCGTAGTTGGTAAAAGCCAGCTGAGAAATCTAATTGCTTGGTCGTTCACGACTTACGGCACTGCTCGCACGGCAGTTATGGCAGATAAGCTGAAAGATTTAGGATTTCGCTACGCGACGAAAGCAGGGATCTCAATTAGCGTTGACGATTTGATGGTTCCGCCTTCTAAGCGATCGCTCTTGGAAGCTGCCGAAGCCGAAATTAGAGCCACGGAAGCGCGTTACCAACGGGGAGAAATCACTGAGGTCGAGCGTTTCCAAAAAGTGATCGACACTTGGAACAGTACCAGCGAAGCCCTCAAAGATGAAGTAATGAGTCACTTCGAGCGGACGAATCCGCTGAACTCGGTACACATGATGTCTATTTCTGGGGCGCGGGGTTCGATCGCCCAGGTGCGGCAGTTGGTCGGAATGCGCGGGTTGATGGCAGACCCTCAAGGGGAAATTATCGACTTGCCAATTAAAACGAATTTCCGCGAAGGGCTGACCGTTACCGAATACATTATCTCGTCCTACGGGGCGAGAAAGGGTCTGGTAGATACGGCGCTGCGCACGGCAGACTCCGGTTACTTAACACGACGCTTGGTAGACGTATCCCAAGACGTGATCGTACGGGAATTTGACTGTGGTACGACCCGCGCCATTCCCGTGCGCCCGATGATGGATGGCGATCGCACTTTGATTCCGATCGGCAATCGTTTGCTGGGGCGAGTCGCGGCAGTTGATGTCATCCACCCAAAAACGAAAGAAGTGTTGGTGCAGAGAAACCAGCCCATTCATGACGAATTGGCGCAGGCAGTAGACAAAGCAGGCGTTGAAGAAGTGATGGTCCGATCGCCCCTCACCTGCGAAGCAGCGCGGTCGGTCTGCCAGCACTGTTATGGCTGGAGCTTGGCGCACGCCAAAATGGTGGATTTGGGTGAAGCGGTGGGGATCATTGCCGCTCAAAGTATTGGCGAACCAGGCACGCAGCTAACCATGCGTACCTTCCACACGGGCGGCGTATTTACCGGAGAAGTAGCGCGACAAGCACGGGCAGAACAAGACGGTACGATTCGGATGCCGCGCAATCTCCGCAATCGTCCGTTTAGAACCCGCCACGGAGAAGACGCGCTGATGGCGGAAAACAATGGGGCGCTGACTTTGGAGCTTGCCAATGGCAGCAAAGTGAATATTCCCGTCAACCAAGGTTCGATCGTGTATGTCAATGACGGTCAGACAGTAACAGTTGGACAACTAATCGCTGAAGTCCCCGTTGGCAACCGTACCACCAGAGTTAACACGGAAAAAGTTACGAAAGACGTGGCTTCGGACTTGGCAGGAGAAGTCAAATTTGCGGATGTCGTCGCCGAGGAAAAGACCGACCGTCAAGGTAACACGACGACGACTGCATCTAGAGGCGGCTTGATCTGGATCTTGTCGGGAGAAGTTTACAACTTGCCCCCAGGTGCAGAACCCAGCGTCAACAACGGCGATCGCGTCGAAGCGAATAGCGTCTTGGCGCAGATGAAACTGACCAGCGTGCATGGGGGTGTCGTGCGCTTACCCCAAGCTGCTGATGGGGCGCGGCAGCGAGAAATTGAAATCATTACTGCCTCTGTGGTTCTCGATACGGCTACCGTGCGATCGGAAAGCTTTCAAGGTCGCGAGCATTACACGATCGAAACAAATAACGGTCAACAATTTTCGCTCTTAGCAACCCCAGGCACAAAAGTGCAAAACGGTCAAGTTGTTGCAGAGCTAATTGACGATCGCTACCGCACTGCTACTGGTGGAATTGTCAAATTTGCTGGGGTAGAAATCGGGAAAAAAGGTAAGGCAAAGCAAGGTTACGAAGTCGTCAAGGGTGGAACTTTGTTGTGGATTCCTGAAGAATCTCACGAAGTCAATAAGGATATCTCCCTGCTAATCGTCGAGGACGGCACGTATGTCGAAGCGGGTACGGAAGTCGTAAAGGATATCTTCTGCCAGAATAGCGGCGTTGTCACCGTGACTCAGAAGAATGACATTTTGCGCGAACTGGTGGTGAAGCCAGGGGAATTGCTGATGTTAGACGACCCAGAAGCAGCACTCGGCAGAGACGGAACTTTAGGTCAGCCTGGAGAAGAAATCGTCCCAGGACATACCCTATCCGAACTGCGTTATATCGAGTATGTCGAATCGCCTGAAGGTCCAGCCTTACTGCTACGTCCCGCAATCGAATATGCCGTACCAGATGTTCCACCCGTACCCAGCACGCAATCCGTTAACCAATCGGGTCGCCGGATTGAGTTGCGATCGATGCAGCGTATTGCTTTTAAAGATTCCGAGCGGGTGAAGTCGATTGAAGGAGTAGAACTGCTGCGGACGCAATTGGTCTTGGAAATCGAGCAAGACACGAGCGGAGAACACGGTAGTTCGCCAATGGTGGCAGATATCGAATTGATTCCCGATGCAGAAGATCCCGAACTCCAGCGCTTGCAGTTGGTAATTTTGGAGTCTCTAACAATCCGCCGCGACGTAGCCGCCGATGCTACCCAAGGCAGTACTTCAACCACATTACTCGTAGAAGACGGGCAGAATATTCCGCCTGGTGCAGTGGTGGCACGGACGGCAATTCAGTGCAAAGAAGCCGGAGAAATTCGCGGTATTCGCGAAGGTGCGGAAGCCATTCGCCGCATTCTGGTGTTGCGAGAAAGCGATCGCCTATCCATTCCAACCAAAGAACGTCCTCAAGTCAAAATTGGTGACTTGGTTGTAGCAGGTATGGAAATCGCTCCGGGAGCAGTTGTGGCTGAATCCGGGCAAGTACTGGAAATTAAGAAGGCAACGGGAGACAAAAAAGAGCAGGAACAACCAGGCGATGGTGCGTTGGTTAGCAATGCTTATGAAGTGGTTGTACGCACAGGTCGCCCTTATCGCGTCAGTAACGGTGCGGTATTGCAAGTCGAAGACGGCGAACTGGTTCAACGGGGCGATAACTTAGTGTTGTTGGTCTTTGAACGGGCAAAAACCGGAGACATCATTCAGGGTTTACCCAGAATTGAGGAACTACTGGAAGCACGCAAGCCAAAAGAAGCGTGTATCCTTGCCCGTGCTGGCGGTACGGTAGAATACAATCGGATTGAGGATGAAACTGTTGCCATTAAGGTGATTGAAGATTCTGGCAATCTTACCGAGTATCCAATTGGACCTGGGCAAAATGCCATTGTCTCTGATGGAGCGCACATAGAGTTAGGTACGCCACTGACCGACGGTCCAGCAAACCCCCATGAAATTCTGGAGATTTTCTACAATCGCAATGCTGCCGAGGGTGTCTATGCTAGTGCGCTGGAAGCTTTACAGCGAGTTCAGACATTTCTAGTGAATGAAGTTCAGTCCGTCTACCAGTCTCAAGGCATTGATATTTCTGACAAGCACATCGAAGTGATCGTGCGTCAGATGACTTCCAAGGTGCGGATCGACGATGGTGGCGACACGACCATGTTGCCAGGGGAGTTGATCGAACTGCGGCAAGTCGAGCAGGTCAACGAAGCAATGAGCATCACTGGTGGGGCGAAAGCACAGTATACGCCGATGCTCTTGGGTATTACCAAGGCATCGCTGAATACGGATAGCTTCATTTCAGCAGCTTCGTTCCAAGAAACGACTAGGGTACTGACTGAAGCAGCGATCGAAGGTAAATCTGATTGGTTGCGGGGTCTGAAAGAAAACGTAATCATCGGACGCTTGATTCCAGCGGGAACTGGTTTTAACACCTACGAAGAAGTCAGTACGACCAGTACTGACGATTTCGACACCATGTCAACCAGCGTCTTTGATGATGGTGACGATGCCATGGATGTCGTCCTCGACGATCGCACGGCTCGTGCCTATAACCTAGAGGGTATGGGAGATAGCTTCGGTTTCGATCGCAACGCTGCCATCCTGGATGAAGATGACGATCTGATGATCGACGACTCTTCAGCTGGCGACATGGATGATGACGATGATGACGATGATGACGATGACGACTTCGACGACGACGATATCTAACTAAAAAATAGGGTGGGCAATGCCCACCCTTTCGTTTTCTGTCAAGAGACAAAATTTCGCCTCTCGATAAACAAAATCTCTTATTTGAGCGAAGCGCTTTGCAACTCGCCCGTGCGGACGGAAAGTTGTTGAGTTCGATCGCCCCGCCGGACTTTGACTTGGATCGCCTGCCCGACTTGAGTATCCTCAACTAAACTTTGTAGCTGTTCGGCTTTCGTAATCGTCTGCCCGTCTACTTGGACGATGACATCTCCCCGACGCAATCCAGCGGCAGCAGCAGGCGAGTTGGGTAAAACTCGCACTACCAATACGCCATTCACTTCGGGAATTTGAATTGCCGAATTAGGATCGCTGTTATTTTGCCTTGCCAATGAGGGGGTAAGGGTTTCCATTTGTACCCCAATATATGGATGGGCGACTTGCTCACCTCGAATTAACCGATCTTTAATCGCTTTGGCTTTGTCAATTGGAATTGCAAAACCGATCCCCATCCCGTCAGCGCGAATCGCCGTGTTGATGCCGATGACCTCACCGCGATCGTTCAATAGCGGACCCCCAGAATTACCAGGATTGATCGCCGCATCAGTTTGAATGAAATCTAGCCGTTTATCGGGAATGCCAACTTGGGCGCTAGAACGCTTGAGAGTGCTGACAATACCAAGGGTGACGGTGTTATCTAATCCCAAAGGATTTCCTACTGCGATCGCCCAATCTCCAACCTGGACGCTAGAAGAGTCTCCCAAAGGTGCTACGGGCAAATTTTTGCCGTTGACTTTAATCGCTGCCAAATCGGTAACTTCATCTACACCTTGCACCTGACCTTCCAAAACACGCCCATCTTTTAAAGTTACCGTCACCTTATCGGCTTGAGCGACAACGTGGGCATTGGTTAAAATCTCGCCGCTAGAATCGACAATGAACCCAGAACCCAATCCTTGTAAACGTTCGGGTGGCAATTGTTGGGGAAAGTTTTCGCCAAAAAAACGGCGGAAAAATGGGTCGTCTGAAAAAGGATCGGGTAGGCGGCGCGTAATCGTGCGTTCTGTATCGATGCGTACCACCGCTTGTCCGACGCGATTAACTGCCGCAGTTACAAAGCTGTTGGGCTGGATGGCAGCTTTTTGAGTTGGGGCTGCTGGTGTGGCAGCTTGGGAAATAGTTGCTTGAGGTACTGGGTCTGCTTGTGATGGTAGTACCCACAGACAACCGCTTAGAAATACACCTATAACAATCGCCAACACATAAGTACTGAGTTGGCGGATATACTGCATAACTTTTCCTAATTGCATAGAATCAATTGCTCAGTCAGTTGAAATGTCATTGGTCAATTGGTCATTGGTCAATTTGTGAATTCCCGATCTCAGTTCTCAGTTGTCAGGGAACAAAGTACGGGAAGCTATAATTTCTGACTTACGACTTACGACTTACCAATGACTCATGACCAATGACAAGTTATATCTAATATTTTGGCAA
This sequence comes from Chroococcidiopsis thermalis PCC 7203, assembly GCF_000317125.1. Taxonomy (GTDB): domain Bacteria; phylum Cyanobacteriota; class Cyanobacteriia; order Cyanobacteriales; family Chroococcidiopsidaceae; genus Chroococcidiopsis; species Chroococcidiopsis thermalis. The sequence goes on from NC_019695.1 coordinate 508,350, forward strand.
AGCTTGCAGCAGATAGCGGAAACTGACTCAATTGCTCTAGGCTAGAATTTGAACTAACTCTATTAGCGGGTGCGATCGCGCATGAACGGCACAGATAAACTGACAAAAAGCTCCTCGTCAATTGCTAGGACTGAAAAACTCTCCCCATCTACTGACTTAGACCTCAGCCACAGTCACGTTCACGAGCAGGGGTCGGCTCACGCTCACGTTCACGTCCATAGTGAAGAATCTCTACGCGCCGTAATCAATCGACTTTCTCGCATTGAAGGACACATTCGCGGGATTAAAACTATGGTGCAAGAAAACCGAGATTGTCCCGAGGTATTGACGCAGATTGCAGCCGTGCGCGGAGCGCTCGATCGCGTTGCTCGCATGATTTTAGACGAGCATCTGACTGAATGTATTGCTAGAGCTGCTCGAGTAGGAAATTTGGAAGACGAAATCGATGAATTGAAAAAAGCTCTGGATCGATTTTTGCATTAGTCCAGCATTGCAAAAACAAAGTGCCAGTGAATCACAGCGCTAAATGCTCGTAGATATTGAATTTTTTGACTTCTGACTTTTGACTTTTGACTTCTCACTTCTCGTACTAAAACCGTACTTTATACAATTGAAATAATTCCCCTGCTTGCCGTGCCACAATTTTAGCACCAGTAGCTTTTATCGTTTTTTCCCACTCAGATATAGGCTCCAGAAACACTTCTGCACCCAGGTAGGTTTCTAAAACTGCCCAATCTTCTGCTAGGGGTGTTTCGGGGTTGAGAATGTCGAAGACAAAAAAACCATTCGGTTTCAGCACCCGCTTGACTTCTGCCATGACGGTACTCCAGTACTCGCGGGGAAAATAACAGCTAAATCCAGTGGCGATCGCTAAGTCAAATTGAGCTGGAGCGTAGTTTAACTGGTGGGCTGGTCTTAATTCAACACCTTTAAATAACTTTGAATTCAACTGCGGACTGCGAGCATTCAAGGTATCCCGCGCTACTGTACTGACTTCTTGACCGTAAAAAAATGCTTGCCATTCCGTCCAAGGATAAATCAGAAAGCTAACACCACAGCCAATATCTAAGCAAGTTTGATTTTTCTGCGGTTGAGCCATCTCCCAAAAAGGAGAAGCCAGTCTACCAGCCAGAATACCAGTTTTCCACTCGTGAAATATCGGCATTGCCTGTACTTCTGGTGGGAGTGTCAAATCTTGACCTTGATACTGTCGGTTGAACCGATACCCGACTTGCTTGACTATTTCTTCCCAATTCTGCGATTGAAAAATGTTGCTGCTTTGAAAGCTAGGCGAATTCGAGTTGCTGCTGCTTGGTTTGGACATAATAGAAAGGTAACTAGTCTGTTATTCTTTCATTTCTGGCACAAAACCCAAATAACCCCGTGGGGTGATTATCCAATTGGCATAGGTGCGAGTACTAGAATTACCAATTAATACAGTAGATAGCATATCGACGGGCAAATCGAGTAACTTTTCTAAAGTTGTTAGGTAAATTTGTTCGTCTTGACGGTAAGCCGCACGGACGATCGCGACTGGAGTGTTTGGAGCGCGATATTGTAGGAAAATGTCTCTGGCGATTTGTAGCTGTTGGACGCGCGATTGCGATCGCGGATTGTAAATTGCCGTGACAAAATCAGCCATTGCTGCGGCTATCAAGCGCTTTTCAATAACTTGCCAAGGGGTGAGTAAATCGCTTAAACTAATGGCGCAAAAGTCGTGCATTAGAGGCGTGCCGACGCGAGCGGCGGCGGCTTGCAACGCCGTAATTCCAGGAAAAACTTGTACTTGAGGCGTGTTTCCGTCCCAGTCTCCTGCTTGCAATTCTTCCATCACCAACCCTGCCATACCGTAAATGCCGCAGTCTCCCGAAGATACCACCGCTACCGTTAAGCCCCACTGCGCCAGTTCGATCGCTCTTTGAGCGCGCTGTCTTTCTTGGGTAATGGGTAAAGTTTCGATAACTTGCTGGGGCTGTAGCAACGCCGCAATCAATTCTATGTAGAGAGAGTAACCGATAACTGCATCAGCCGTGGCGATCGCGCTTTTGGCAGCTGGGGTGATTTGCTCGATCGCACCAGGTCCTATTCCCACAAGGAACAGTTTACCAATACGACCCGTATATTCGATTTCCGATTGGGCGATCGCGATCGTGACTGCACCCGTGAGATCGGGAGTCGTAGGGGCGCACGGCTGTGCGCCCGTACTGGAGTCGGGAGTTGGGGTATTGGGTTTGAAAATTTGTTTGGAAACCAATAGCTTAGGTGTGACGTTGCGATCGGAATCCGTGTGGTGCTTTGTCTCAGGTAGATCTAAACAAGCGCACAAAGCCGCAGCTTCAGCGACGCTAGGAGTGCCGACTTCTCGTTCTACAACTGGGGAGGGATTAGGGACAGAAATCGCGCTCAAAATTTCGGCGGGAAAAGTCCGTAAGGGAAAATCGTAGGCGTGGCACAATTCGACTAACCCAACTTCATCAGCTTTCAGGTCGATCGTAGCAATCCCCGCGATCGCCTCTGCTGCAAGTTGATTTTCTCGGCATACCTGTTGAAGTGCAGCTTCAATTAGTTGTCTTGAGGTTCCCCGTTCGCAACCGATTCCCACCCACAAAACGCGGGGATGCCACTGAATTTGAGGCGTACGCGATCGTGCGTCCTGAATTAGGCGTGGCGTAATCCAAATTTCGGCTGTTGCGTCAGGAGATGGGGTAAAACTCAGATGCGATCGCCGAACGCTAGCTGTCGATCGCCACAAGGTAGAACCAGCCTCTTGAATCACTTGTACGGGTTCGCCACGGACGACTGCCGCACTCACTTCCGTCCAATCTCCTTTACCTTTATGCCACCCAAAGGGAACGCCTAGTAAATCTACGGCAGGTAATCCTAAACTTGTCGAAGCGCTGGTTAATATTGGCGTTGCATCAATGAGCTGGGCAATTATTTTTGTGAGACGATCTGCTCCGCCTTGATGTCCGCCGCACAAACTGACGACAAACTTTCCTGCCTCATCGACAACCACAACTGCCGGATCGGTGGCTTTACTTTGCAATAAAGGTGCAACGATCCTCACAACTGCCCCAGTTGCCAAACAAAAAACGAAGGCGCGGTGAGACTGCCACAATTCGGCTACATGAGATTTGAGCGAACCTGAGTAGGCTTGCACTCCCGCAATACTCGACAGAGACCTTGGAACCCAGACTGGATTATTCGGTTGACAAATAGACCGCAATCTGTCCGCGCCAATAGAAGTTGTCGCGATCGCGCATAAAGGTTGAAAATCTTGCAACAACACAATTTTTCGATCTAAAGCACTGATGTATAAAAATAAGGTGAGCATTGCTCACCCTACCCACGAACTATTACAAATGACCAATGACTGATGACTGATAAATTATTCCCAAGAATCAAGATTAAAAGCTTGAAATCCTTCCCGTTCTGCTAAAGCAAACATGCTACCCAACTGATACCAGACTAACAAACCAGTCAGTAACGTCAGGGGAACGGCAAAAGCATAAGACATCATGATGGGGAAGCCAAAAATTTCAATCCCAGAGGCAAGAAAGACGCAAACACCGACAGCCATGCCCAAAAAAGGAAAAATTAATTGTCCGGTGCGGATTTTAGCCATTGTATCGGTATCGGTGGCGCGATCGCTCGACCATTTTTGTAGCAGCTGTTTGAGCGTGCCAGAAAACGCCGCTCCAGAAGTCAAGGCGACAAACAAACCTGCAACGAGCAGGAAATAAGGCGGAGTGGACGGGTAAAACATGGAAGATACCTTAAACTTACAAATTTTTAATTTTAACTTTTGTTACTTTCAACATCTTACCCTTTTGCATCCATCATGTATCCCCTTACCGCTCTCGATCTGGGGTAGCAATGAGTGAAAATACTGCTGTCGGCAGAATTGCCGCCGTTTCTCTAGATAAATTGGCGATCGCTCCAATCGCGGCATCAAACAGACGTGCGGGCTGAATTTCATCCTTGACTAAATTCCAGATCCGCTGTACTTCTGCTGTATGCAGGCGATCGTCTTCCGTCAGTGCCATCACCAATTGTTGCCGTAGGTATTTCCCTTCTTCAGATAGAAGATACTGCAAGCCGAGTTGAGCGGTGGGTAGAATATCAAAACTATCGTCAGCGCTAGCGATGTCGAGTAAATCTTCCAACCGCTGCCACTGAAACTTACCATTTTTGAACAAGAGATTGAGTAACCTGCGCCGCAGTTCGGGGGTTTCACCCGTCAGTAACCGCCGTGCCACATAGGGATAAGCAACTTCGATAATCTTGAAATCTGGATTAAGGCTGAGGGCAATTCCTTCTTGCGTAATCAAAGAACGGATAATTAGCGCAAATTTAGAAGGGACGCGGAAAGGATAGTCATACATCAACTCCGAATAGGAGTCGGTGATGGTTTTGAAGTTAAAATCTCCTACATTTTTACCGATCGCGCTACCCCAGACTGCTTCTAAAGCTGGGATAATCGGGCGAATATCAGTGTCTGGCGTGAGAAATCCTAGCTTGACGTAATCTTCTGCCAATTCGTCATAGTCTTTATTCACGAGATGCACGATCGCATCTACTAGCGTTTCTTTTGTCCGCTCGTCCAATTGATCCATCATGCCGAAGTCAATGTAAGCCATTCGTCCGTCTGGCATGGCAAACAAATTACCTGGATGGGGGTCAGCATGAAAGAATCCGTGTTCTAGTAGCTGTTGCAGCCCAGCTGTCACACCAATTTCGATCAATTCATCTGTATTCAATCCCGCTGCTTGGATGCTAGCAGTGTCATTCAACTTAAATCCGTTAATCCACTCCAGCGTCAGGACGCGAGTATTTGTATAGCGCCAGTAAATTAAAGGAATTTTGACGTGAGGATCGTTACGGAAGTTGGTCGCAAACTTTTCGGCGTTCCGTCCTTCGTTGAGGTAATCGATTTCCTCAAATAACTTCGTCCCAAATTCGTCTACAATCATCGTCAGATCGTGACCGAGATTGAGCGGCAACCAAGGAGATAGCCAACTCGCCGCCCAACGCATTAAGTAAAGGTCGAGGGTAATCGTCGGGCGTAAATTCGGACGCTGTACCTTAACGGCAACTTCTTCGCCACTATGGAGCCGAGCGCGATACACTTGTCCCAAACTCGCAGCAGCTACAGGTTGTGGCGAAATTTGACTGTAAATTTCTTCAACCGAGCGCCCCAATTCGGTTTCAATCGTGCGCAAAGCAATTTCCTGCTCGAAGGCAGGTAGTTGGTCTTGCAGTTTTACCAGTTCGTCTAGAAAATCTTTTCTCACCAAATCTGGGCGAGTGGAGAGCGCTTGACCGACTTTGATAAACGTCGGACCCAGATCTGTAAGGAGCTGCCGCAGTTGGACGGCTCGTTTGAGCTTATTTTCTTCTTCGCGATCGCGCCAATCGTCCCACTTTAAACCAAAAATAAACCCAGCAAACAACCAGACGACCTTGAAAGCCCGCGCTACAGCCAGCAAAGGACGGAAGCGATAATACTGCGCGATCGCTTCTGGATCGTAGCGTTTAAGCTGAGCGAGTTGATACTGACCCACGCCTTGACTTGCCTCTTTACAATCGAATATTTACACTCGTTTACTAACCAGGGTAATCTCGTGACTACTTTTAACTACGAGTCAATCGGCTTAGATTCCCAAACAGTCAACTATAGCCTCTTTAAACTGCCCTGTCGATGTCTTCTTATACGTAGAATACGTTATTTAAATTGTATCTATTCTTAACATAGTATATAAAAGTACAAATCAATTGATAAGAAAAGTTAAGAAGAGGAGTCAGGAGTCAGGAGCCAGGAGTCAGGAGCCAGGAGTCAGGAGTCAGGAGCCAGGAGTCAGGAGTCAGGAGCCAGGAGTCAGGAGCCAGGAGTCAGGAGTCAGGAGTCAGGAGTCAGGAGTCAGGAGATAATTGTGAATTGTGAGAAGAGAGTCAGGAGTCAGGAGATAATTGTGAATTGTGAATTGATTTTGTCTCCCTTGTCTCCCTTGTCTCCCTTGTCCCCTGCTTCCTATTTAGAAGCTTTAGCCTCCAAGCTCTCCAGCCGACTCATCAGGGTTTGGTTTTGTTTTTTGAGCTGGTCGATTTCGTCGCGGAGTTGCTTGACAGCTTGGTCAGAACCTGCTGCGCTTTGGACTTTTGCTACAGCTTCTTCGGCGATTCGTTGGACTCGTCCATCAAGGGATTGCGTTGCTAAAGCTTGTAAAATCGCGATCGCTTTGGGGGTTTCCATTTGTCCCAGGGCAGTCACGACCGAGACTTGGGTGAGGAAGAAGCTTTCGTGAGATAATTCGGTTAATCGTTCTAAAATTCGGTCTAAATTGGCAGCAGATTGACCTGTGGAGATGGTTCCAAGAGCGCGGACAGCCGCAAGGCGCAAGGCTTGAGGAACTCCTAAGCGGGTGTATTCTAAAATTAGGTCTAGTGTCTCGGCTGAAGTTTTCATTTGACTCAAGCCCGCGATCGCCCCAGATCGGACGACTTCATTCCAGCCTGCTTTGTTTTCTAAAATCGATCTGAGCAGCTTTAAGACTTTTTCTTCCTTGGGCTTTTCTTCCAATTGGGCAGCGGCGATAATACCAACTGCTCTGGCTGCGGCTGCTTCTACGTAATAACTGCTGTCCCCATCTTCCACAATCGGCTTCAGGGCTTTGTAGCTAGCATAAGTTTTGATGTTACTCAAAGCCTCAACTACGGCACGTCGTACCAAGGGATTTTCATCGTTCAATCCGACAACCAAAGCCTCAAAAGCTTGGTCGAGCTTAATTTGAGCTAATTGTTTCGCGACTTCTACTTTGACACCCCAAAAGCGATCGCTTTTCAATGCTTCAGCAAGGGCATTGAGCGCCTCTAAACCACCTTTTTTCCCCAAAGCTTCAGCTGCGTAGATCCGAGAAATCGGATCGGGATCGAATTGCAACTGTGCCTTTAGTTCTGGAATAGAATATTCTAAAGACACGGTTTTTAAGTAATTATTATTAGCATCAAAGCTAATAAACTGAGGTTTCTCGTTTAATGGAAAGTAGAAACTCTGTTCCTTTTCATTGACGCGCACGGTGAATGTTTTGTGTAGGGGCGCATGGCTATGCGCCCCTACATCACCTTGTGCATACCCAAAAGCGATCGGTATTTTCAAATCGAATAGATCGTTTTGGGTTTGGTTAACAGTCACCTTCGCTAATTTGCTATCGCCATCCCACGTGTAAGCAACTTTGAATTCGGGATGTCCGCCGCGATAGACGTATTGATCGAAGAGAAATAGAAGATTTCGCCCTGTAACTTTCTCGATTGCCCGGAGTAAATCTACAGTTTCTACAGTATGATGAGCGTTATCCTGCACGAAAGTTTGGATTGCCCGCCAAAATAACTCTTCTTCTAACTCTGCCCGAATCATGTGGTAAACGCAGGAACCCTTTTCATACAAGTGGCGATCGTACAATTCGATCGCCTCCCGATAAACGTGCGTTACAATTGGGCGACGATAGCGGCTGCTGTCTTCAGCGAGATAGTTGCGGGCTTCTAGCAAGCGGTAGTAAGCAGCATCTTCGGCTCCATACTCTTGTTCCGTCCACATCACCTCAGAGTAGGATGCCATGCCCTCTTTAATCCAAGCATGAGACCAGTGTTTAATTACAACTAAATCGCCAAACCACTGATGGGCGAGTTCGTGCGCGACTAGGCTTTCTGTGAGGCGGTTATCAATCGCCGCGCGTTCGTCTAACAAACATCTATCTGTCAGCAGGGTGGTAGACGTATTTTCCATTCCACCAAAAATGAAATCATCTACGCAGACTTGGGCGTATTTGGGAAAAGCATAAGGATAACCATACTTCTGGCTGAAGAATTCGACCATGCGGGGAGTTTTGCCCATGCTGCGCCGCGCATCTTCCTCTCTACCTTTTTCTACGTAGTAAGTGACTAGTTTGCCGTTCCATTCATCCTGGATTTCGGCAAAGTCTCCCACTGCTAGAGTCATTAAATAGGATGGGTGGACTTGCTCTTGCAGCCAGTGAAAAATTTTGTAGTCACTGTTTTCTTCGGTGTCGATTAATCTACCGTTGGAAATGGCAATGTAGGGTTTGGGGACGCGCACCCGAATTTCTGAAGTTGCGAGTTGTCCTGGGTAGTCGAAGCAGGGAAACCAGAAACGGGAGTCTTCATCTTCTCCTTGCGTCCAGACTTGGACTGGTTTGTTGGGGTAGTGCTTATCTGGGGCGATAAAGTAAATTCCGCGTTGGGGTTTCGTGACAGAATAGGCGATCGCAATTTTAATTGATTGTCCCGTTTGTGTAGGGTTAGCTAGATGTACCTGTAGCTGTTGCCCATCATAATCGTATGTCGTTGAGGTAGCATCTACTTGGACTGAGTGAATGTTGAGACTGACTGCATCTAGGGTGAGGCGATCGATCCCGTTGCGGACGGGTTTGAGTTGAATCGTGCAAGTTCCGTCATAGCTTTGGTTGGGGATATCTAAATTGAGATCGAGAAAAATATGCTCGACTTGTCCGGGGCGATCGGGATTATAGTGGGGTTTTGCCCCTGGAAGCTCAAAAGATTTATGTTTATGACCGTTATTATCTGTATCGAAATAGGATTGCAGCATGGTAAGGGTCAACCTGCGATAGATGAAAAATAGTTGATGTTGATCTTCTATTCCTTCCAGGGTAACGCCTTTGACAGTTATCAGTGACCAGTGACCAGTGACCAGAGTTGCAGGTGAGAGTATCGCGCGATCGCAGCTATGCAGCAACAGAGTATGTTCGTTTCAGACGCTAGTTCTACAGCTACGTCTGAAAAACTACAGAATGCTGCTGATTTTTATCCCTATACGATCGACTTATGCAGAGATATCTGATACAATACAAAAATACTTAGGAAGTCCCCCGTCTGACCAACTCGGGACTTCCTAATCAAACAAAATCACATCACATATGTGTTGTATGTACTATGAATACTAGCACAACAAATCCTGCTGCGATCGCCTCCAACAAAAATTCTTTGAAATCGCGCGACATAAATGAAAGAATCAGACAGCGCGATCGGCTGATAGTCGAGAATGCCCTAGCCCAAGGATGCGACTACTGGCAGATGTTTAAAGCCATGCCCAAAGAGACATTCAAAGCTTGGCTGGAGTCGCAAGGCAAGACTTTGGCTGAAGCGAAAAAGTTCATCCGGCTATTTGAGACATTTCGAGATTTTGCGATCGAGAAGATAGAACGGATCTCTCTGACTACGTTATTTGCTCTAACTCAGAAGCGATATCAACAACTCATATCCAAGCTGTGGGGATTGCCAGCAGTCAACGAAAAGCAGGTTTCTGAATTGATGGTAGAAGAAAGGAAGAAGCAGCAACAGGACTCTGCACCACAACGAGATGCAAGCGGACTAATTAATCTACCCAGTGGTGGTAGAGCGTTTCAGTTTCCTCTATTGCACGATGATGAAACAATTGCCCGCTTGTTGCAAGTTTTACAGTATTGGGGGTTAACGCCGCGACAACTCTTAATCGAGGCGATTGCAACTCTGCACTCTAAGCTAGAAGTTGTGTCGAGAAATAGGCAAGCGTTTGAGGCGATCGCTGTGTGAGTTTTATATTTGAGAGTTATGCAATTTGCGATCGCTCTTGTCTTTTGCGAAGATTTCTTCAAGATCTAAAATTCTTAAATATTACTACTTACTAGCTCTACCTACTAAATAGCTAAGCAAACTGGTTATTGTAGAAGTAAGTGCGACGATCGCAAATCTTAATTCTCCTTCAGAAACGGTATCTTTTTGTAAAACCGTGAAAGCATAAAAGTCTATTAGTAAAATTATAATTAAAGCTACTATAAATACCGCAATATCTTTTACCCAGAAGGAAATGCGTTTTTGCTCTCGTTCTAGGTCTTTATCTTTTTCACGGTTCCTCCGTTCAAACTCTACCTATTCAGGAGAAGATAAATTTAAAGAACCTGTAGTAACTAATTTTTCTGTTGCTGAGGATAGATTGAGAGAACCTCTAGAAACTATCTCGTTTTGCTCTTCTGAATTTTGCATAGATAGAGTCAAGAATTAAGAGCAGATTTAAGGTATAGTTATTTCAGTAGACAAAGTTTGTTCTGGCTCTGCAATACCGAATTTTTCCCCCTGTTCTTTAGCTACTATAGCAACTTGCATTAATGCGATCGCTTGTCGTAATACATCACTTTTATTACCACCAATCTTTTTAGCGCTTTCTTCTAACTTCTCATAGAGTTCTGGTGACAAATCTAAGTTCAGATGAACCATTTCTTTTGTGCTACTCATAGTTGCATCCTCATACATCTAGTTATGATTGTATATGAATTTGGCTACAGAAGATATTTGCTCGATTCTATCAGTGCGGAGAGAGTAATGATTTAAGAACTCGATCGCGTCATTCTAACAACGTCTAGCAAACAAGTTCGGTCGATTGGTAGAAAAGAAATTGCTCATGTACGAGTTTTAAATTAGTGCGATCGCCCGCGATCAAATTAATTTTGAAAAGGGCGCGACATTTTCTGAATAAGTCTCCTGCTTCTAAAACAAATGGGTAGATTTAGTATTTAATAAAGTTAGTTGCATACACAATTGATGTTGCCGTACAGTCTTACAAACACCAAAAGTCAGATACTGCTGTATGTCTTCTTTTATCTTGGTTGCCAAAATTCTAGCTAAATTCACAGGTACAGCATTCCCAACCATTTTATATCCGTCAGTTATACTGTTATATTGAAAAATAAAATCATCTGGAAATGTCTGAATTCTAGCGCATTCTCGGACTGATAATCGACGATATGACTTAGGCGATTCAGGATCGAACATCCATTTATCTTTTGCTAACCAGATCATTTTATTTGCCTGAGGATGTATGGGGGCATGTCTCCCACCAGCTTGAATAGTAAAAGATGGTTCATCCCAACTTCTCACTCTGTTCCTTGACATGTAAATACTAGAAAAGCTGCTATCTAGATATTCATGATTGGGTACTTTTTGATTTTTTTTATCTAAATAACTACTGATTTTGGTAGGTTCAATCAAATTAAGATCGTATATAGCATCTCTCAAGGTAAAATTCTTATGACTTCCTTTTGGAAAGTCAAATCCCCCCCCTATGTCTTCTCTGTAGCCAATAATAATGACTCTTTTTCTATCTTGAGGTACTTCAAAATTTTGAGCATTTAATAACTTATATGCCAACTCATAGCCAGCATCTTTAAATTGATAGAGAATGTTAGTGAATGCTTGTGCGTGCTTATCTGCTAATATTCCACTAACATTTTCTGCTAAAAAGAAAAGAGGTTTTTTATCTTTTAAAATTCTAATGTATTCATAAAATACTTGACCCCTGCTATCGTTAATCCCTCTTCCAGCGCCAGCTTCACTCCAGCTTTGGCAAGGAGGTCCACCAATTATTCCGATACAGTCGGGAATTTCATCAGATTGAATACTTCTGATGTCTCTTTTATCTAACTTTGTGTTTTGATGGTTTATTTCGTAGGTATTCCAAATCGATCTGTCGTATTCATTTGCCCAAATAATATTGAATCCAGCTTGATGGAATCCTAAATCCAATCCACCACAACCGGAAAATAAAGATACTACATTCATTTATTGCTCTTAATTCAGAGATAAAAATTATTTTCTATAATTTATGATTTTAGCAGAAATCAACTGTATAGGGTTATTTGGAGATTTAATCTTTACGTCAAACATCTGCAAGTTACAATCTAATCTAGCTTCAAGTCCTTCTCTATCTTGGGCAGGAAAGGATAAATACTTACTAGTTTTCATAATCGCGATCGCTTGAAAGTCTGAGTTCTTCTCATAGCCCAAATTTGCGTAATCAAAAACAGATAGGGGATTTTGAATACCCCACATTCCTCTAATTCGGAGGTATGTTATTTTTAAGGGGTCTACTTTATTGACTCTGCCTAATTCTTTCGCTTTAGAAAATTCGACTCCTGGAATTTGATTAATACCACTGGCTATTGTATTGGTTATTTTTTCATATATTTCGCGATCGGCAGCATAGCAATCACCATAAATTAGCCAAAGCAATTTTAGCCGTTTGTCTTTTGCGACTCCAATAGCATAAATAATATCTTTTTCTTGCCAATCTTCACAGGTACGGCAATGGCTTGTAATTAGCGGACTATCACAAAATAATTTTGATTTGGGATAAGAACTGTTTAATGCAATGCTAGCACCTAATGATTCTATTTTTTTAATTTCTACAGCATCACCATTCTTCAACATCAAATCTGGTGGATTGTTTGCATTACCACTATATGAGAAAACTTCATCATACTTTAATAACTTTTTTAGCTCGTCAGTTTCAGTTACAGTATCGGCAAATATATCTTTAATAAAGAACTCTAAAGCGTCTCCAATCTAGTTGATTCTATTCTTGCCTTTGTAATAGCTAATTAGATCCGAGATTGGATGAGTAATAAGTGTTTGAAATGCTGTCAAAATATTAGGCACAATTTTAATCTGTTCTACTCTAAAGTTAGTCTGGGATAGCTAGCCCCCACCTAGTTATAAACCAGGCAGGGGCATAATATCATATGAATATCGACTAACCAACCAACTCCATAGCGCGTTTGACCAAATTCTCAGCCGTCATCCCATTTATTGCCATCAATTGTGCAGGACTTGCGGTGGTTTCTCCTCGCTTCCAGGCAAAAGTATCGCGCTGGCAATGACTCCGCAACATAATTGGTTCCAACATCCCACTCGCACCAGATGCTACTCCAACCAAAGCATCGCCACCAAATAACGCCTCAAATCCAGCATCATTCAAAAATTCTCCATCGGGTTCAGAACAAGAATCCCAAGCCACATCGCTAGGACGATACAAACGACGGGGATTGACAACAGAAACAATTCTCACACCAATTTCTTGCGCTTCTAAATAAGTCGCAGCTTCAAATACAGGCATCAAAACCATATCGCCAATTACAGCAAATACTACCGTCTTGCTACCTTTAATTTCTTGCAGTACCACCGCACCATCTTGAATTGCTTTGCGACTTTGTTCAAATGTCGTGCGAATTGGTAAAGGTGACTTACTCGCTGTAATTACAACACCCTTATTCTTCGTTGTCAGCGCCCAATCGTAACAAACTTGAATCGAATTGGCATCGGGTGGAAATAAGGGAAAGACATTTCCATTGCGCATCATGGCGGCGAAATATGCTTCAATTTCAGGGCGTTGGTGCGTCCATCCATTGCGCCCTTGTTCTAACGCCCCAGCCGTAAATAGAGTTACGGTAGACGGTGTGGGGCGACGTAATTCTGCCATTGCTTGCGTTACCGTTTGCCAAATCGGTAAACCATTAATCGCAAAAGACTCATAAGAACACCACAAAGTACGACTGCCCATCAACGCCGAACCAGCTGCTAAACCCGCACAAGCATCTTCACTCAAAGGTTCGTAAACTTGTCCGCCTGGGGTTTGGTTGTATATAGGATCTTCTGTGGGGTGGATAATTTTCAATGCTTGGTTAATGTTGGCAATTCCAGACGCTTCATTCCCATCAGCGTTGGTGACGATGTAGTTGCGATCGCATTCTCCCACTTTCGCCACCAATTTACCCATCGCTGTTGTCGATACTTTCGGATCTCCCCCTACAGCATATTCTTCTAACGGCAATTCCCCAAGTTCTGCTAGCGGTAATACAGATTCCGTCACTGCTACCCGACTCGCCGAACCACCACCAGCGCGTTCGCAGTTCGTCCGCACGATTTCCCATGCAGCAGGCGCTAAAGCACGCGATTTGAGGGCGTTGACAATATCGGGGTTATCGAGAGTATGCATCGCATAGAGGTTGTGAGATTTTGCCCCTCTCGCGTGGACTCCTGCTCCTTTTAATTGTTTAATAATGAGTACGGTTAGCGTTCCACTTAAAGCAGAACGGGCGGCTTCATCGGCTGCAACTAATACGGCTTTAGTAAAAGCTAGGCGCTGCTCGAAGGAAAAAGCGGTACTATCGACATAATCGCCTGGTTGGTTTTTGTCGTCAAAGTCTTTGGCATCGACTAACACGACTTCTTCAAAACCGTTACCGTGCCAGTATGCCATCATCCGTTCGTTGGATTGAGTGGACACCATACTATGATGTTCCTGACTGTAGCCATTCCACACCAAGACGGGTAAGAAATTTGTCACGCCTGGATAGGCTGTGTGGAAATGCGCCATGCTACTCATGATGTAAGGTTCGCCTAACCCACCATCGCCAATCGTGACGGGGAATAATTTATCGGGGTGGAGACGGGCGGCTGACATAGCGAAATGTTGCCCTTGTCCCAATGGTCCCGCCGGGGCGAGAATACCAGGAATAAAGCCAGAAAGGTGTCCGAGTAAACCGTTGTGTTCGCGGAAGCGATCGCGCAATTGTTGTACAGTAGTAATGCCCATGTCTTCTAACGAACGATCTAAGAACATGGCGCTGTAAAATCCTGGGGCGTGATGTCCGACTTCGGTAATAATGTTTTTGTAACCCAACATTACCAAGGCTGCGTAAGCTTCTACTTGTGAGGCAAATCCACCAGGGTGTCCCGAAGCTTTACTTCCCGTTACTTGTACTGTTAAATAGCGCAGGGCATCGGCATAGAGGAGGGTTTGAAATACAGCCGCCGGATCGCTAGGATCGGTAATAGCAGTTTTATTTGGTGCGATCGCTGCTTGTTTGCCATATTGCTCGAATCCTGGCAAAGTTTCGCCAAAATACTGAATTCCTTGACAAAATTCTGGTGTTACTATCTTTGCCGCTTCGGTCGATGCCGTCATGCTGAAGACCCTCTCTAATTTGAGTATTTGTACTTTTTAGATAATTTTAATTATTTTACATTTAATCTCTGCTTTATGTTGTATACGGTCTGTCTATACATATCAGTGGATTTGTCTACCTATAGATCGCATATTTACAGAGAAAAATTCTGACGCTGATGAGTGTGTCTAGAAATAAGTTGTGAGCGAAACTTTATGGAGTGAGATCGAACTGATATGATAAAATTCTGAAATGGATTTTTAACAACTTATACTTGATTCAAAATCGTTGCTGCCGCGACCCTAATAAATATAAATATATTTTTATTCTCAAATAATTTTTAGTTAATATATAAATAAATCTTCGTAGTAGCATTGTCTACCAATTTAAGATGAAGTTAACTGAGGTAAACAAAACTCCAGCCTTACTGCAAACGCTCCAGCTAATTGCCAATCCAATTGAGTTTTTAAATACTTGTGCCAACAAATACAGCGACCCATTTGCTGTGAGAGTTTTAGGTTTAAATTCTCCGCCAGTTGTATTTTTCAGCCATCCACAAGCAATTAAAGAGATTTTCGCTATTCCTTCAGAGTACTTTGATTATAAAAAAGCAACTCACGTATTTCAACCTTTGATGGGGGAGCAATCTTTAATTTTACAAGAAGGGAAAAGTCATCAACGCCAACGCCAATTAATGCTACCTCCTTTTCATGGCGATCGCATGAAAACTTATGGACAAATTATTTGTCAAATTACTCAAGCTGTGACTCAGCAATGGCAAGTTGGTAAACAAATTTCTATTAATCATTTTCTTCCCGATATTACTTTACAAATTATTTTACAAGTTGTATTCGGTATCAGCCCTGGAGAAAGGTACGAACAATTAAAAGTTAAGTTAAGTTCTCTGCTAGAAGACGTTACTACTCCCTGGTACTCCAGTTTATTCTTTTTCCCACCATTACAAAAAGACTTGGGTGCGTGGAGTCCTTGGGGACATTTTGTCAGACGCAGACAACAAATTGACAAATTAATCTATGCAGAAATATCGCAACGGCGACGAGAAAACAATCTGACGCGCACCGATATTTTATCAATGTTAATGGCGGCGCGAGATGAAAATGGACAGCAGATGAATGATGAGGAATTACGCGATCAGTTGATGTCTCTTTTATTATTAGGCTATGAAACTACAGCAGCAGCCTTAGCATGGGCATTTTACCTGCTCCATTCTCATCCACAAGTGCGCGATCGCCTACAACAAGAGCTTAATAATGCAGACAATACTAAACCAGATGCGATCGCCCAACTCCCATATCTTACTGCTATCTGTCAAGAATCCCTCCGAGTTCACCCCATTGCTTTAATTTGTACTCCTCGAATGGTAAGAGACTCCGTACAAATTGCTGGAGATAAATTCAACGCTGGGACAATTATCGTACCTTGTATTTACCTCACCCATAGAAGAGAAGAAATCTATCCTCAACCAGAAAAATTTCAACCAGAAAGATTCCTACACCAAAAATTTTCACCCTTTGAATATCTTCCCTTTGGTGGTGGTAGTCGCGGTTGTATTGGTGCAGCTTTTTCGCTATATGAAATGAAACTCGTACTTGCTACTGTGTTATCGCAGTATGAGTTAGAACTAGCAAATTCTCGTCCCGTTTCTCCAGTTCGGCGAGGCATTACAATTGTCCCTTCTGAAAATGGGATGCAAATGTCAGTTATCAGTGGCTAGTGGCTAGTGGCTAGTTATAAGTAGGGTGGGCAATGCCCACACTACTATATGCCAAATTATAGATACATTTCTTAATGGTGCATGTCTAGATTAGTTTTAGGCAGAGTCAAAAGGATGCGATCGCAAGATGGATAACGAGCCACGGTTAGAAGAACAAGTCATCGATGCAGTAGCAGAAGTAGGAATATCTAGCCAAGTAGATAACGCTGAAAAAATTGATGTTGATATTCAAACAAATCTCTTAAAGCTAATTTTAGGGCAAGCAGATTCAGTAGATTTTACTGGACAAGGCGTAGTTATACAAAAAGACATCCGCCTGCAAGAAATTGAGGTGCAGACGGATAAAGTTGATGTGAATCCACTCAGCGCTCTTTTTGGCAAGGTTGAATTAGATAAACCGTTAGATGCTATTGCCAAAATTGTCATTACAGAACCAGATTTAAATCGCGCTTTGAAGTCCGATTACGTATTAAAAAAAGCACGTAATTTTAAAATAAATGTAGACGGACAAACTGTTATTTTAGAAATGCAACAGATGCAATTCCAGTTACCCGGAGATAACAAAATGGTCTTCGATGGTAAGGTGTTGTTGCACGAAAAAGGCGAAACGCAGCCACTTAGTTTTACAGCTACATTTCGCCCCCGTACCCAGAAGCAACCAGTTATCGTTGAGAATTTTCAATGCGATCGCAATGAAGGAATATCTTTTGCGATCGCGCTATCATTAATGCAAAAAGTCAAACAATGGATGGAGTTACCCTATTTCGATCTAGAAGGAATAGCACTCAGAGTTGAAGAAATGACGGCGCAAGCAGGTCAGTTAGCTTTACAAATCCAAATTAGAATGAAACAAATACCTCAGAATTTAATTTAATAGGACACAATGCAAATTAATATATTTCCATTGTAGAGACGTTACATGTAACGTCTCTACAATGGAAATATTTAATATTAACTATTAACTGTTAATTCTGTTTGTCCATACTTACTCATAATCTTGCGGTAAGTAGCAATTATGCTAGGAATGTAGCGCCACCAGGTTGCTATGAGGGCTACGCTAAAGGTAGAAACAAAGCCGAAGGTGAAGAATTTCTCTAGAATTGACATAGAAATTGCCTTTGTAGATGGAACAAATATTAGAAAATTCTTAAGAACTGAATTGATTGTAAATTTTATGTATTAAGGTCATCCTCTGTAAAAATACTGTAATTATATTTTGATCGGTACAATAGGTTTGTAGAAGCGCACAGCTAAGTGTTCCTGCGATTACCCTCAATTACTCAAACACTACAGTCTTATTCCCGTAAATTAAGACACGGTGTTGTAAATGCGATCGCACAGCTCTAGCTAAAACGACTCGTTCTAAATCTTTACCCTTGCGGATCAAATCGCTGACTTCATCTCGGTGGCTGATGCGGACGACATCTTGCTCGATAATGGGTCCAGCATCGAGTTCTGATGTCACGTAATGAGCGGTAGCACCAATAATTTTTACTCCGCGTTCGTAAGCTTTCTGGTATGGATTTGCGCCTACAAAAGCAGGAAGGAACGAATGGTGAATGTTAATTGCTTGAGGAAATCGGGTCATAAATTCGGGACTGAGAATTTGCATATATTTTGCCAGAACGATGAGATCGATGTCGTACTGGTGCAAAAGTTCTAACTGTTTTTCCTCTTGAGCCGCTTTGTTATCTTTGTTAACGGGAATATAGTAATAATCTATACCAAATTGTTTTGCCACCCATTCTAAATCGGGATGATTGCTAATAATCAGGGGAATTTCTGCGGCATACTCTTTTGCCTGTTGTCGGAGAATTAGATCGAATAAGCAATGTTCTTGCCGACTCACCCAAATAGCAAGGCGTGGGATGGTGTCGGAAAAGTGTAGTTGCCATTGAGCCTCTAGAGGCTGTGCGATCGCGCCAAAGGCAGGCGCAATTAGCTCTCGCGGTAGATGAAAACCCTCTAATTGCCATTCAATTCGGGTTAGAAACAAACCAGCAGCAAAGTCTGTATGCTGATCGGCATGGATGATGTTACCACCATTGGCATAGATAAAATTAGCAATTTTTGCTACCAATCCTTGTCGGTCGGGACAAGAAATGAGTAGAGTTGCTGTCAGTCTATTCATATTACTTAACCTTCGCTTGATGTATAAGAAAACCTTTATAAACTGTCTTCTATCTTCAGTACGAACGTAGTATTAGATATATCGAGTTTGAATTTCATTGTCTCTGATAACTGCCTCTGGATTGTCCGCAAGTTAAAAGTATGAAATAATACATAAACAAGATCGGGAATTGCTGGAAGCGCGTGTGAGGGTATACGAGCATTCATAGCACTAGTCTGGAATAGCTTTTTGGGCTGACGTATTTCATTGTCAGAGTCTTTTGCGGCTTGAAAGCAAGTTACTAGCAAGGTGCTACGGATAAATGTCGATTAGTTAAGGCTTTCGGGTCAGATCGTTACAGGGTGTTCGGGCTACATAGCGCTCAAAAGAGCGTATTAACGATAACTTCGTCGACCGCGCTGCTGGTTTGGGGTAGCTGCTGAATTCTTTTCAGACTCAACCTATTTTTAGAAAATGACTTTTTAGAAAATGATGCTACAAACAATTATTACTGCTGGGGCGACTTTCTATATTACAATCGCGGCTTGTCTGTTTACTCAGTGGGCAGACATCATGCAGCGAGACCTTGGCAAACGCTCTCAATTACTTCTACTCAGAATATTTTTAGTCATAGTCACTCTTTTTTGGCCAATTATCGTACCCATTGCTTATCTAGAATTGTTAATTAAAGTTAAGAAAGACAAAGAAAAAATGAGTTGGTTGGCGGAGCGATCGCCTGAAAGTTTTTCAGCGACAACCGCTGACGATTCATTGCTGTCATAACTGATATCATTACCGCTATCATAATTGTCATCATTGCTAATAAAATAGCTTTTTCCTACAGTAAAAGCCCGCAAATGCGGGCTTTTTATTGAATGAAATCTTTTCACTAAATTAGAGCTTGTAAATGTTCGATTAAATTAGGTGCTGGTACTACGCCCTCAATGCGATCGACTGGTTGACCCTGCTTAAATAGTACTAGTGTGGGCAAGGCATGAATTTGATATTGACTGGCGAGTTGTGGATATTTATCAGTATCGATTTTCACAATACGGATTTTAGATTTGAGACGCTCGTTTACTTGTTCTAAAATTGGAGCCATCATCTGGCAAGGACCGCACCATGCAGCGTAAAAATCTACCAGTACAGGCACATCAGCACCAGAAATCATTTCGGCAAAATTATTGAACTGCTGTTTAGTAGCCATGAGATTTAACACAGTTTTTTACTGTTATATCTCAAGTAGCAGTGAGTGGTGCGTGTTGATGCGGGTGTAGGGTGTAGTGAGTGGCTGGTAGCTAGTGGCTAGTGGCTGGTAGCTGGAATTTCTCCCTCAACTTCCTCAACTTCCTTGTCCCCCTTGTCCTCCTTGTCTCCCTACTCCCTGTTCCCTACTCCCTGCTCCCTATTGATAAGATGGTTAGCGCGGTGGTTTAAGTGCGATCGCTAAGTGAGAGTATCTACGTAAGAGTCATTGTTTATGGAAGTATTGCCAGAGGATTTACAACGGTTACGCCAACAAGTGGCAATCGTCACGGGGGCTTCGCGAGGAATTGGACGGGCGATCGCTTTGAGTTTAGCCGCAGAAGGGGCAAACGTTGTTGTAAACTACGCAAGCTCTAGTTCCGCCGCTAAAGAAGTGGTAGAAGAAATTGAGGCGGCGGGGGGTAGCGCGATCGCAATTCCAGCTGATGTCTCGGACGCGGCTCAAGTAGATACTCTGGTTAATACTGTTGTAGACAAATGGAAGCGAATTGATGTTTTGATAAACAATGCTGGTATTACCCGCGATACTTTGTTGTTGCGGATGAAACCGGAAGACTGGCAAGCAGTCATCGACCTCAACCTTACAGGCGTATTCCTTTGTACCAAAGCTGTCAGCAAAATCATGCTCAAGCAACGCAGCGGGCGCATCATTAATATTGCTTCTGTAGCCGGACAAATGGGCAATCCCGGTCAAGCGAACTATAGTGCGGCGAAAGCTGGGGCGATCGGATTTACTAAAACCGTTGCGAAAGAACTTGCCTCCCGTGGCATTATCGTCAATGCCGTTGCTCCTGGTTTTATTACCACTGATATGACTAGCAACATTGATTCTGAAGAAATTCTGAAATATATTCCCTTGAGTCGTTACGGCAAACCCGAAGAAGTTGCTGGTATGGTGCGCTTTCTCGCCGCCGATCCTGCCGCTGGATACATTACAGGTCAAGTCTTCAACGTCGATGGTGGAATGGTTATGACTTAAGAGCGATTAGCGTTTAGCAATTAGCTGTTAGCTAATTGCTAAACGCCAGTAGTTTCATTAGCACTCAACTCAAGAGAGTGCTAAATTGACTAATGGAAGCTTGAGGAAACGAAGCGTATGTCAAAAATCGTTGCGTTTGATGATGAATCGCGGCGGGCGTTGGAACGGGGTGTGAATGCCCTTGCCGATGCCGTGAAAATTACCCTGGGTCCAAAAGGTCGCAACGTCTTGTTAGAGAAAAAGTACGGTGCGCCGCAGATCGTTAATGACGGAATTACCGTAGCTAAAGAAATTGAGTTGGAAGACCCCCTAGAAAATACTGGGGCGCGTCTGATTCAGGAAGTTGCATCGAAAACTAAAGATGTAGCTGGGGATGGTACGACAACGGCGACAGTTCTCGCCCAAGCGATGATTCGCGAGGGCTTGCGAAACGTTGCAGCGGGAGCTAATCCAGTAGCGCTGCGTCACGGAATAGAGAAAACCGTTGCCAAGTTGGTAGAAGAAATAGCTGCTGTCGCCAAACCAGTCGAAGGAAATGCGATCGCCTCTGTGGCGACTGTCTCGGCTGGAAACGATGAAGAAGTTGGGGCGATGATCGCTGAGGCAATGGAGCGAGTCACCAAAGACGGTGTGATTACCGTTGAGGAATCCAAGTCTCTCACGACCGATTTAGACGTGGTAGAAGGGATGCAGTTGGATCGAGGTTATATTTCTCCCTACTTCATCACCGACAACGAGCGGATGGTAGCAGAGTTTGAGAATCCTCGCCTGTTGATTACAGACAAGAAAATCAGCACGATCCAAGATTTGATTTCGATTTTGGAAAAAGTCGCTCGTGCCGGACAACCTCTGATTATTATTGCTGAAGATGTTGATGGGGAAGCTTTAGCAACTTTGGTTGTGAATAAAGCTCGTGGCGTGTTGAGCGTCTGCGCGATTAAAGCGCCAGGATTTGGCGATCGCCGTAAAGAAATGTTGCGCGACATTGCCGTACTCACTGGCGGTCAGTTGATTTCTGAAGAAATCGGTTTGAGCTTAGATACCGCTTCTTTGGAAATGATGGGTGTTGCCCGTAAAGTCATCATCGACAAAGAATCTACCACAATCGTTGCTGAAGGCGACAACAGAGCCGATGTAGAAAAGCGTATTGGTCAAATTCGCAAGCAACTAGCAGAATCTGACTCCGACTATGACAAGGAGAAACTGCAAGAGCGAATTGCTAAGCTAGCTGGTGGCGTAGCAGTCATTAAAGTTGGTGCAGCAACCGAAACCGAACTCAAAGACCGCAAACTGCGAATCGAAGACGCGCTTAACGCGACTAAAGCCGCAGTTGAAGAAGGTATCGTCCCTGGCGGCGGAACGACTCTAATCCACTTGGCGAAGAAGGTGGACGAATTTAAAGCCAGCTTGCAAGACGAAGAAAAAGTTGCCGCTGAAATCGTCGCTAGAGCGCTGGAAGCTCCCTTACGCCAAATGGCAGACAATGCAGGGGCTGAAGGCTCTGTCGTGGTTGAGAGAGTGCGGGAAACCGAGTTTAACGTTGGTTACAATGCGGCAACTGGCGAGTTTGAAGATCTGATTGCTGCTGGCATTCTCGACCCTGCTAAGGTTGTGCGTTCGGCATTACAAAACGCTGGTTCGATTGCTGGTATGGTGTTAACGACCGAAGCCCTAGTGGTTGAAAAGCCAGAGAAGAAAGCTGCTGCTGCTCCTGACATGGGTGGCATGGGTGGCATGGGCGGCATGGGTGGTATGGGCGGTATGGGTGGCATGGGTATGATGTAGCCTGCATAACCCTCGTAAGGGCGCACGGCTGTGCGCCCCTATACATTGGATAAATTTATGGTTATTGGTTGGCGATCGCCCTCTAAATCTACTACCTTGCCAATAATGCAACTTTGTGCATAGCCTAAACTATGTAGCTTATCTAGACATTGACTGGCTTGTTCTGCTGGAATTGATGCTAGTAAACCGCCCGATGTCTGCGGATCGAATAAGAGCGAGTAGCGAGCAGACGGGCTGAGCGATTCTGAACCAGCGATGTTTAGATCGGTAATAAAACGAGCAATGCGTAAATTTTCCGCTTGCAGCGAACTGACAATTCCTTTTTGTAATGTAGCGATCGCACCTTCTAGAGCAGGAATTGCTGCTAAATTTAAATCTACCGCACAGGCAGAGATGCCTACGCTACGGGAAGCTCGAACCATTTCGTACAAGTGTCCGGCAAGCCCAAAACCCGTAACATCAGTACAAGCAGTGGCTCCATGTGCCATTAAACAAGCAGCTGCGACTTGATTCGATTGCAACATTGAAGTAACAGCGCGATCGATCCAATCTCCTTTAGTTTCCCGTTGCATCTCGGCAGCAAAAAGGGTTCCCGTACCAAGGGCTTTAGTTAAAATTAGAACTTGTCCTGGCTGCATTCCACCTTTGCGCAGAAGTTTATTCGGGTGGACTAAACCGTTACAAGATAAGCCAAATTCCAATTCGCTGCCTTCAGTTGTGTGTCCACCTACCAAAGGTGTCTGCGCGTCAGCTAGCACTTTGACTGCGCCGGATAGTAACTGATAAAGGGTTTCTTCTGTTTTGGATTCTAAAGCATAGGGAATAGTTGCGATCGCCAATGCACTTTGAGGTGTCGCACCCATTGCAAAAATATCGCTGAGGCAATGGTTGGCAGTAATTTGTCCAAAAATATACGGATCGTTGATGAGACTGTGGAAATGATCTATGGTGTGTACCATCCACAAACCGCCTGGTACTTCCACCACCGCCGCATCGTCAGGAGCATCTAGCCCGATAATAATATCTTGGCGATTGCACCAGTTAGTACTATCCTGCTTGATTTGATTGAGTACCCTTGCTAAAACTGTGCTGCTAACCTTAGAACCGCAGCCAGCACAAGGCATAGGGAATTCGGAATTCGGAATTCGGAATTCGGAATTCGGAATTTGTTTTGACGTTTGACTTTTAACTTTTGACTTTTGCCCTTTCTCCTGCATTTGCGGTAAGTTACTAAACCGTTGCATGAATTTGCGATCGATCGCATCTTTCCAGCGCCACAGCCAGCCAGTAGCGCCAAAACCAAGTTTTCCCCATGCCGCGATCGCTTTGCCGTCTCCCGTACCGATTAAACTTAAATATTGTTTCTGCGGTTTGTAAGGCTGTAGCGATCGCCCTAATAATGCTCGTCGCAGGTTTTTAAATAAAGGTTTGCCTTGGCGCACGGCAAATACTCCAGCTTTGGGACGGGGATAATTTACCATTGAGGCAATATCACCCGCTGCAAATACATCTGGATGGGAAACCGATTGTAGTGCATCGTTGACGAGAATAAATCCGCGTTCGTCAGTGGCGATTCCTGCGGCTTGTAGCCAATCGGGTGCGGAGGCTTGCGTTACCCAGAAGATGCGATCGCATTCTACCTGCAATCCAGATTCACATTTGATGGTGTAGGGTGTTGGTAGGGGCGGGTTTGGAAACCCGCCCGTATAGGTGTAGGGTGTGGGGTACGATTGGATTTCACAAACGGTTTCTTGCAGGTGTAGTTGAATTCTTTTGTGGATTAAAATCTCTTGACAGCGATGCCGTACCCAGGAATTGTAATTTGGCATTAATTCAGCACCGCGCTGAAATAGATGAATTTCTAGATCTCGATCTTCCCTCTCCTCCCTGAATAAGCGAGAAGACTTAGCCCCCCTTTTTAAGGGGGGTTGGGGGGATCTTATAGACTGCAAATGACCCTGCATTGCCATTGCTAACTCGACTCCGCCAGCACCTCCACCGACAATTCCCAGGCGCAATGTAGAGACGTTACATGTAACGTCTCTACATGTTGTAACGTCTCTACACAAGTCATACCAATGTTGCAGAAACTGCGCCACTGGTTTTGCTGGAATCGCGTACTCTGCTGCACCAGGTACGGAAATTTGAGCCGGAGTGCTGCCAATATCAACGGAAAGCAAATCGTACGCTACAGGCGGACGATTGGCACAAATAACTTTTTTATTAACTAAATCTAATCCAACAACGAGATCGCGATAAAATTGCACCCGAGCAAATTGAGCTAAACGTCGCAGATCGATGTGGCATTCTTCATGAGTGTAAAATCCGGCAACGTGACCGGGTAACATCCCCGAATAAGGAGTATCTGACGCTTCTGTAATTAATGTGACTCGAATGCCTGGTATCGGTTTCATGCCCAGCATTCTCAGGACAATAGCATGGCTGTGACCGCCGCCAATCAGGACTAAATCTTTAGTTACGAGTTGCGATCGCTGCATTCACTCTCAAAATAAAATATCTCTCATATTGATTCTGACAAATTAGTCGAGGTGAAGGCGGAACGCGATCGCAATTATTTCTGCTGTTTTGGATTAATGACTAACCAAACGCTCAGTAAAATTGTTATCAATCCAAAAATTAAGCCAGAATTCACGGGTTCGCCGAGGAAAATATTGCCAAATAACAGACTGAAAACAGGAATTAAAAAAGCAACAGTTATTGCTCCAGTCGCACCGATATTAGAAATTAGTTGAAAGTAGAGCGGATAGGCAATAGCAGTACACGCGATCGCGAGTACGGCGACTGCAAAAATAACTTCGAGCGAGGGAAGTGTTTGAGGAAAAGTTGCAAAAGCAACCGGAATCAGCAAAATACTCGAACTAGTTAATTGTCCGAAGGCAGTTTCAGCAACTCGATCGTGTATAAATCTGCGACGGGCATACACAGCAGCAATACCATAGGAGAGGGCTGCAATTAAAGCTGATATTCCTCCGAAAATGACTGAAGGTGATAGCGGTAAAGGACTCCATCCAACTAAAACAGCAACTCCAACAATCCCTAATACTAATCCAATCGCTTTACGTTTGTTTAGCGATTCTTTCAACCAAATAGCTGAAACGATCGCTGTAAATAGAGGAGCTGTTGCATTTAAAATTGCCGCAATTGAAGCATTAAGGTTGACAACGGCGATCGCAATTAATAAAAAAGGAATGACATTGTTGAATAAACCCAACAAAAGATAAGACTGCCAACGACTTTTGAGCTTGAATGGTGAGGCGATCGCGCCAGATAAACCTAATGCAACCGCTGCTAAAATAATCCGTAAGCTGATGGTGAAGAGAACTCCTAAAACAGGAGCTGCAATACGGATAAATAAATACGAACTGCCCCAAAGCGCAGCGAGTAAAAATAAGCGCGCTAGATCGATTGGTTTCATTTTTAAAATTGCAGAATGCTTAGTAGTTTTTCGATCCCCCAACCCCCTTAACAAGGGGGCTATGAAAAATTACTGAATTGTTTCGTGGCTTGGCAATTTTCCAGTCCGCTCTAGTTCCAACAGCAACCGTTTTCGCCAAATTCCACCGTTGTATCCAGTTAATTGTCCATCTTTGCCAATTACGCGATGACAGGGAATCAGGATATCGATCCGATTCATCCCATTTGCTCTAGCTACGGCACGAACTGCTGTTGGCTGACCGATCCGCCGAGCCAGTTCATCATAAGAGATTGTCGTCCCATAAGGAATGCGTTGTAACTCTGACCAAACTTTTTCTTGAAATGCAGTCCCTTGTGGAACCAAAGGAGTTGTAAACTCGGTTAACTTACCTGCGAAATAACACGCCAGTTCATCTCGCAAATGCTCGATATGATGATTCGTCACGGGGAGAATTGGATAACCAAAATGCTTGCGAATTGTGGCATAGTTATGCTCAAGCATTTGCTTATCTGTATAGGCGATCGCGCATATCCCTCGCTCGACTGCACCAACAAGTAATGCTCCTAAAGGTGTTTCTAAAATTTGCGTGGCTACAAAGTCGCTAGTTTGGCTTTGTCCTGGGGGGACACCAAAGACTTTGCTGAAGGCTTCTCTAAACCCACTATGAGATTCATATTGATTGGCAAAGACAACATCATCTAACGTGGCTCCCGCTCGAATTTGCGTCAAAGCATTCGCCAATCGTCTGCTGCGACACCATTCTACAAATGTCATGCCGTAATGCTCTCGAAACCAGCGTCGGACTCGTTCGGGAGTTGTTTTTAACTCACGCAGTTCTGCGGCTGTAATTTTTAGATCTGGTGCAGTTTCTACGCGCTGTATCAATGTTGTCACCCAATCTGGCAGCGCCCCATAAACTAAAAGCGGATGACATCGTTTACAAGGACGATAACCTGCAAGCACAGCATCCCGAATTGTGGGAAAGAATTCGACGTTTTCCAGTTTCGCACGGGCAGGACAAGAAGGGCGACAAAAAATTCCTGTCGTGCGGACAGCTACAAAAAACACGCCGTCATAGCTAGCATCTTTGCTACAAGCGGCTTGTTCCATTTCAGCGCGCGATGGCAAGAGATTTAAGTTCATTTGCACGGGTACGCAATTCAATTCCATACTGGCTATTGTTGCAAGCCCATACATTGCCGTCTACCGAAAAAGCGACATGACATCGATTCGGTAAGCTAGCGTGAAGGATGAAGTGCGATCGCCTCTACTCTTTAGTCAATCCATTCTAGAAGTCCTAAAGAGGTTATACTACCGATTAAATGAGTTCCGATTAAGTTAACGTTAGATAAGATTACCAAAATATCTAAAGAACGAATTAGATTTTGGCGATTATATATTGCGACCCCCTGGGGAACGGATAAAGATTTTGATAATACTGCGATCGCGCTGACTTCTGAGGCAACAAAAGCGATTAACATTCCGATAAAACTGACGATTAAACCAATTTTTAAAGCTTGAATGACTTCTTCTTTGCGAGGATGAATCGTGCGATCGCTTGATTGCAAGCGTCTAGCTAAACTTCGATCTCTAAAAGCCCAAACTACGCTAAAGGCAGCTAGTAATACACCGACAATTGCTAGAAATATACTCAGGCTAATACTGGCATTCTCTGCTACCTCGCTGGCATTGCGGCTAAGGATGGCAAATATTAAAGCAATTCCAGAGGTACTCGCTAATGCTAGCTGTATCCAAAAGCTAAATCGACTTACAATCCGAAAAGCAGCGGCGAATCTTTGTTTAGTTGGTGTTGGTAATGAGTCTTTGATTATTTCAGACATGTATTTCTCTCACAGGCATATTTTACCTTTGTTATAAAGAAGCTATTGAGAGAAATCATCAACCCAAAGTTAGCTGTTGGGATAATTTTATATATAATGAGATAGACCGAGGGGTAGGTTCACCAGCAACCTCTGCGTTTATGTAAAGATATTTTTAAACCTAGCTTTCTCAGGATATGGCAAGGGGTCTGGATTTTATGTCGCGCAAAGTCGCAAAGACGCGAAGAAGAACGCAAAAAGGCTTTGAACGAGCTACTTAGAGGGTTTGAAGTTGGAAAATTCGCAAATTGCACTGAAGGAACAGTACCGACAGTGATAACCTGGATTGGGAGGAAAGATTTTACTAAAATTATAGGGGTTTTGTTCGTATTTATTAATATCTCGCTGGTGGCGAATTGCAATCCTTGCCAGTTGACTTTCAATTGCGTCGAGTTGACTGGGAGTGACGCGAATTAGAGCGGAGGTTTTACACTGTTCTAAATTATAAAAGGAAGCAACTGCTGTATATTGAGGATATAAATAACGGGCAGCAACGAGGTAGACAAATGCTTGTCTTTGGTCGAAGATAGATTTACCCGTTTTAAAATCGATAATGTGTAATGTTTTATCTGATTCTGTTAAAATACAGTCCATCGTAGCATAGAGTCGAAATCGGTAGTTTTGTTGTTCGATCCAAATTGGTTTAGGAAATCCTTCCTCACCACTAGTTAATTCAATAATATGTTTTCCTACTAATAATGGATGAGCGTGATAATTTTTGAGAATCTGCGTTACTCGCTGCTGAACTTGTGTGGTTAATTTGCCGAGTTTAAGTAACTGCGAGACTCTTTCCACGCCATCAGGTTGAGTCAGAAATTGACGGTGACGGTGGAACTCGTAAACGCCTTTTTGCGCCAACAACCCAATTCGCTGCGGAATGCTAGCTTGGGTAAGTAACGATTGAACGATCGGTTCTTTTTGTCTCGCTTTGATAAAACCCCGCTTCATTTGGCAATGCCAGCGTTCTTGTCCTACGGCTGGGACAACTAACGACCACAAGTGATAACTAACAAAGGGTTGCCCAAGAATTGGCATCGTTCTCAGAAGAAACAACAAAGATACGGACTGTCTAACAAAGGAGTGAAGCAAGAAACTTCTTGTACTATTAATGATGAATATAGGGTGGCAAACTGTGAATGCCAGTCAAATCGGCAAAATTAAATTCGGTACTGACGGATGGCGGGGAATCATCGCTGATGATTTTACCTTCGCCAACGTCCGACGAGTGACAAGGGCGATCGCAAGTTACCTAGAAACTGCATACACTAAAAGTAGACCAGTTTTGGTGGCGTACGACACCCGTTTTCTGGCAGAAAAATTTGCCCGTACCGCTGCCGAAGTCTTAGCAGAATTGGGATGGAGTGTGAAAATTACCGATCGCGATTGTCCGACTCCGGTAATTGCTTATAATGCCCGTTACTTAAACTCAGCAGGGGCATTAATGTTCACCGCTAGCCACAACCCTGCACCCTATTGCGGGATTAAATACATTCCCGACTATGCTGGTCCTGCTACTCCAGAGATTACTGATACAATTGTGGCAAATATTTTTGGTGTGGAGGATACTCCGCCAAAATTTATCCGCAATGACAGAATTTCTACTTTTAATCCCCAGCCCGAATATCTGAAATTTATCTATTCTCTGATTGATATCGAAAAAATTCGTCATGCTAGGCTGAGGGTAAAGTATGATGCCCTCTACTCGACTTCTCGCGGCTACCTAGATACGGTATTGAGATACTGCGGTTGCGAGTTAGAAACATTCCACGCCTACCGAGATGTCTTGTTTGGTGGTGGAATGCCGGAACCACAAGGCAAACAGTTAACTCAGTTGGTAGCAGCCGTACAAGCAGATGCCGCTGACTTGGGCTTAGCTACGGATGGAGATAGCGATCGCTTCGGTATTGTAGACGAATTGGGCAATATTTTAACCCCGAATGCTGTCTTGTTACTGCTTGCCCGTCACTTAATTGAAAATAAAGGCAAAACAGGAGCGATCGTCCGTACTGTCGCCACCACACGTTTACTCGATAATTTTGCCGTTAAATACAGATTACCTTTGTACGAAACTCCTGTAGGATTCAAGTATATTGGGGAAAAAATGCGCGAAACCACTGTCTTGATTGGCGGCGAAGAATCGGGTGGTTTAAGCGTAATCGGACATATTCCCGAAAAAGATGGGATACTCGCAAATATGCTAGTTGCTGAGGCGATCGCCTATGCAGGTAAGCCATTGAGTCAGTTAGTTGCAGAAGCAATTGCTGATGCTGATGGTCCCCTGTACAACCACCGCATCGATTTGCACCTCAGCGATGCCCACAAAGCCGCCATTATCGACAGTTTTACTCAAAATCCTCCCAGGGCGATCGCCGGAATCGCAGTTAAAGAGGTCAGTCGCAAAGACGGAGTTAAACTGTATTTAGCAGAGGGCAGTTGGATACTGTTACGCCCATCAGGTACGGAACCCCTCATGCGCGTCTACATGGAAACCAACTCTCTCGACAAGCAAGATCGAATTGTGATGGAAATGGAAAGAGCGATCGGGCAAATTGGTATATAGATAAGTCAAAAGTTAAAAGTTAAAAGTCAAAACTGAGAAGTCAGGAGTCAAAAGTCAGGAGAAATATAAACACGAACTCTCACTACTCCCTACTCCCTACTCCCTAATCTATGAAATCCTTCGCTAGTCTTCTCACTTCTTCTATTGTCGCTGTTTGGATTGTGGCGATCTCGCTGCTATCTATGCAAAATGCCGATCCAATTCGGCTGAAGTTTTTACGCTACCAGACAATTCAATTACCAGTTGGTTTTGTTTTGGCTGTTAGTGCTGGGGTAGGGGTGGTTGCAACGGCTTTGATGCAGCCTCTCTGGGGTATAGGGAGTACACCTGCACGATCTATTGAGGAAGACATTGAAGATGAATTTTCTTTTGATGAATAGTGTAGAGACGCTACGCCATAACATCTCTACAATCTACAAAATAGAGAACTCCTGTATGCTATTCCGATAAGCGAATCTCTTTGTGAGACTGCTTGCTTCTGTCTGGCATAGATCCATTGTGATAGGTTTTGGCGTACTGCTTTTCAGGATCGATACCTTTGAATGTGGGGGGTATCCAAACGCGGACAACGAGTAGGGCTGCTAATACCAGCAGAAAGGCACATGCAGCTAAGATCTGATTCCAGGGAACTTCTAAAACTCCCCGCACGATCACTTCTCGCAATACAGATACAATAGACACTTCCACCATTACACCAATCGATACTCGCTGTTCTTGCAGGTAGATAATTAGCAGTCGGAACAACTCAACCAGAATCAGTAGGAACAGAATATCAGCCGCGATTTGGTGGAAATTAAGAGGGGGTAGCAACATAAAGAATATTCCCCTCAGTTGAATTGCCATGACACAGAACAAACCAACGCACAGAGAGATGACAATTAAATCCTGAATAGTTTCTAAGCTACGCACGATCGCACTACGATTGAAAAATTCGTACCAATAATGCAATGGGCTTTTTAAAGGCTGATTCATTGGGAAATTCTCCTGTGTGCGGTTAGCTCGTTATGCTTACATTAACTTATGTTTTTAAGTTTTAAATTTTGAAAAAGTTATATAAATAATTATTGTCCTCGATCGCGAGCGACAACTACGACTATTTGCAGAAGACTGGTAATCATTGCTGGGTTGAGTATCTGGAGCGATCGCCTGCCAAATTTTTTTCAAAATAGGTCAACATACCGCAGAGATTTTGTTCTCTAAGCACATCTTTCCTTAGGAGGATTTGGGAAATTATGTGCGATGATTTCATGGAAAAAGTTTGTTTGAGGTGTAACTTGCATGAAAGCTAGATATCTATCATTCATAGGTATGGCGATCGCAGTGGCATTGAGTGGTGGTGCTGCTTGGGCGCAATCAGGTTCTGTACCGAAAGAAATCCAGCTTTCACAGACAGATAGCCCGTCCCAAAATCCGACTCAACCAACTCAACCTTCTCAGTCTCAGCCACCAACTCAAAAACCAGCCCCAGCGCAGGTTAGTCAGAAAGAACTGCAACAATTTGCTAACGCAGTCAAAAAACTACAACCTATCCAAGAGAACGCCCAAAATCAGATTGTTCAAGCAATTCAACAGGAAGATTTGAGCGAAAAACGGTTTGGGGAAATTTACCAATCGCGCCGAAATCCTCAAGCGCAGCCTACAGCCAAAATTACCCCTGACGAAAACAAGAAATTCGATCAAGCCAACGCCAAAATCGAAAAAATTGAGCAGTCCACCCAAGGGCAAATGGAGCAAGCTGTCAAGGGGGAAGGTTTAGATATCCAGCGATTTAATCAAATCTTTCTCACCCTGAGACAAAATCCAGACTTACTGCAAAAAGTGCGAGAAATGATTAAGACTGCTGGCTAATTAGTGGCTAGTGGTTAGAGGCTAGTGGCTAGTGGCTAGTGGCTAGACAAAGATTCTAGTCACCAGCCACCAGTCACTAGTCACAAGGCAAAGATTCTAGTCACCAGCCACCAGTCACTAGTCACAAGGCAAAGATTCTAGTCACCAGCCACCAGTCACTAGTCACTAGACTACAGCCAATTCCCTACCAAAACGTAGGGTGCCCAGTAAACTGGATGGCGATAGCGTGGGTTTTGTAGTAGAGCAAGTTGAGCGCGGCGGAGTGCCTCGGCTTTTGTCATCTCAGCCGTAGATAGCTCCTGGTAGAACTGACTCATGAGCGGTACGGTAGCAGCATCGCTGACATACCAGAGAGTTGCCAAGGTACTACGCGCCCCGGCTCTGACCGCGACTCCAGCCATACCGAGAGCAGCGCGTCTATCTCCAGCAACAGTACGACAGCCGCTCAATACCAGAAGTTCGATCGCATTTGGTCGTTCTAAGTCCGAGCTAGGTTCGCGTACCCGCAGCAGTTCGTCTAACTGCTTAACATTGATCGGTCCATCCCAAGCGAGAATATATGTCTGATCGGCTTGCGAACCAAACTGAGCGTGACTGGCAATATGGACGATGGAAAAAGGCAGAGATTTAATTTGGTTTCTCAGCGATGTGCTAGTGAAATTTTGATTGAGTAACTCTCTTCCTGGCACTTCCGAGCGAATTTGATTCAGCTCTAAGGCTACATTCGTCAGCGCTGGATAATCTCCTCGTGGTTCGGTCAGTCCAGCAGTCAAGGCTCTCAAACGCTCTCGGCTTAAAGGCTGGGGCTGGAGTAATTCTAGACTGGGCGTGAGAGCAACGCTATATTTTTGGACGAGAAACTGTTTGCCATCGTGCAGAGCCGCCATTGGTAGTTTCTGCAAGGAAATATCTAGCACGAATACCAAAGTTGTTACACCACTTTTTTCAATATCGGCAGCGGCGGGTCGGATCAACCAGTCATAAACTTGTTGGGAGAGAGTCAAAAAGTCTTGAGAGTAGCGGATAACCAAATTTTGCCGTAACTGGTCGATCGCGCTTTCGACTTGAGTGCGCGGTAAAGCCGTAGCATAATGACGCAAAGGTTGCTTGGGCAAGCTGACAATAACTTCCAAACGGTCTTCTAAAATCACCGGATAGATCACAGCCGCTTGAGGATCGACGCGATCGATTTGAGTTGGCTGGGTATCTAAACAAGCTGCTCGAAAGAAATCGACGAGTTCGGCAGCTTTGAGAGATTCAAAGACGGTACGAGCTTGGTTGAGATTCTCTTGACTCGGTTGAGTGCCATCATCTTGCAACAGCAACCCGACAAACTGCCGATACACCGGTTCTACGCTCTCGCGAAAAGAAAACTGTACGGTGGGATTGATGCTAACTAGATCGTTACGCAGAGATTGGAGAGTTTTCACCGCATCAGCATAAGCCGCGATCGCACCTTGATTATCTTTCTCTGCTTTCAGCAGCCTTCCCAACTGCCATTGCCAGCTATAAGCAATATCTGGAGCATCAATTGACTGAGTAATCAACAGTGCTTGCTGAGTCAGTTTCTTTGCCTCTGCCAACTGTCCGACTTGCTCGTACAATCCACCCAAGCTACCCAAAGCATAAGCTTCAGCTCGCGGATCTTTCAAACTCCTTGCCTGTTGCACCGCAGTTGCTAGAACTTGGGCAATTTCTTGGGTTGTTGGTAGTTGGTAGTTGGTAGTTGCTCCCTCAGCTCCCTGGGCTCCCTCAGCTCTCTTCCCCCTGCTCCCTAGTTTCATCAAACTATCGGCAAAGTTAATATGGGCGTAAACTGTAGCTCGGCTGGGAGGTAGTTGGGCTAGTTGAGTTTCGATTTGAGGAATTAATTCTCGGGCGGCTGAATCTCGTTGAGTTTGACTCAATAGTTGTAGTTGGTTCAGCTGGGCTTGAAGCTTGGTACTAGCAGTAGGAGCAGACTTTTCTGCTTGTTGATAGTAATCTAAAGCAGCGTCGGTATCTCCTTGAGCGCTGACCGTGTTACCTAAACTCAACAGTGTCGCTGCGGTTTCTGGCGCAGAAGGTAGGCTTTGGGCAATCTGCAAACTTTCTTGTAGGGTTTTGCGAGACTGTTCCAAATCACCAACTTGTTGTAAAACCTCTCCCAGGCTGCGCAAACTAACTGCTTTAGTCAGAGAAGC
The DNA here is from genome assembly GCF_000317125.1 of Chroococcidiopsis thermalis PCC 7203. Lineage (GTDB taxonomy): Bacteria > Cyanobacteriota > Cyanobacteriia > Cyanobacteriales > Chroococcidiopsidaceae > Chroococcidiopsis > Chroococcidiopsis thermalis. The sequence goes on from NC_019695.1 coordinate 542,924, forward strand.
GGGAGTATTGCCCAGAGATTTGTTGATTTCAGTCGATTTTGTTAAGGCACGGCTGTACAGTCCCATCGCCCGTAATGCTTGGACGGAATTAATTTGGCTGCGGATCTCTCCTGCTTTATTACCAACTTGAGTATAAAGCGCTGCCGATCGCCCCCAAGTCTCGATCGCCGTTTCTGCTTCCCCTGTCAATAATTGCAGTCTGGCTTGGATGTCTAAGGCTTGGGCGAGAACTTCTTGGGTGCGGGAGTCGGTAGGGGCGCACTGCTGTGCGCCCGTACAGGGGAGTCGGGAGTCGGGGGTTTTCTCTGCTGCGTATCCGAGCAACTTGAGACTCTCATCGATCGCCTGTTTTGCTTCTGTCCAAGCGCCGAGTTGTTGATATGTCAGCGAGAGATTGCTCAAAGCTAGGGCTTGCTTGAGAGTATCGTTTTTAGTTCGATAATCTTGCAGTGCTTGTTGCAGTATGTTGACTGCCTCTGCATACTTACCTGCGTCGTAGAATGTTTTACCTTGTTGCAGGCGATCGCCCTTCTGTGCGATCGGGATTGACTGACTGGGAATCGTCGTAGAGGGGGCGGGAATTTTGGCGATCGCGGGTACTTGTGTCGTACACAGCAATGCGATCGAGGCAAGCAAGCTATAAATAATCCGTTTTCTATTGAAATATATTGGCTTTAGTTGAAATCGAAAATGGGAAGCAACAGATTTTTTTCTATTTGAGTTTTTCATACCATTGATTTTTAAACGAGATAACGACGATCTGTAGAGGCGCACAGTTGTGCGCCCCTACACAAGTTATGCGTCCCTACAAATTGCGCGCCCCTATAGATATGTTTTGCATCCTTTTCCTACCGATCCTCACGGACGATTTCTAGGTACAACTAGAGGACTAGAGGGAATCGTACCACTTACGGCTCAAAACCAGCATTAACTAGTCGTGAATTTTTAGCCGGAAATTTTAAATCGTAAATTTTAGCTCGTAAAGTTTACGAACCTTGGCAGGAGGTAGGTGGATTATATCTGCGTGTAGTAGCTAAGGGTGCAGTCGTTAGAATCACCTTGCCATCGCGATCGAATTGCCAGGATGTGGCTTCCTGAATAGGTTCTACAGGAGTTGTTGTCCGATCTGCCTTGGAGATAGTTGGCTCTACTGCGGCACGGTTTTGAGTTTCCGGCGTTTGCAAACTTGCCCAATCTGTGAGGAGAGCGTCAGGACTGAGTTTATCTCCAGGGGAAGGAGGTAAACCGCCGCGTCCGGTGACAGCAAATCGATTCTCTACTCCCGAAGGACACCCGGCTGCGACTAATGTGGAAGCATCGACCAATCCCGTAGGTAGTTCTACAATATCGCGACTGGGATCGATATCGGCAGCATTGAAAGTAACAGTGCCGCTAAGAGAGGGATTAGTTTGAGAAATGGCTGTAATGTCGTTACTGGGCAGGCGGCTAGGATCTAACTGTGTCGGATCGTCAGTTCCCAACAAAGCCTGGAGTTCTTGACGCGAGAGTGGCGTGAATCCAACGATAGTATCGGCTGTAATATCGACCCTACCACCACTGCCACTGAATGCATTTGCAGTAATATCGTTATTGCCATCAGAATTAGCAATGACGAGGGGAGTATCGATGCTAATGTTACCACCATCACCAGGTTGTTGATTCGTACCTGCTGTAGTTGAGATTTGACTGTTGTTGCGTAGTCGTAATTCTTTACTAGCCCGCAGTCGAATATTACCACCATCGCCTGAAGTGGTGATAGCAAAAATGTTGCCTCGATCGAGGTTGAGCGATCGCACATCTACATCGATATTACCTGCACTACCCCGCACCGCGTTGCTGGTATTCAATTGAGCGCCATTAGTTAAAGAGAGCGATCGCCCCCGAATCCGAATATCTCCACCTTGGCGATCGCCTGACAGCTCTGAAGTTCCCGAAACACTACTGAAAACACTACTGGGAAGGTTATTGGTTCCCACACCATCCAAAACAATAGCATCGCGAGCATCAATCGTGACATTGCCAGCGTTGCCTTGACCGAGAGAGCTAGCAGAGATAATACCACCATTAGTTAAGGATATAGAGCCAGCTGCTACATTGACGTTGCCACCATTCCCTACAGCTTGCTGTTGAACGGCGCTGAACACCCCACTACTAAATCCTCTATTACTCGTTCCATCAATGGAGAGGAGATCGCGGACATCAAGCGTGACGCTACCAGCATCTCCTTGACTAAAGGTGCTAGCAGAGATATTGGCTCCGTTTTTTAACGACAAAGAGCCAGTTGTGACGCTGACATTGCCACCTTTGCCTACGCCTCCTTCCAAATTGCTGAAGATCCCGCCACCAAACAAAGGTCCTGTACCATCGAGATTAGTATCATTTTTCACATTAATTGCAATGTTACCTGCGTCTCCCTCACCCCCAGAGTTAGCATTGACTTGAGCGCCATCAATGATGGATAGCGATCCAGCACTCAAGTTCACATCACCCCCTCTGCCTTTGCCAGTCGCTTCTACGGTGCTAAAAATGCCACTTCTGAAGTTTGGATTGACCTCGCTTACCCCAACAAAGTTGACAGCATCACTCACATCGATCTCTACATTACCTGCATTGCCCTGCCCCGAGGTACTAGTCGTGAATTGAGCGCCATTAGTCAAAGAGAGCGATCGCGCTTTGAGTTTGATATCGCCACCTCTACGCCCGCTTTCTAGCTCAGATGTTTGATCCAACACGCTTAAGACTGAACTAGGTAAGCCATTAGAACCTACTCCATCAAAAGAAACGCGATCGCCAGCCGTAATTGCGATATTACCTGCACTACCTCCACCAGCAGAAATAGCCTGCAATATCGAACCGCCACTAGCAGAAATACCCTCGGTGGTATTGACTTCTATATTGCCAGCATTACCTTTTTGTCTAACTGAAGTCGCTATTTGCGTTCCATTTATTAACGACAGCGATCGCCCATTAATGCGAATGTTGCCACCGACGCGATCGCTTTGTACCTGTGGAATCTCGCCTAAAGTAGAGTTATTCGGCAAGTCTGATGGTAGAGCTAAAATGCTTGCTACTGCACCCCCATCAAAAGAAATGCGATCGCCAGCCGTAATTGTGACGTTCCCAGCATTTCCCTGACTGTAGGAAGCAGCCTGCAACACCGAGCCTCCACTCACAGAAATATCTCCCGCGATCTCAATTTGGATATTTCCCGCATTCCCTCTACCAAGAGTTGAAGTAGCTATCAGCCCCCCGTTGGAAAGGGACAGCGAGCCTGCACGTACGCTAATATCAGCACCATTGCCAGTACCGGATGGTGCTACAGCGCTCAGTAATCCACCACTAGCTCCGTTAATAGACACTCGATCTCTGGCTTGGATATCTACCCTACCAGCATTACCCTGTCCGTTGGTAATAGAACCAATCTGAGCATTACCGATAATATTTAAAGAACCTGTGGCGATCGAGATATTACCAGCATTTCCCAGGCCGAATGTTGAGTTTTGGATACCGCTACTAGAAGTTGAGGAACTCGTGCCGTCCACGGTGACTGTATCTCTAGCATTAATTTCTATATTTCCTGCTTGAGAGTCAACTGTCCCTTGAAATATTCCAGTCACCAAGCTACTTCTATCTGAAATACTTAGGTTACGAGCATTGACGCTCATGCTACCACCATTGCTAGCAACTGTTCTCACATTGGCTGCGTTTGTTAGCGATATGTCTGATAGGGTTAAATCTGTAGGAAAGCTGAAGCGGAAACCACTGAGATCGGGGTTAATTCCTACCACGCCTGGGGCAGCAACTGCACCTAATTCTACTCGTCCACCCGCAGCAGTTAAGTCCCCACCTTCCAAGCTGACATTGCCACCAATTAAGGCAAGAGTTCTGCCAGCATCTACCTGTAAACCGACACCGTTAGCACGGTTGATCATATTGCCTGGATTTACACCAAATTGCAAACCCAAAGGGACGCTGACGGTGAGCAGTGGCGTACCCGTACCTGGTGTGGCGCTAAACTGCGTGCCATCGGCAAAGTTGATACTGTTAGCTGTTGTGGCAATGAAGGAACCACCGATATTTAAGCTGGCATTTTGACCGAAAAGTATACCGTTAGGATTGAGTAGGAATAAATTAGCCGTACCTCTTGCGGCTAAAATTCCATCAATCTCAGATCTGGAGCCACCTGTAACTCTGGTGAGGATATTTTGAATATTTGCTCCGTTATCAAATAAAGCTGCTCGTCCATTGGGGATGGAAAATTGCTCGAAGCTATGAAATAAATTACTTCCCCGCGTGGCTCCACCAGAGATTGTATCTATACCATCTGGGCTGGAGTTGACTATGGAATTATCTACACCTAGAGTATTATCAGGTCTAAGTTGGCTATCCGGTGGAACTTGAGCCAGCGCAGTACTCCCAAACGCTGTACTTCCTATCACCACGCTAGCTAGTCCTAGCCTTAGTGCCTCACGCCAAAAAATTCGTCCCATTTCTCCCCTCTCCGCTCATTCTGCTCGTATCTTTTTAGACAAGTAACTCAGTATTCAAGGCTACACTGCCTAAAGAGATATTGCCAGAAAAGTCACTTGTCTGCGGTTAAGAATGCTTGCAGGGGTGTAGAGAAGCGCAAACGTTGCGATCGCATTATTTTTATCTACAGTAATTCGCGATCGCATATATAACGCTGGTAGGGGCGCACATCTGTGCGCCCCTACAGTCTGTGTATTTCATCCAATTGAAAGCCGCAGATCCCCCTAGCCCCCCTTTCCAAGGGGGGGGAACAAAAGTAGTATCTTTAGTAGGATGGAAAAGTATTCTATGTGGTACTACTAAGTGGCTACAGAAAAAATTTCCGTCTCTCTCTCCTCATCTTTGATGAGATTTATTGAAACTTACAAAAACACGCATCAGCATAAATCGCGCTCTCAGGTAATTGAAACAGCTTTGCAGTTGTTACAGCAGCAGGAGTTAGAAGCAGCTTATCGCGAAGCAAACCAGGAAATCGATCCTGATTGGGAAGTGACTGTTGCTGATGGACTTGCTAATGAAACGTGGTGAGATTTATTACGCTAATCTTAACCCTACAATTGGTTCTGAAGTTAGTAAGCGCCGCCCTGTGCTAATTATTAGTAATAATGCGAATAATCTGCTGATATGGTTACAGTACTGCCAATTACATCAAATGTAAGTCGCATTTACCCGTTTGAAGTGAAGCTAGAACCAAAAGATAGCGGTTTGACAAAATCGTCTAAAGTTCAAGCACAACAAATTCGTACCATCTCAAAACAGCATCTTGATGGTGAATGCATTGGTTGCTTGAGCAAAGAAATGATGGCACTAGTAGATAACGCCATCAAACTACATCTTCAGCTTTGATTTAGGAACTAGGGCAGGAAGTTAGTGTTTCCTTTAAATGACTTGGTGATGTGGTATCGCCGCTAGTGAGAATTATTGCGCCGTTGCGATCGTATTGCCAGGATGTGGCTTCAGTGATGGTTTCTACAGGGGGAGTAAGTGTAGTATTAGTTGCTACTGGGAGAGTTGTTTCTACTGCGGCACGGTTTTGAGTTTCTGGTGTTTGCAGATTTGCCCAATCGGTGAGGAGGGCATCAGAACTGAGTTTATCCGCTGGTGCAGGGGGTAAGCCGCCGCGTCCGGCGACAGTGAAGCGGTTTTCGGCTCCAGAGGGACACCCGGCTGCGACTAAAGAGGAGGCATCGACTAGTCCTGTTGGTAATTCTACAATATCGCGGCTGGGGTCGATATCGGCAGTATTAAAGCTGACAGTACCACTTAAAGAAGGATCGCTGAGAGAGATTGCTGCTACATCATTACTAGATGAGTTGTCTAAGAAGTTGAGAAAATCATCTGCTGTGGGTGTATCAGTGCCTAACCGAGATTGAACTGTTTCACCATCAATTCGGTTTAGTCCAAAAATGCTTTGAGCGTTAACCTCAATTCTGCCACCATTGCCATTAAAAGCATTTGCAGTAATATCGTTGTTACCGTTTGCATTGGCAATGACTAAGGGAGAATCGATTGTAATATTGCCGCCACTTCCAGGCTGTCCAGTTCCACCTGCTGAAGTGAAGATCCGGCTGCCACTACGCAACCTCACACTCCTGCTAGCTTGTAATCGAATATCTCCACCATTCCCTGATATTGTTCCAGCAAAAATACCACCTCTATTGCTATTCTCTCGATCGTCTAGGTATATGTTGCGAGCTTTTATGTCAATATTGCCTGCATCTCCTTGCCCTGAAAGGATACTAGCGCTAATTATACCGCCATTAGTGAGAGACAAAGAACCATCCCTAATAGCTATGTTAATATCACCACCATTGCCTGTGCCTTCATTTTCTACACTGCTGCCAACAGCGCTAGGAAATCCCTGATTGAAGCCACTAATGGTAATTCCATTAGTGGCTTTGATTGTGACATTACCTGCATTTCCTGTGCCAAGCGAAATAGCATTGACTTGAGCGCCATCGTTGACAAAAAGTGTACCAGCACTGAGATTAATATCACCTCCATTACCAATACCAGATGCACGTACTCGACTGAAGACACCACTTGTATTGTCTTGATTTACTCCAGCAAAGGTAACAGTATCGTCCACAGCAATATCGATGTTACCTGCATTTCCTTCTCCAAAAGTGTCGGTACTTATTTGAGCACCATTACTCAAAGACAGCGATCGCGCTTGAATTTTTATGTCACCTGCTCTACGCGTGCCTGTAAACTCCGAGTTCTGAAACAAAAAGCTGAAAGCTCCACCAGGAAGGTTGTCTGCCACTCCTTCAAATTCGACGCGATCTCCTGATGTAATCGTTATATTTCCCGCATTTCCTGTACCTGAAGACAAGGTGAAGAGTCTCGATCCGCCACTGAGAATCACTGAACCAGTCGTATCAATTTGAATATTTCCTGCATCCCCTTGACCGATAGTGCTAGCAGTAACAACAGCTTCATTCTTGAGTAACAAAGAACCAGCTTTGATACTAATATTACCACCTTTACTCGTACCACCTTGCGTATTTTGCGTGTTGTTGTAAATACCAGTATCAGAGCTATTTGCACGATCAAGGGTAACAGTATCGCTAACATCAAGATTGATATTACCTGCATTTCCTTGACTAAAGGTAGTTGCGCTCAATACACTGCCGTTGGTCACATCTAACGATCGCGCTTTGATGTTAATATCACCACCTCTGCGATTACTCGGCACTTGAAGTGTTTGTCCTGTTGAGTCAGCTGGTATTTTGTTCAAACTGCTGCTTATGTAGCTTTTTGTATCAAGAGAAACATTACCGTCAGCAGTGATAGCTACATTACCTGCATTGCCCGTACCAAAAGAGCTAGTTTCTACAAAGGAGCCACCACCAATAGCAATAGAATTAGTTAGATCGTTAGCAGTAATCTCTATACTGCCTGCGTTCCCCTGTCCAGAAGTGCTGGTGTTTATTTGCGCCCCCTCTGTCAAAGAAAGCGATCGCGCTTGAATAGTTATATCGCCACCTTTCCCTGCACCTGTCGCTTCCACTTGGCTGAAAATTCTACCGTTGTCATTCAAGGAAACGTCCTCGTCAGCATTGATAGTGACATTGCCTGCATCTCCTTGTCCAGAAGTCCCAGTATTGATTTGCGCTCCCTCAGTTACAGAAAGCGATCGCGCTTTGATGGTAATACTTCCACTTTTACCAATACCTCCCTCTGTCGCCATCCGGCTAAACACTCCACTGGAAACACCGGTGTTTCCAAATCCAATAAAAGATACCCGACCATCAGCAGTAATGGTAACGTTTCCGGCATTGCTTTGGCTAAAGGAATCAGTTTGAATAAATGACCCACCCTCTAATAAAATTGAATCATTCGGATTGGTGGCAGTAATCTGAATATTGCCTGCATCGCCTTGACTTTCAGTATCAGTATTAGCGCCAATCACTGCCCGATCTCTCAGAAACAATGAGCTAGTTGTAATGTCGATATTGCCGCCTTTACCTGTACCTCCTTCTTCTACAGTGTTATAGATGCCAGTGCTAAAAAACCTTTCTGGAAATTGACCTAAGCCATCAATAGTTACACTACCTTGGGCATTAATGACTATATCTCCTGCTACCGCGCTAGCCGAACCCTGATTTCCGCTAATGCCAGCAAGTAGCTCGCTACCGCCAAATAGGCTCAGGTTGCGAGCATTGACAGCAATACTACCACCACCACCAGATCTCACATTCACAAAAGTTGGTCTTGTCGGTGACACAGTTGTATCTGCTGTCAGTAATATGTCTCCAAGAGCCAGATCTGTAGGAAAACTGAAGCGAAAACCACTACTATCTGGATTAATTCCTACAACTCCTGGGGCGGCGACTGCGCCTAATTCTACTCGTCCCCCTCTAGCAGTTAATCGACTGCCTTCCAAGTTAATGTTACCACCAATTAAACCTAAAGTTTTTCCCGGATCTACCTGCAACCCTACAGGAAAGTTGTTGTTATCGACAGCTAGAGAACGATTAATAATCCCTCTTGGACTTGTACCAAACTGCAAACCCAGGGGAACGCTGACGGTGAGTAACGGCGCACCCGTACCAGGGGTAGCGCTAAATTGCGTCCCATCGGCAAAATTGATACTGCTAGCTGTCGTGGCGATAAATGAACCACCGACTCTAAGGCTGGCATTTTCACCGAAAATAATTCCATTAGGATTGAGCAGAAATAAATTAGCCGTACCTCTTGCTGCTAAAATTCCGTCAATATCAGAAACTGAGCCACCCGTAACTCTGGTGAGAATATTTTGAATATCTGCTCCATTATTAAATAAAGCTGCTCGTCCGTCAGGAATGGAAAACCGCTCAAAACTGTGAAATAAATTACCTTCCCGCCTAGCTCCACCAGAGATCGTATCTAGCCCATTCGGACTAGAGTTGACTGTAGAATTCTCTACACCCAGAGTACTATCGGGTACGATTTGAGAATCTGGTGGCGGAACTTGAGCCAGCGCAGGACTCCCAAATGCAATCGCACTCCCTACAATTGCACAAGCCAAACCTAGCCGCACGCACCAGCGCCCAGAAACTGAAGATATTTGTAAATACATCTCTGCTATATAAATATTTAGGTTAATACCGATGACAGATGCCAAACCACCAATAACTATAAAATAGCCACCGTAATAAAATAAAGCCCTGAAATCTGGAGAAATTGCGATCGCGCCATTTCCTCACACCACCAGCACAAAAATGTGCTATTCATCACATTTCCTAGAGACATACACCATCTTCAGGAAAAATTCCACATGATTTTGTAGTATTTAAAATAAATGAACGAACCGAACTTTCCATTGGGGGAAAGCCGTATTATAAGAATACTTAAATCAACTTCCTCCTAATTGAAGTGCGATCGCGTCGTTTGCTACCCTCTGGCTTAGTTGAATTTCTATCCAGGAAAGCTAATCGGTATAAAAAATATCTGTCTACGGAGAACTGCAATGAAGATTAAACCGTGGCTGAAGTACGTAATCCCGATCTTGGCAATTGGTTGTTTTGCCCCTGTAGTCCCTGCAACGACGCAGGCTGCACCCGCTAAAGCAGTCCAAAACGCCCAGTCCGATTATGACAACTTCATGCGACAAGGCTATCTTGCCACTGCTCAAAGAGACTATGAAACAGCTCTAGTCAATTTTCGCAAGGCTCTCAACCTCCGGCAAGGAAACCCCTACGCTACTAAAGCAATTAACAACATCAGTAGCTATCTTTCGCAGCGCGGCGAAGCGACAATTTCCTTCGTACCCCCGGAGTGGGGCGCGCCAGGAAACCGTGTCGGTGGTGCAACGCGAGGCTGTTTCAGTGGCAAACAAGCACTCACAGCTTTAGTTCCAAATACTAATACGGGAACGACGATCGCCGCCCAACCGACCTTATCGTTCTACGTACCTGCAAATAAAGCCGAACAGCTAGAATTAGTCTTACTCAACGATAAACAAAAGATCCTGCACAAATCTATTGTTGCTTCGCCGAAAACTTCAGGGATTGTCAGCGTCAACATGGCTAAAATGCCAGGTGCGCCATCTCTAGAGACGGGGAAAAACTATCAATGGTATTTCTCCATGATCTGCGATCCAAAAGACCGTTCGGCAGACGTAGTTGTAGACGGCTGGATTCAACGAGTTGAAGCCGATCCGATTCTGCAAAGCGAAATTCAAAAAGCTAAACCGAGCGATCGCGTCTCTTTATATGCTGCAAATGGCATTTGGTACGATACTGTAGCGGCAATGGTGGCAAGCCGTCAATCGACACCCAATAATTCAACCGTATCCCGAGAATGGTCGGATTTACTCAAATCTGTAGGATTGGGTGCAGTTGCTCAGGCTCCAATTGTATTGCTGAACTAAGATTCGTTCAACTCACTCGCTCGAACAAAGCAAGTATGCCCCTTGTCCCTACAGCGCCCCATGATTACGATAATTATGGACGTGCTTAGGGAATTCTTGCTAATGGTCAGTTGTCAGTGACTAGTGACTAGTGACTGGTGGCTAGACCGGAACAAGAATCTAGCTACTAGCCACCAACCACCAGCCACTCTCTAATGACCAACGACAGTCATAACGCCAGATATGATAAATCAATATAAATATGCGCTTATTATTCAAAGCTTCTCAATCAAGTCGTCTACGTAAAATTACAGAGGCGATACCGCCCATATTAGTTGCTAGCGCAGCCGTCTGTGGCTTGGTTATTGGCGTGCGTCACTTAGGACGACTCGAAGGACTGGAGCTAAACTATTTCGATCGCTTCGTTCAACTGCACCCTGACGAAGGTTCCGATCCGCGCTTGCTGGTGGTTGCAGTCACGCAAGACGATATTCAAGCACTGGATCGCTGGCCCGCATCCGATCGCACCATAGACCAGCTTTTACAAAAACTCAAACAGTATCGCCCTCGCATCATCGGCTTGGATATTTATCGCGATTTACCCGTAGAACCAGGTAACGCAGAACTCACCGCGCGCTTGCAGGTAAACGATAACATTGTCGCGGTGTGTAAAGTAGGAGACGATAAAGGTTTGGGAGTCGCACCACCGACAGTAGTTCCTAAAACTCGTTTGGGATTTAGCGATTTAGTTTTAGATCGAGATGGGGTAGTCCGCCGGGGTTTGCTGTTCATGACCCCAGAAAAAACCTCTAAGTGTCCTGCTACGACCTCCTTTAGCTTGCAACTAGCGCTAAAATACCTCAGCCAACAAGGTGTGCGAGCGCAACTAACTCCAGACAAGAATTTAAAGATCGGCACGGCAACTTTTCCCGCGATCGCCAGTAATAGCAGCGGTTATCAAAATGTTGATGCGAGAGGATATCAAGTCTTAATTAATTATCGCTCCCCCACTGCCGTCGCTCGCCAGGTATCGCTCAGTGACGTTCTCTCTGATTCCATTAACCCTAGCTGGGTGGAAGATAAAATCGTTCTAGTCGGCGTGACAGCGACGGAGATCAAAGATTATTTTTATACACCCTACGACCTCAGCCAGCAGCCGGAAACGAAAGGAAAAATGGCAGGCGTACTCGTCCACGCGCAGATTTTAAGCCAACTGCTGAGTACGACATTAGATGGGCGATCGCTATTTTGGTATTGGTCGGAAACCACAGAAATTCTCTGGATTTGGGCGTGGTCTCTATTAGGTGGGGCGATCGCCTGGTACGTGCGTCCCTCCTGGCTGCTGGGAGTCATTGGGGCAAGTGCTTTACTAGGATTGGGTAGTATTTGTTTTGTCTTATTTCTCCAAAAAGGCTGGATTCCCCTCGTCCCTCCAGCACTTGGTTTAGTGGGAACAAGTGGGGCGATCGTGGCTTATCAAGCCTACTTTAAAGCGCGTCAAATTAGCGCAAAAACAAACAATTCTGCGGAACAATCCTTTTCATCACCCACCACAGCCGCAGGCACTCAATCAACTCGAACCATATTAAAGGAACGATACCAAATCGTGCGCAATATCGGTGCGGGTGGGTTCGGTCATACTTTTCTCGCCGAAGATACTCAACGTCCGGGTAAACCTTATTGCGTTGTCAAGCAGCTGATTCCATCCAGCGATGAGAGATATATGCAACTGGCGCGGCGCTTGTTTCAGTCTGAAGCAGAAGCTTTAGAAATATTGGGAAGCTTCGATCGCATTCCTCAATTGCTAGCTTACTTCGAGCAAGATCGACAATTCTATTTAGTAGAAGAATTCATCCAAGGACACCCCTTGAGTGAAGAATTGGTTCCAGGTAAACGCTTATCTGAAACTGAAGTTGTAGCACTTTTAAAAGATGTTCTACTCGTCCTCGACTTTATTCATCAGCGCAGCGTCATTCATCGAGATATTAAACCCAGCAATATTATTAGAAGACAATCGGATAATAGTTTAGTTTTAGTTGATTTCGGTTCCGTCAAACAATTGCAAACTCAAATCACGATGGCGCAGGAAAAATACACCGTGGCGATCGGTACAATGGGATATGCTGCGCCAGAACAGTTTTTTGGTAAACCTGTATTTAGCAGTGACATTTACGCCCTCGGTACAATTGGCATTCAAGCTGTAACCGGAATTCCCCCAACAGAATTAGACGAAGATCCCACGACCCATGAGGTAATTTGGCGACACCACGTCCCTGCAATCAACGATACGCTAGCAGCTATTTTAAATAAAATGGTGCGTTATTATCCCAGCAATCGATTTCAATCAGCAACCGCAGTCCTAAGAGCATTGGAAAGCGTTTATATATATTAAAGTCAAACGCTAAAAGTTAAAAGTCAAAATATTGGCATCGCGCGGCATGTGTTCCATCAGACGCGATGTATCGACAACAGTTTTACTGCAATAGTAGCGTTTCAACATCTACGTCCAACGCTGCTGCTAGCTGCACCAATTCATCTGCATAAGCAGGCGATACATATGTTACCTCTGACGTAGCACCCACCGCACCACCGACGATCGCGTTTAGTTCTGTCTCTTCTAGTTCGCTCAAATAGTCGAACTTGTCTAATCGATTTAAAAATTCATTCTTTTCCGAAAGATTCATAACTCCTCCGGTTTATTCAATTAAGTATGTTTGAGTCTAGGATGAACCAACGTTATTTGTCAATAATTATAGCTAAATATACACAGTGCGATTTATTTCGTTTCCATCCAATTTTGTCCGGCGCGGACATCAACGAATAAGGGAACGCTAAAATCAACGTCTGTACGTTCTAAGGCTGTTTCCATTGTCGTTTTAATTTGCGGTTGCAGTTCTTCCCATTCATGAGGAGGAATTTCAAATACTAATTCGTCGTGGACTTGTAATAGTAAACGTGCCTGATAGTTGTGTAATAATTCATGCAGTCTTACCATAGCAATTTTGATAATGTCTGCACTCGATCCTTGAATTGGGGCATTAGCCGCCGCCCGTAGCAATCCGGCATCGTAAGCTGATAGTCCTTTGATACTATCAAGATCGATATCTTCGGGTTTTGCATTTAAGAGTTTTCGTAAGCGATCGCTGGTAAAATTAAAATAGCGCCTGCGTCCTAAAATGGTTTCTACATATCCTTTGGCGATCGCATCTTTTTGAATCCCTTGTAAGTAGGCAAATACTTTCGGATATGTTTGGTTAAATTTCTCAATAAAGATTTTACCATCTGCGGCTTTCATACCCGTTTCTCGCGCAAATCTTTGCGCCCCCATGCCGTAAATCACACCGAAATTAATAATCTTACCCAAACGGCGCTGTTCTGAAGTGACAGTCTCTTGTTCAAACAAAAGTTTTGCCGTGACTGTGTGGATATCTTCGTTATTCTGGTAAGCCGAAACTAAAACAGGTTCCTGTGTCAAATGCGCTAAAATTCTCAATTCAATTTGAGAATAATCGGCTGCTACCATTAACCAACCTGATTCAGGTAGAAAAGCTTTACGAATTTGCCGACTAAACGCCGTCCGAATCGGGATATTTTGTAAGTTGGGATTAGAAGAAGACAATCGCCCTGTAGATGTTGCAGTTTGATTGAAATCTGTATGCACTCGGTGAGTATCTGGACGCACCAAAGCTGGTAAAGCATCGACATAAGTAGATTTTAACTTTGCCAAAGTGCGATATTCTAAAATTGCGTCTACAACTGGATGATCGCCTTGTAATTTTTCTAGTGTCGCCGCATCTGTCGAATAACCAGTTTGAATTTTACGTGACTTTCTTCGGTCTAATTTCAACTTGTCGAATAAGAGTTCGCTGAGTTTTTTAGGCGAACCTAAATTAAACTTTTCACCAGCTACAGCATAGACTTTTTCTTCTAATCGGGCTAAATCTGCTTCGAGTTGTTTAGAAAATTCATGCAGATAATTGCTATCAATTCTAATTCCCGTATATTCCATTTCTGCTAAAACTGGTTCTAGAGGTTGTTCTACCTCCAGTAACAGCTTGTGCATAATCGGAATTTTATCGAGTTCTGCTCGTAATTTCGCCACTAATTGATACGTGACATAAACATCCATGCCGCAGTAATCGGCGACACTAGAAATATCAATATCGGCAATAGTCTGACCTTTGGGAACTAATTCTGAATAACTAACAGTATCTAATTTTAAATAGCGATCGGCAAGTACGCCTAAATTGCGAGTCACATCTGAATCTGGATTCAAGACATAACTTGCTAATAACGGATCGAAAACAACTCCAGCTAGTTTAATTCCTTGACAGCGTAGAACTAAGCGATCGAACTTAGCATTTTGTAACGCTTTTGGATAGCGATCGCTCTCTAAAATCGGACGTAGTTGTTCTAAAACTGTTGCCTTATCTAAATTATTACCATCTTGATGACCGACTGGAATATACGCCATGTCATCTAAGGCATTTCCCCAACAGCAGCCAATTCCAACTAATTCTGCATCCCGTGGTTCTAAATCTGTCGTTTCCGTATCCCAAGCCACAGGATGAGTTGCATCAGTATATTTTTGCAACCTCTTAACTAATTCCGTCAATTTAGCCGCAGTATCGATAATTTGGGGTTGAATTGGCGACTGCGATTGTTGCTGCGCCACCTCCGTATCTTCTGCACTGAAAAACCATAAATCGTCATCCGATTGGTAATTGGTAATTGGTAATTGGTAATCGTCCTCCTTGTCTCCCTTGTCCTCTTTGTCTCCCTTGTCCTCTTTGTCTCCCTTGTCTTCAAACTCGCCGCCAAATTGCTGCTGTAACTGATTGACTTTTCCTAAGAAAGTTCTAAATTCTAACTTTTCTAAAATTGGTTCGAGGATGGTGCGATCGAATCCTCTAAGTTTACAGTTTTCTAATTCAACTTCTAGCGGAACATTTAAAACAATTTGTGCCAAGTGGCGAGAGTGATAAGCTGCTTCTTTACCTTCTTCTAACTTCTTTTTAGTAGCACCTTTAATTTGGTCAATCGAAGCATATACATTATCTAAATTGTCATAAGTACTGAGGAGTTGTATCGCAGTTTTTTCCCCGATTCCCCTCACACCTGGAATATTATCAGATGGGTCGCCACACAAAGCTTTAAAATCAACAACTTGTGATGGTGAAACACCCATTTTCTCTCGTACTTGTTCTACACTAAATTCAGCCGTACCAGTGTTGTTGCGCTGAATAAAAGCCGTACTGAGATATAAGACGCTAATTGCTTTTTCGGGATCGACAAGTTGAAATAAATCGCGATCGCCTGTCAAAATCTTTACCTGATATCCGGCTTCACTCGCTCGTAACGCTAGAGTCCCCAAAATATCATCCGCTTCAAACCCGGGTGCGGTCAAGACCTCAACAGCAAGTCCTGCAAGTAATTCGTGCAAATTCTTCAAATCGGGGACGAAATCTTCCGGTGTCCCGGGACGATCTGCTTTGTAGGTGTCGT
This sequence comes from Chroococcidiopsis thermalis PCC 7203, assembly GCF_000317125.1. Taxonomy (GTDB): domain Bacteria; phylum Cyanobacteriota; class Cyanobacteriia; order Cyanobacteriales; family Chroococcidiopsidaceae; genus Chroococcidiopsis; species Chroococcidiopsis thermalis. Next base: position 558,795 of record NC_019695.1, read on the forward strand.
CGGCTTCGTGGCGAAATGTCGGTAAACCCAGATCGAAGGCGATCGCCATTGCTTCTGGCTTTTGAGTAGCCATCACCTCCAGCAATGACTTCAAGAAACCAAAACAAACACTCGTTGGAATCCCCGTTTTCGTCCGCAGTCCGCCATCTCGTCCCTTGGCAAAGGCGAAATAAGAACGGAAAGCTAAAGAATGCCCGTCTACTAAAATAAACGTGGGGCGCTGTGGTGCGGTACTGTTAGCAGGAGTAGGATCGGATGCAGCTTGAGTCATAAGCCTATTCTAGCGATGTTAGATTGTAGGGGCGGGTTTATCGAGACGATTTATCCTAAATATAGAGATTTTTGAAAAACCCGCCCTGACGATAATATTGTGGTTCAAACACATCCAATATAATTAGCAATAATTTCCGGTTGTTCTATTTGAGGAACGTGACCGCAATTTTTTAACCAAATTAATTGAGAATGCGCGATCGCCTGTTTAAATTTCATCGCATCAGCCACACCTAAAGTCTCGTCTCTATCTCCCCACAAAATTGTAGTTGGCTTATCGACTTTGGCAATTTTGTTGACTATTTCTCCATAACCGCCGCTTTTCGTAAAACTTACCATCGCTTCCGACCATCTAGGCATTTCTGTATGTAATAAAGCACAACGGATCGCGTCTATTTCAAATGGAGTTAAATTTCCCAAACTAGTACCCAAATTCAATGCTTGTATTTTTCGCTGTCGCCAAAATTCTACAGCTAAATAATCGAGCGGAAAAAACAAAAACTGACCCAAGGGAAAATCGCCACTAAAACCGACACTATTAATTAATACCAAATGTTTTACAGCTTGGGGATAAGTGAGGGTAAAGTCGATCGCCGTCGCCCCACCCATCGAAGCACCTACTAAAATAACTGGTTTGTCAATCAGTATTTTCCAAAAGTAATAAAGATGAGTTTTAATTGTTTCTGGATTGTAGTGGATTCCCCGTGGGCGATCGCTAAAACCAAAGCCTAACAGATCGACTGCCCAAGTTTCATGCTGTGCTGCTAAAAGTGGAATGAGACGGCGAAACTCCAATACCGAACTATCAAAACCATGTAGCAATAGGATCGGTATATTCCCCTCACCTTGACGGACAAAACTCGTCACGATCGCCTGAGAATATATAGGAGTTGCGATCGCGTGACGTTCGATCTTTTGCGCTAAAGCAATTGACTCAGGCTGTTGCAACAACTGCACTTGAGATGGGAGAAAAGAGGGAAACATTTCAATTATCAGTTATCAGTTGTCAGTTATCAGTGAAAAGTGGTGATTGGTAATCAGTAATTGCCCACCTGCTCACCTGCTTCCTTGTCCCCCTTCGCCCCCTAATCCCCACGACCGAAGGGAGTGGGGAAGAGCGAGTTCCCCCTTGTCCCCCTTGTCTCCCTTGTCTTCCTTGCCTCCCTTGTCCCCTCATCCCCCATGAGTTACCTGCGGGGCGCGTCCGTACAGTTCGGTATATAACTTCAGGCGATCGCTTAATTCTTGCGTTAACACATCGGGTTGATAGCGCCAAGCCCAGTTCCCCTCGGCTTGACTGGGAACGTTCATTCTCGCTTCGCTTCCCAAGCCTAAAATATCCTGTAAGGGAATGATGGCTTGATTTGCCGTAGTACTAAAGGCTAGCCGAATTAAGTCCCAATGGATACCGTCAGGACTAATACAACCCATGTAAAGTAAAAGTCTCTGTTTTTCGTAGTCAGAAGCGGTGTTAAACCAACCTACGCTCGTATCGTTATCGTGGGTTCCGGTGTAGACGACGCAGTTGCGGGGGTAATTGAAAGGTAAGTAAGGATTTGCAGCATCGGAACCATAGGCAAATTGTAAAATCTTCATGCCTGGAAATTCAAACCGATCGCGTAATGCTTCCACCTCTGGAGTAATAATTCCCAAGTCTTCAGCTAATACGGGTAACTTACCCAACTGCTGGGCGATCGCTTCAAATAACTCTACCCCTGGCGCTTCAATCCAAGTCCCGTTAATTGCGGTAGTTTCGCCTTCTTTAACTGCCCAGTACGACTCAAAACCTCTAAAGTGGTCGATGCGAATGATATCGACATAATCTAACATCGCCTCAAATCGCTGTACCCACCATTTGAAGTGTTGTTGCTGCAATGCCTCCCAGTTATAGACGGGGTTGCCCCACAATTGTCCCGTGGCGCTAAAGTAATCGGGCGGAACTCCCGCCATCAAAGCCGCCGCACCCGTTTCCTCATCCAGACAGAAGATTTCGGGGTTTGCCCAGACATCAGCACTGTCATGCGCTACGTAGATGGGGATATCGCCAATAATTTGAATGCCGTGCATGTTGGCATAGCGCTTCAGTTTTGACCACTGCTGGAAGAATTCAAACTGGATGAATTTTTGATAAAAAATTTCGCCATCTAACTGCTGTCGCCATTTTTCCATTGCTTCCGGTTGACGGCGGGCGATTTCTGGTTCCCAGTCGTACCAACTCTTATCCTCTAAGGCATCTTTGAGCGCCATAAATAGGGCGTAGTCATCTAGCCAATAGCCTTTGGCTCTACAAAAACCAGCAAATTCTTGCTGCTGTAACTCTGAGGCGTTATTGCGAAAATTCTCGCAGGCTTTACGCAATAAAGGAATTTTAATTTCAATCGCGCGATCGTATTCTACGCGATCGCCCTCGAACTCAGGTAAATTGGCAAAATCTTCTTGACTGAGCAACCCATTTTCTTGTAATTGTTCTGGGCTAATTAACAACGGATTTCCTGCCATTGCCGAATAGCACATATAAGGAGAATTACCGTAGCCTGTAGGTCCCAAGGGTAGAACCTGCCAGAGTTGCTGGTAACTATTGCTTAAAAAATCAATCAAACGGTAAGCAGCTAAACCGAGGTCGCCAATACCAAAGCGACCAGGTAGGGAAGTCGGATGCAGCAAAATTCCAGCGGCTCTGGGAAAAGTCGGCATAGATTATCGAATGGTAACAGCAGGCAACAGCCAAAAATCTACCACGCCGTAGGGAGGTTTTATCCCTATCTCTGGTTAAGATTTACAGTTATCAGTGACTAGTGGTTGGTGGCTAGTGACTAGAAGAATTGCTCCCTCGTCCCCCTTGTCTTCCTTGTCCCCCTTGTCTTCCTTGTCTTTTCTTTCCCTACTTCCTATTCCCTAGTTAAAGCACTTGCGCCCGTAGCAAGGCTGTTGGTAGGGAACAGAGCTTTTGCAAATTAGGAACATACGCCCTTTGCCGAAACACGTCGTATTGGTTGCGTTCGATTCGATCCAAAATCTGACTGTAAAGTATCAAGGCTGACCATACAGGCAAACGGGCGCTAGGAGCTAGATAGCTGATTCCCTTTTCTGCCTTAGCATAAACCTCGCGTGTCCTACGGATTTGAAAGCGCACGAGTTCTCGCCAGCGATCGTCCACCACTCCGTTAAATAAATCTTGCTCAGTGTAGTTAAATTTGGCTAAATCCTCTAAGGGAATGTAAATTCTGCCTCGTCTTGCATCTTCCCCGACATCTCGCAGAATATTAGTCAGTTGACTAGCAATCCCCAAGGCGATCGCTTCATCTGTGGGAATATACGGTTCTTTGTCCTGATTCCAAGCTGCCGTGTCTCTTGTGGTATCTACACCCATGACTGCTGTAGACATCAAACCCACCGTTCCAGCAACGCGATAACAGTACAGATGCAACTCTTCAAAAGTTTTATAGCGGCTCCAGCACAGATCCATGCGCTGTCCGGCAATCATATCTCGAAACGGCTGAATCTCTAGTGGGAAGTTCTGCAAAGCATCGACCAACGCCACATCGTAGTCTTCCAAGGGATGACCCGCAAACACCGATTCTAGATGCTGCTCCCACCGATCTAAAGTTTCTAAGGTGGTAATGGCAGCAGCCGGACCATCAACTAATTCATCAGTGCGGCGACACCAGGCATAAATTGCCCACATAGCTCGTCGGCGCTTTGCCTCTTTCATCAGTAGCGTGCCAGGATAGAATGTCTTGGCATACTTTGCCGTGATTTGGCGACACAGTTCGTAGGAATCCTCCACAGAGGCGAGCTTTTTCATGCACGAGGGGGAATCAGGCAGTTGCAGCATTTGTTGCAGGCTGAGTATTGAGCGTGGGCGTACTGGTTTGGGAATTCACTTCGCTAGCAGCTCTAGCAATTGCCTGCGCTGTCAGCTTACCAGAAAGTACAGCACCTTCCATACTACCTAGATAAGGTTGCATGGTGTAACTACCAGATAAGTAAAAATTGCTAATTGGCGATGCCTGACTGGGACGATATTGTTGTCGTCCTGGTGTTGCTGTATACACGGAGCGAGGTGTTTTTACGACATGATATTTTCGCAACCCAGCAGGATTGTCGCTGCCAAAGTGTTGCGGAAACAGTTTTTCTAGCTCTGTTAGGGTTACCTGTAAAATCTCTTCATCGGATTTATGAATCCAATCTTGAGCCGGAGCCAAGACTAATTCCAGCATCGAGCGGTCGGGATCGGCATATTCGCGACAAGTATTGCTCATGTCGGCATATACGCTTAACAGTGGCGATCGCGAAAATAATAGCTGATCTATATCTGTCAATTTGCGATCGAACCACAACTGGATGTTAATCACGGGTACGCCTTCTAACCCATTTAACTGCTGGAAATACTCTAATTGTTTCCAAGGAGTTGGAATCAATTTTTTCAGCACGTCTACGGATGTGGCACTGACGTATAAATCTGCCGTTTCTACGTAGTCGGCTGCCCCGTTCAAGCCTCTGATAGCAAATCCTTTTACTGTACCATCGGGGTTCAGTAAGATTTCCTTAAGAGGCGCATTCAACCGCACTTCGCCACCGCGTTGAGTAATGTAATCTACCATCGGTTGACACAGGCGCTCTGGCGGAGAACCGTCTAAAAATGCCATTTTCGAGCCATCTTTTTGCTGCAAAAAGCGGCTGAGCGCTGTTAGAAGCACCGTAGCTGAGATTTCGTCAGGATTGATGAAATTGAGTGACTTAGAAGCAGCAATAAAGATGTCTTGTTGCACCTCTTCGCTCACGCCTTGCAGCTTCAACCACTCAGAGAAGGTATACTTATCAGTTTGCTCGACATACTTTTGTCCCCGCAGCATCGCTGGGACTAGTCCCTTAGCCAGTTGAATTTTTTCCCCCCAGGTTAGCATGTCGTTATTCCGCAAAATTGCGGCGATTCCATTGAAGGGTGCTGGCAAGTTAGGAAAATCAAAGCGACTGTATGTCCCTGGCTTTTCCGGCTGATTGAAGATCATCGTGTGTTTTTTCCACTGCAAGCGATCTTCAATCCCCAATTCTTTCAACAGCTGCAACATGTTGGGATATGCCCCAAAAAAGACGTGCAGCCCCGTTTCATACCAGTCGCCATCTGCGTCTTGCCATGCTGCGACTAATCCACCTAGTACATCTCTGCTTTCTAGGACGATGGGGGTATAACCCACATCAGTCAGATATTTAGCGCAGGAAAGCCCTGCGAGTCCTGCCCCAGCGATCGCTACTCGCATCAACTGTTATTGCCCTTAAGTTCAGCATTTACTCGGTCTCATTATACTTTGCATTCCGTTACATTTGGTAGTTATTTTTTAGTGGTACGTGGTGCGCGATAAATTAGGGTGTGGGGATAAAGAAGACAAGGGAGACAAGGGAGAGGGGGGAGACAAGGGAGACAAGGGAGACAAGGGAGAGGGGGGAGACAAGGGAGACAAGGGAGAGGGGGGGAGACAAGGAAGCAGTATTGCAGAGGTGCAGCGGTGCAGAGGAGATTAAACAACTCTTAACTCCTGACTTCTGACTCCTGTACGGGCGGGTGCGCGCAATATAGATGGAAAGCCTTAGCCAAAAATTTTCGGTCAAAACCCGTCCGTACGACTCCTGATAACTGAAAATAGAATCTTAAATTTTGATGAGATGTAACGCTTGAATTCAAAATGATTTTGTAGTCGAGCTAGCATTGCTTTCAAGTTAGTATTTGGTCGTAACTCAATCGATAGATGACTGCTAGACTGAATGGGATAATATTGAAGGTGTCTGACGACTGATAAGCCGCAATTTTTTCAAGCTACATTCACAAAATTTAACTATGGAAGCCCAAATGCAGCAAATCGAAAATTCAAATCCCACTTCCCCAGAGGAATCAACTGCATTAAGCACTGTGTCATCAGAATCTCAGTTTTCACCTACTACCCAATCTATTAAGAAAGGCGAGTGGATCGTATCCCAAGTCTTGACATTTTTATCCAACATGTTTGGGATCTTAAAAGATTTCTTTAATAGATACAGACAGGCAATTATCAGCATTCTGATCATTGTAGGTGCAATTGTCTCTCTGCGCGTTGTACTGGCTGTTATGGATGCGTTGAATGATGTTCCTCTGTTGGAGCCGACTTTTCAGCTGATTGGGATTGGCTACTCAGCTTGGTTTGTCAGCCGCTACTTGCTCAAACCTTCCACGCGGCAAGAATTAGCGCAAAAATGGCAAGGGTTTTTGGGTGAACTAGAGAAATAGCGCGATAACAACGTTTGCGCTAAACGCTGCGCTACACTACTCCTTCGGAGAAGCAAGCTACGCGAACGCTAATGCATTTAGATCTTAAGGCAATTGAGTTGTCTTTCACTCCATCAGCCTTAAAAATCACTGAATTCACTCGATTCAAGCCTGCAAGCACAGTATTTTGTTTGCAGGCTTTAGACTTTTGTAGCAGTTAAGACAGACTCTTTTGAAACGATGGTGGAAACATACATCTTACTTCTTACCCATGCTTCAGCAACCAAATCAATTTAGCTTTGTTTCCGAAATCGCTACTCTTTGGCTTGAAGTCTTCAATAGCAATTTATTAAGCTTAATTGAGTCATAAAATATACTCAATATCGGGCGGTCGTTTGTTTAGAATGCATTAGCAAACCCTTTTGTTGTATGAATTGTATGAAGCGATCGCTTTTCAGTTCGTGTCACCGTAGCACGAAATAATACACAGATTATCTTCCGAACGTAGTTTTGTAGGCAAAAAAAGTTGGAGGTGCTTCATGAAAGTTTGGAATCCGCGATCGCTACTGTCCAAATCCGCTGGCGATAGTACAACACCATCGATTCTAGAAGATGCGGTTGAGTTTGCCGAAAATCCAGAACCCCGTTGTCCGTGCATTTTGCTGCTCGATACTTCTGGTTCTATGAAAGGGGAACCACTGGATGCTTTAAATGAAGGCTTACGAACTTTTCAACAAGAACTCGATCGCGATAGCTTAGCAAAAAAGCGAGTCGAAGTGGCGATCGTCACGTTTAATAGCGATGTTGAAATTGTTCAAGATTTTGTCACGGCTGACGATTTTCAACCACCCGTACTGAAAGCGAAAGGCTTAACACACATGGGTGAAGCAATTTTGCGGGGATTGGATATGCTTCAGATTCGCAAAGCATTGTACCGCGAACATGGAGTTTCCTACTATCGTCCGTGGCTATTTTTGATCACCGATGGCGAACCTCAAGGAGAAGCCGAGGAATTGATCGAGCAAGCCACCCAAAGGATTAGAGATGATGAAGCAAACAAGCACGTAGCCTTCTTTGCTGTTGGTGTAGAAGCGGCGGATCTGAGTCGCCTCAGTCAAATTTCCGTGCGCGATCCCCTCAAACTTAAAGGGCTAAACTTTAAAGAGTTGTTTGTTTGGCTCTCGGCAAGTATGCAACAAGTTTCTCAGTCAGCTCAGATGGACGAACAATTACCTTTACCTCCAGTGACTTGGACTGGAGCATAGTGTTCCTAAAAGCTTACCGTATTAAGTAGAGGCATGTTTTGTGCCTCTACTCATAATATTGCCTGTAAACGTTGCAGTAGATGCGCTGCTGGCAGTAAATCTTCTATCCTCTCTTCTTCAATTCTTCCTATTAACTGCCCGTTTTTAAAAATTAATAGCGTAGGCAATGCATGAACTTGATATCGATCGGACAAAGCTGAATTTTGTTCGCTGTCAATTCTGACAATTTGTGGCTTTTGCGGCAAATGAGAGATTGCATCTGCTAAAACAGCATCTAGCAATCGAGAGGGACCGCAGCCAGGAGCAGAAAATACAGCTAAAACTGGTGATTCTGAGCTAGAAATCAGCTCTTCTAATTTTATGTGTTGTTCTAGTATCATAAATAGCTTCTGCTCCGCATTTCTAGCTAACAATTGGTGGCGTAAAATACAAGCTCGCGATCGCCGATCGCAAAACGTAACATTATTTTGCTCCGTCTACATGATAGCGATGGTCTCTAATAAATCATCGCCCATAAGATAGATTCGATGCTACCTACTACTGCACGGGCGCACGGCTGTGCGCCCCTACTCAATACTTACTAATTTAAGAATTATTCAAAGCACTTCTGAGCAAAACAGTAATCCCATTGGCAATATACTGTACGGCTAAAGCTGCTAGTAAGACTCCCAAAACCCGCGTGATGACATTCACTCCCGTTTGTCCCAAAATTCGTGCTAAACGGGGCGACAGACAGAGAAAAATATAGGCAGTTAACAGTACAACTGCGGCGATCGCTAATACAATAACTAAACCGAGAGTATAGGAGCTAGCCTCATTCACCAAAATCAGTACGCTAGCCAAAGTACCGGGACCAGCAATGAGCGGAATTGCTAGGGGAAAAACGCTGATATCTTGTCTGAGCTGTGCCTCTTTTTCTTCTGCTTCTGTTTCCCGTTCCCGTTGCGCAAATACCATGTCTACCGCAATTTTAAATAGTAATACCCCAGCTGCAACCTGAAAAGCTTCAATACTGATGTGTAAGTAACTCAGTAATAGAGAACCTACTAAAGCAAAAGCTAATACAATTCCGCCAGCGACTAAAACTGCTTTTCGGGCGATCTTAATTTGCTCGTGAGAAGCACGATTTCCGGCTAATGTGACGAAAATCGGTGCTAAGCCGATGGGGTCGATGACGACAAATAAAGTCAAAAATGTTCTAATAATGAGGGAAGACACGGTTGATTTAGGATAAAAATCGTTATTTTTTATTCTCTCTTATGAGGACTTTTCCCCATTTAACAACTCCAAAAAATGCGATCGCCCTCACACAGAAATTAAGAAAATCTATTGCCCTACGCTCATAGAATCATCATCAGTATCCTACCCTTACCTAGTTTGACTCGCCGAGCGTTACTACACAGATAATTTTATTGTGCTAACGTAATAAGTCGCTTTCCTTTGCATTTTCATGGTTTGCTCTCTCATCCATGCCGATATCTGCTAACATCCAAAGCATCTATACAGATGGAGCCTGTACGGGCAATCCCGGTCCCGGTGGCTGGGCTGCTGTTGTCTATTTTACTGATGGTTCACTGCACGAAATCGGTGGTAGTGCCGCTCAAACGACTAACAACCGGATGGAAATGCAAGCGGCGATCGCAGCCCTTCAGCTCATTGCAGAATCCAGCCATCTATCCGCCGTTACTATCCATACAGACAGCGAATACTTAATCAACGGTGTCACCAAGTGGGTCAAAGGATGGAAAAAGAAAGGCTGGAAAACTGCCCAAGGCAAACCCGTCCTCAACCAAGACCTGTGGGAAACGCTAGATCGACTCAATCATCCGTCTATAGAGTGGCGACACGTTCGCGGTCATGCTGGTATCATCGGCAACGAGCGCTGTGACGCGATCGCCCGTGCTTTCGCTAGTGGGAAACCACCTCATTTGCAGCAGCAATCCGCCTCCAACTCCAAAGCTACCGACGCTCCAAATTTTCTCGCCCCTGTATCAGAAGTAGCTGATTTTTCCAGCAACGATCTGATAATTGACAAGTCAAATACAAATAGCCACCTTGCCTCAAACACTTCTATGATCGATTCGTCTACTCCTTCCTCTATCAGCAACGAAGAATTACCCCGCGAAGTCAGGGTGGCTCAACTCCGCAATCTATTAGAAACACTGCGGAGTGCCGATGAAATTGCCACTAAAGGCTATCTTATTACCAGTTCCGAACTAGCAGATTTGATGGATGTCCACGCTAGCGCCGTCACCAGCCGAGGTGAAGAATGGCGTTGGCGCAACTGGATTGTCTCTCGCGTGCGACGAGAAGGCAACCAAATTCTTTGGGAATTAGAACGCGCCGATGCAATTAATCCTGATGATAACTCCGACCACGCCACTGAGTAGGAGTGCGAAACGCCGAGAGGAAAATTCTCAACACCGCTAGCGGATCGGCTAAGGGAGACAGCCAAAATAACCAACCTCCCTTAGCTTGGCTGCGATCGTAGGAAGGGGCGATCGCAAACAAGAGGGCGAAGCGGATCGCCAGTAGGAAAGCATTGAGTCCCAATAAGAGGGAGGGAGTCGGTAGGGGTGCATAGCCGTGCGCCCGTACTAGGAAGTCGGGAATCGGGAGTAGGAAATAGCTCGATAGAACTAGCAAAGGCAGGGCTTGCACTGAAAACAGCAGCCACAGATCGCACCAGAGTTGAGCGGCGGGGGAAGCATCTTTAAGATCGAGCGATCGCCCCCACTCTTGCCAAGTTTCCCTGGCTCCCTCATACATGCGGACTTTGAATACCTTGGCTCCATCGAGAAACCCTACCTTGAAGCCGCTAGCAGCAATATTTCTGGCTAAGGTAACATCATCGCAAAAAGAATTTCTCGCACTCGTATAGCCGCCTACAGTTGCCAGCACAGAACGACGACATAAAAAACATTGCCCGTTCGCCATCACTCGTTCTGCTACCTGAGCATCCACACCAGCAGAATCGAAGCGATATAACAGCGTCATTAACAATGCTGGTTGCAACCAACTTTCGCCGGGATACTTCAGAATGAACTGAGGCGAGAGTGACACCAGATCGTAACCCTCAGTTTCCGCTGTTTGGACTAAACTCGCAACTAAACCTGGTTGCGGTTGAGTATCTGCATCTACGCCCAAAAACCACTTGCTCTGTTCTGAAGTCTGCAAAAAACCGTTGTGTAACGCCCAAGGTCTACCCACCCAGTTTGGAGGGAGGGGGTCATCGGTCATCAGCTGAAATCGAGGGTCTTGCTGTTGGGCGGCTTTAACTAATTCCCGCGTCCCATCCTGAGAGTTACTATCGACGATCGCAATTTCTCGGACTTCGTAACTTTGCCGACTCAATCCTGCCAAACAGGGATTAATCCGTTCCGCTTCATTCAGCGTCGGCACGACTACACTGACGCTACCGAGCATATCTGGTGTAGGAGTGCGGGGGATCAGGGGAGGATGGCGACTGGGACCTTTCAGCAGGCGTGATAGTAAAATTGCCGCTGCTGGCACTTGCAGCAGCAACAGACCGAGAAATATTCCGTTGATTAAGTTCGACCAGTCAGCCACAGGATAAATTGCTCTCCAGATTGTCCAGCGAATAGCTATTCACGATAAATATTTAGCTAGTAGCCAGTTGTTTCTACTTCAGTGCCACTTCTACAGGAGCGACACTCATACCGTGGGTCTCTTCCATTGCAGGTTTTGTTACATTTGGTTGCGCCATCCACCATAGTAGTAGGGCGGGTATGACTCCAAAAATGATGCTTAAGGACACAGGTAGCCAGTATCCCCCTGCTAAGCTAATCCCTGCTGCGAAGGCAACATTACTAAGGTATACCACCAAAGGAATGTTCAATTGCGATCGCTTGAGTTGCAGCGACACTTTGCCCCACAGAAAGGCAGCGACTGCCATAAATAGGGCGCTCGTACCGAACCAACCAGCATAGTTTTGATACGGCGTGCCAAAGAAAGCCCCTGGTTGATGCCAATACCAGAAAGGGAAGCTCGTCTGACTCATGGCTGGTTCGAGGGCAAAATCCCATGAGGTAAATAGCATTGCGCCTAACAGCACAGCTCCCACATGACGCAGCCACATCGGTTTTACTGTTTGTAGGGCTACCCGCGCGATCAGGTAAGCCGACAGCCCCATATAGAACCAAGATAAGGGAATGGTAAATGGCACTAACCCAGCAATTTTATAACCCAAGCCACTCAAGTAGCTGTAGTCTCCAAAGGGAAAGCCCGTACCCGTTCCCAGTAATTCACTGCTTAAAGAAATACACACTGCTGGCAGCATAAACGTCAACCACAGTTTTATTCCTAGCGTTCGATAGGCATAAATGGAGACGGCAATTAATCCAAACAGGATATCGATCACTCCACCCCCTGCCATCGATCGCTCTACGCTCCACTGGAAAACGTTTTGTCCTGAAGCGGCGATCGCGCTTAAAATCGCTTCAGCATGAGGCACGACTAGCAATAATCCTGCTAGTCCAAAGGCTTTTGATGCAATATGACCAATTAAGCAGATGCGTTCAGCTCTAACAAGTTGGTTCATGAGAATTCCTTAATTCAACGGGACGCTGGGAGAGGTTTTTCTGACACAGTTCGGCAAGTCACAATTTGGCAAGTCACAATTTGGTCAGTCATAATCGGGAGCAATCGTAGGTACTGTTGCCCATAGCTCTAACTGTACTTTTGGGCTACACTTCTGGACTAGGCTTCTATATAGGCGCGAGTGGTTTTGCCACTGCCAGGTGATGATGTAGAAACAACAGATTTTGTTCTTGCACTGTAATCTTTGCTATTTGTCAATCAAATCTTATTAATTTTTGTAAATCATACCAAAAATTTGCTCGCTTGCATCACAATACCAGTAAAGATCGATCGCCCATAGCAGGAAACTAGGTGAGAAAATATATATCTGAGTAATTTTCCCTAAAATGAGACGTAATTCGATCGCAATTAAAAAGTTTCCCTGGATTTCTCTAGCTTTGCTGCTAGCCACTTATGGTATTATCGGTTGGCAGCTATCTGCGCTCGAAAGTCACTGGATATTATGGATACTCGCTGCTGTAGCAACTGTGCTACTAGCTGTTGCTGTGTCCTCCCCGTGGTCGAAAGTCAGAGACGGCTTTGCGAGTTGTTTTAAATCTGATAGCAAGGCTTTTTTAGTTGCTGTTGCGATCGCTTTTTTTAGCGTTGTCATCATTACCTGGCTGCATATTTTCGTTCATATCCTTGTCGTTTTGTCTGCGAGTATGCTAGTTAGGTTAGACGTTCAAGCCACGCGCTGGAGCAGTCGTCAGAGTTTTTGGTTGATTGCGATCGCTTCTCTGGTTAGCTTAGCACTGGGAGCGTTCGTGCATATAGGGGTTGAGCCACATTTGACAGTTATCAGTTATCAGTTGTCAGATATCAGTTGATAGTTGACAGTTATTCAGTTATCAGTTTCTGTTGCAGCATTTTGAACGCGATCTCTTTGTTAATTACCTTGAGCAAAATAGAACAAATGCTATCCTAGCTTTGAAATGCTATCCTAGCTTTGATTGTATGTCCTCAAAAACTCTTCGCGGGAAATACCGATTTGAGTACAGATAGCTCTCAAAGTACCGCTTTTAATTTGTGGCTGGTTTGGCATCACAAGTGGCGTTTGAGTTCCATCTGAATTATTTCTCGTCATGACAATATGTTCTCGTTCGCGAACTATACGAAAACCCAGTAATTCAAAAGCTCTAATTACTCGTCTTTTAGGAGCATCTACTGGGAATTTTGCCATTAAACAGCAACCTCTGCCTCAGTAACAAAAATTTCTACAGGAGCATCGTCTAGCATTGTCTCGCCAAAAATTTCAATATAACAAGTAATAGCTGACTTCACATCTGCTAAAGCTTCTTCATAAGTCTCTCCTTGTCCAACAATTGCACCTACAATCCCGATAGGATAGGCAACATATCCGTCAGAATGTTTTTCAATGACGATTTTAAACTGTTTTGCTGTCATCTGTTTAGTGTTTCCCTACTGCTATAATTTTTCCCAAACTATTGAATAACGCCAAAATAAGTGTACTTTAACATTTGCTCCCGTTAGCGAATTTTTATAAATATATTGTACTTGCGATCGCGTCAAATATTTATCTGTACGAAGATGTTCTTTCCAGACTGTTCTAGCTTCTATTGTTGGTTTATTGTTTCTGTTTTTGAAGGCATGAAATATCCAGTTTAGCGGAATGGCGATTGAATCGTTTAAAATGCCTTGTATGCTTTCATTGTCTAATAAATCTATAACAACTAACTTTCCACCAGATGTCAACGCTATCTTCAGCTTGGGTAGTAATCTTTCTATAGGCAAATGATGAAAGGTTGCAATGGAAACAATTGCATCAAATTGCTTAGCTGGAAACTCCCATGTCAAAATATCAGCTACCTGAAAATCTATATTTGCGTAATCTTGAGATTGCTGTTTTGCAATTTCTATCATTTTAGGAGATAGATCGATAGCAGTAACTCTATCAGCACGTTGAGCTAAAAGGCGAGATAAATTACCAGTACCGCAGCCAATTTCAAGAATATTGTCACAATGCGATGCTAATTGTTTTAACAAAAATCGGTGATAGTGGCTATTGTGATTCCACATTGGCTGCTCAAGCAACGCAATTCGGTCAAAGTCTTTCTGAATCTTTTGATTCATGGCTTCACTCATACTTCTTACCTAGATTTGAGCAGTAAAATCCGAATTGCCAACTACCAATTACCCATTACCACAGGCATCAATCTTTCTAACTCCAAATCTGAGGCAATTTGAGCTAATTTATCTAAATCTTTCGGCTCTTCTAAATAAGGTAAACAACCCAATATAGGAATATTTGTCAGAGATTGAATTAAATCAGTTGGTGTCAATTCAGCAATTTCTGTCTCAGAACGCGGCTGGGTACAATTAAGCACGATGCCGCGCAAATCGATCCGAGATAACTTTGCTAGAGCAACATTTGCCACAGATTGAGCGATCGCCCCTAATTTTACCGGAACTACTAGCACCGTTGGCAAGCGCCAGGAAGCAGCTAAATCGGCAACAGTTAGCTCCTGGGTTACAGGCGTACCCAAACCGCCTAACGCCTCAACAATCACCCAATCTTTTCTTGCTTGCAGACTTTGTAAGGCTTGCCAAACAACACCTAAATCGATATCTCTCCCTTCTTTCGCAGCGGCTACAGGTGGGGCGAGGGGTGCGTCAAAATAGAGCGGGGCAATTTCTTGGGGAGATTGGTCGAGGGAGAATAGACTAGTATACAACTCGCGATCGCCCACTCCTGCTTGCATCAACTTCATCATACCCACAGCACGCTGAGGTTGATATTTCTGCCCGTAGGCGGTCAAAGCCGTAGTCAGAACTGTTTTGCCAACTTCCGTATCAGTTCCCGCGATCAGAATTACCATTTTAGATTTTAGATTTTAGATTTTGGATTGTAGAGACATTTCGTGTAACATCTTTACATTCCTACGTTACCAGGCTCAGAACTTTTAACTTTTAACTTTTGACTTTTGACTTTGCCTACTTATACACGCCCACATTCACCCCAAACTCAACCTCATTATTAGCCAGTGGCACGACATCTATCTGATATTGTCCGCTACGCTTGACTCGCCCTTGCCAATGGAATTCATTTCTTCCCTTCAATACATTGCCATCGGGATCGCGCACGTCCAAGGTTACTGCTCCTCGCGTCACAATGACCGATAACTGCTGTCCTTCTTCCAAATTGACCAAATAGCGCTGAATTTGCTGTCTGCTGGTACGCCCTGACACCTGCGTTCTACTCTGTCCCTCGGCAAAGTTAATTGTTTCTGTTTCAGCCGTAGGAACCTCTACTGTAGGACTAGCCGGAGATGCGGCAGGTAGCGATGGTGTGGGTGAGGGTGTAACTGCACTTGCCAAACTCAAATTGAGTTGGTATTGACTTTCATCAACACCAGGCGCGGGAGTCAGTTGAACCGTGTAGATTCCGGTTGATGGTAGCGTACCTTGATAGCTCGTCACCTGGCTGGCATCGGCGATCGCTTGTTTATCTGGACCTAATACTGTAAGTAACACCCCTTCTTGTGCCAATGCCGCACTCAGTTGTTGCCCTCGTTCGGCAACAAACGTGTAGTTAACCGTAACGTTAGCTCTCAGGCTACCTGTAACGTCGCTGCTGCTACCAGGGACTAAATTAAGCGCCTGACTGTATATAACTGGCGATTGGTCGAGTGAGGGTGTTGGCGTAGCAAAGGGAGTAGGAGAATCGGGTGTGGGTGTCGGTTGGGCGCTGGGAACGACTGGCGAAGGAAAATTCTGCGGTGTGGGGGGTTGCGATCGCTGAGCATTGCGACCGAGCATAGCAGACATAATCGCCCAACCGCCAATTCCAGCTAAAACAGCGACGAGCATTAAGACTGGCACGATTAACCAAGTTTGATTCCAGCGATTTTTAGAGGTGGTAATAACTGGATTGGATTTGGTAGAGGATGCAACGAGATCGGGATTGCTAGCAACAGCCACAGTTTGTACTGTTGAAATCGGTGCGGCAGGCGACTGAGCAATTTGGGGTTCGATCGCTTGCAGCGCTTTAGCGACTTCGGCTACATTTTGGTAGCGATCGTTTGGCTTGTAACTTAACATTCGGTTTAATATCTGAGCAAATCCAGGCATAACTGTCGCCCATCGCTGCCAGTGCCAGACTAAAGTGAGATCGTCAAATAATTCCTGTGGCTCTCGACCTGTCAGCAGTACGACTACGGTTACGGCTAAGGCATAGAGGTCGCTGCTGGGATAAGCTCTGCCAGTTTGAATTTGTTCGCTGGGAGCATAACCTAGTTTACCTACTGTGGTTGCTTGAGCTGGAGTACTATTGGAGGACTGAAAGCGGGTCGCTAGCTCCTTAACGACACCAAAATCAATTAAAACGGGTTTAGCATCGCTTTCCCGTAAAATAATATTATCTGGAGAAATATCGCGATGGATAATACCACGCGCGTGAATGTGGGCGAGAACGGGTAGTAGTTGTTTGAGTAGATGGAAAACCTCTGCTTCGGAAAAAGTTTGCCCGTTAGCCTGATATTCGTCTAATAAGGTTCTATAGGTTTTCCCAGCCACATAATCCTGTACCAAAAATAAACGCCGATCTTCTTCAAAAGTGGCGCGAAACTGTGGGACTTGCGGATGTTGAATTTGATAGAGAATTGCTGCTTCACGTTGAAAGAGTTGCTGGGACTTTTCTAAGGTATAATTATCCGCCTGCGCTGGAATTAATTCTTTTAAAGCACACAACTCGTTAAACCGCCCGAGATCTTCTGCCAAATAGGTTCGTCCAAACCCCCCCTGACCTAGAACCCGATCGACACGATAGCGATTTTGCAGAACAGTACCAAGCTGAAGCGGAGGTTGTAGGGGAGGTTGATTCATAGTCTCAAGCAGGATGTCTAAAGGCAGGAATTTGATTTTGGGTTAGCAAGCGAAGGTTTTCTGCATCGATTTTGCCATTTCATTAACTATATCTGCTGCTTCCACGTTGAAGGATTGCCGATCTCTCTCCTGTTATAGCTACTACCATCTCATTTTTGACACATAACACATTGACGCATAGCACATACAAATAGGTTTCTCGGCTGGGCAGAGCTACGTGCAGAGAATTTCAGTAGTTCTACTTAAGGTTTAGCGGTAAGTTTAATCCGATCGCCATAACAGCGATCGCGGTCTTCCCAAGATTTCACTAAATTTGACTAAAAAATTGTTAAATTTTTAACTAATTTCATATATGCTTAATAATTAAATTTCTAGACATTTTTCTAGGAAACACCTGATTCTCAAATGATAAGATGGAAGCGATCGCGCTTCGAGGATTACCGTGCTACGATCGGCAACTTTGAAATTGCAACCTGCTCCGATCGCAGTTGCAGATAACAACCGACTGAGATTATTTTCTGGCTCTGCCAACGTACCTTTAGCCCAGGAAGTTGCTCGTTACCTGGGCATGGATTTGGGTCCGATGATTCGCAAGCGATTTGCTGACGGCGAATTGTATATCCAAATTCAAGAATCGATTCGCGGTTGCGATGTTTATTTATTGCAACCAACGTGCAATCCCGTCAACGATCACTTCATGGAATTAGCAATCATGATTGATGCCTGTCGGCGAGCATCGGCAAGGCAAATTACAGCGGTACTGCCTTATTATGGCTATGCTAGAGCAGACCGCAAAACGGCAGGACGGGAATCAATTACAGCGAAGTTAGTAGCTAACTTAATCACCGAATCGGGAGCTAGCCGGGTTCTGGCAATGGATTTACATTCAGCGCAGATCCAAGGATATTTTGATATTCCCTTCGATCACGTTTATGGCTCTCCAGTCATTATTGATTATTTAGCAAGTAAGCAGCTAACTGATATCGTGGTTGTTTCCCCAGATGTTGGGGGTGTGGCAAGGGCGCGGGCATTTGCCAAAAAACTCGACGATGCACCACTGGCGATTATTGACAAACGCCGTCAGGCTCATAATGTCGCTGAGGTATTGAATGTGATTGGTGATGTGGCTGGTAAGACAGCCGTGCTAGTCGATGACATGATCGATACTGGCGGGACGATCTCGGAAGGAGCGCGGTTACTGCGTCAAGAAGGGGCGCGTCAGGTGTATGCTTGTGCTACCCATGCAGTGTTTTCACCTCCGGCGGTTGAACGGTTGTCTAGCGGATTGTTTGAAGAGGTGATCGTCACGAATACGATTCCCATTCCTCAAGAAGCGCGTTTTCAACAATTAACTGTGCTTTGCGTAGCTAATTTGTTAGGAGAAACTATCTGGCGGATTCACGAAGATAGTTCTGTTAGCAGTATGTTTCGCTAAATTAAGTTTCTTTTTTGGCTTTATTTGTAAGCGGATTTTTATAGATAAAACCTGCCAGTGCGGGTTTTATTTTTTATGTCACGCAAAGACGCGAAGTGGCTTCTCGTAGGGTGAAGATCTTCTCGAAGAGTAGAGTAGAGGCAAAGAAAGCTACTAGACAAAACGAAAGCAGAAAGAGAATTAAACTTAAAAGTTTATGACAGATACTTGAAAAATTGCTCTGGCACAAGTCTTAATTCTCCCGATCTAAACCGATCGCATTCTACCCAAAGAGCGCGTTTTTTGCGTTTTTTCTCCATAAAGGTTATTTCTTCAATTTGATAAAACTTTGGATCGACGAAATCGCATTCATAAACAAATAAAATCTCATGACCTGGTTGTCCGTTAAAAGTAAATAGATTTTCTTGACAATTGAGGTATTTTATGTTTTTAATTTCTGCTTGAAGTTCCTCTTGAAATTCTCGTTGTAGAGCTTCAAGACTTGTCTCTCCAAACTCTACGCCACCACCCAAGGCGCGATAAAAAGTTTGTTGTTTTACCGGATCGTAACCTTCAGAAATAAAAACGCGATCGCCCTGACGGACAATTCCCAAAGCTAAAACTCGGATTTCTCCTGGTTTATGCATATGAAATTTTAATTCCCATCGTAAATAAATCTAGAACGATCTTCGTCATTATCTTCTACAGTCCAATCCTCATTTTCACCACCAATATATAGCCGTTCGATACTGACGTATTCTTGACTCAATTGCCGGAGAGAATTAATCAGAATATCGATCGCGATCGCGTCGCTCGTACCTAGATCGAACCAGCAGCGCGCCCAAGTTCCCTGATACTCAAATTCACCCATATTGTGCATCAGCGCCATCATGCTATCATCAGCCTGCTGCGTGTCATATTCCATGTAGCTGAGATCTAATCCTTCTTCTTGAACTTGCAAATTTTCGGCATTGAACCCACCTAATTTTCCTAAATAAAACCAGGACTGAAACACCTCCTCAACATACTGCTTTTCCATTGGGGCAGGTACGTTACTAAACTCGATCCAAAACCAGACATCAAAGGGATTAAATTCGCGAAATTGAACTTGCATTTTGATTGGGTAATGGGTAATGGGTAATGGGTAATCGGAAAGTCGTAAGCCGTAAGTGAAAAGACAATAGCCAACAACTACCAACTACCAACTACCATTATCTATTTTTGCTGCGCTACTACACTTAGTCGTTGAGCTGCCTTGCGTCTCTCTCGTTCGATTTGTTTGACTAAGTCGGGTGGGAGTTGGTCTTTTTTGGCGATCGCTAAATCGAAATTCTTCACCGATTCCTGTAACATGGCTGCACTCTTTTGCTGATTGCCATAAGTAGAAAGAATTTGTCCTTTAAGATAATACAACTCTGGGTTGCTATTACTTGCTTTCATCGCTCTATCCACAGCTTCTATGGCTTGGGGAAATTTTTTCAAATCTCGATAGCCAACCGCTACACCCCTTTCGGATAAATACTTAGGTCCGGCAAACCTTTGCAAGCGCCCTATTGCTTGTTCTGGGTTGGAAAAGGGCAGATTGACAGATACCATTAAGTCCATGTATCCCCGCAGCAAGTTTAATTCGGGGTCTGTAGAGGAGATCGCTTCAGCTTTGTCCATGTACTCGTAGACTTGCCTTAATTCTGCCAAAGCCTGCGGCGTTCCCTTCACTGTCCCTTCTCGAAACAAAGCAGATGCACCCAATAAAAAATGACCGACTGCTGAGTATAAGTTACCGCGCAACGGGTCTGTTGATGTTAGTTGGCGAGCCGTGTCTAATGTCTTTTTGCCATAGTTGCCTAAAGAATTGTAGTCCTCGTTGAGGACGTAAGCAAGGGAAGCTCTCATGGCATACGCTAAAGGCTCTTGCTGCTCGTTACCTGAAATTGCCTTGAGATAGCGATCTGCTGAAATGTAATCTCCCTGCTCGAACATGGCTCTGAAAGCGGCTTCAGTTTTTTCGCCAATCGGTCTTTGATTCGTAGCGCGAAAGGGATCTTGAGCCAGAGTCGGAGAAATGAGGTAAAGAGTGAGTGTAGTTGAAAGTGCGATCGCACTAAAGATTTGCCTGATCATAGGAGTTAGGGGCTGAGACAAGGAGGACAAGGAGGACAAGGGAGAAGTCACAAGTCGCTTTCTACTGATAACTGATAACTGATAACTGAAATAGACGAATCCCCGGTAGGGAAGTTGCAGCTATCGCTCGGTATTGACATCTGTTTGCCAGAATCTAGGCAGAATTATACTTGGTATATTTAGCGCTGCCGAATGTCCGTTAATGTTTGTTGGTATATTTAACTGATGCTTTATCTGAAAAATCTGACTTATCACCCCCCAGCTAGTTCAACAGCTATTTTAAAATCGATCGACCTAGAGTTAGCACCCCAGCAGTTGGGATTGATTATTGGTCCTAGTGGTTCTGGCAAGAGTACGTTATTAGAAATCTTATCGGGGTTGGTATCGCCAACTGCGGGTAACGTCAGTTGGGGAACGCAAGAATTACAACCGGAGAATTTACAAGAGTTAGCAGGATTGGTATTTCAGTTTCCAGAGCGTCATTTCTGCGGTGGTACAATTTTAGAAGAATTACGCTTGGGACATCCCGAATTAGGTTCGGAACGAGTCAAACAAGCTTTATCAGATGTCGGTTTGGAGAATTTGCCTCTACACACACCACCACAAGTTCTCAGCGGGGGACAGCAACGCCGCTTGGCTATGTCGGTTCAGTTAATTCGCAAACCCGCACTGCTGTTATTAGACGAGCCTACGGCTGGTTTAGATTGGTCGATGCGCAGGCAGCTAGTTCATTTATTATCCCAACTTAAGCAACAACGGACGCTGTTAGTTGTAACTCACGATGCAGGAGATTTATTAGCGATCGCCGATCGCTGTTGGTCAATTCAGCACGGTGAAATTTATCCTACAGCACCGTTGGCGATCGAACCGCATCAAATAGCATGAGAATTCGGAATTCGGAATACCCCTTCGGGGAAGCAAGCTACGGAATTCAGAATTATGAGGAATAAGTTATGAAAGAACGCAGTGTTGCTGTGTTGCCGGAAATGCATGAGATTTGGCAGCAAACTTTAAATTGGCAGCCTAGTATCGCACAACAAGCGCAATTTCAGCAGCTTTATGAAGCGATCGTTCTTGGTAATCAAAAATTAAATTTGACTCGCATTACTGCACCAGAAGAGTTTTGGGAAAAGCATCTGTGGGACTCTTTGCGGGGGATTGTATCTTTATTGCCAACAAATTATGTAGGGGCGCACAGATGTCCGCCCCTACATAAGATAATCGATATTGGTACGGGGGCTGGTTTTCCTGGAATTCCTGTGGCGATCGCTTTACCTGATGCTGAAGTAACTTTACTCGATTCTACGCAGAAAAAAGTTGCTTTTCTGAATTCTTTAATGACTGAAATGAACCTGCAAAATATTCAAACTTTAGTTGGTAGGGCTGAAAATATCAACAAGCAACCCCAACAATCTAACAGTTATGACATAGCTTTAGTTAGAGCTGTGGCGGCGGCTGATATTTGTGCAAATTACGCTTTACCTTTTCTCAAAGCAGAGGGATTAGCTGTTTTATATCGAGGTAATTGGACAAAAGAAGAACAAACAACTTTAGAGGATACTGTAAAAAAGTTGAGCGGAAAAATTGAAAAAATTGAAAACTTTACCACTCCTTTAAGCCACGGTATGCGTCATTGTATTTATTTGCGTAAAATTAATTCATAATCGTTAGAAACTATAGAAACACGCGAATATAGCGATTTCCATATAGATGCAATACATCTATATGGGCGCACGGCTGTGCGCCCATACAAATACATCTACCTCATTCAAATTTTTATGCCTTCTGACTCCTGTTTTTTTGTACTGGTTGAATTGAAAGCTGCCGAAATCGGATCGATCGCTGCGATTTCCAGTTACCATACTGTGCTTCGAGTGGCAGCGGTTTAATTTCTAAATTTTCATGCTTCATGGCATATTGCAAGACATCAAAAAAGGAACTGCGATTTTGATATTTAAATGTAATAGTATTCTGTCCGGCAATTCCTTGAAACTTCAGTTGACGTTGAACGCGATCGCCAACTTGAATCGGCGCAATTCTTTCTATCTGTATGCCATCAATCTCTACAATTATATCTTGAGGGCTAATCGGATTGTCAAAACTATATGTCAACACTAAATCTTGAGGAACAGATAAATAGAAAGTCAGTTCTGTTTTTTCTCCTATTCCCCAGCGGAACTTATTCTTCTGTTTATCTTTAGTAATTCCCTCCAATCCAGTTAAATTTAAACTATAGGGCGCACTATTTTGCAGTAGATTTGTTTCAGAGCTATCTAATAAAGGTTGGAATTTTAAGCTAGCACCTAAATCCGAGTTAACTTGAAGTCGCCAATTAGTAGATTTAGGAATAAATTCTATTCTTCCCCCCGTAGGTGCTTCTGTCACCATAGTTGGCACGCCAAAACGACCGTAAAATTCTTGAGTACAGTCTTTCGTGAGTAAATCTGTATATAAATTAATTCCAGCAAAATCGTTCAGTTTATAAAAATCTGTAAAAAATGACCACTCATCAGAACGGAAACATTTTACTTGTGGAATTGACGTTTTCTTTTGCGTGTCTGGTGCGAGTAATTTATCCCAGCCTGCTGCAATATAAGGTTCTGCTTGAGATGGGTGTAAGCGTCCGAAATACTGTCCCATCACTTTTTTCTTATGGAATCGTCTTAAGGTAAAAATGCCGCTGTTATAGACATAATAAGGACAAGGACCAATTCCATTTCCGCCATGAACGCAGAAGGGAAAATCTAACACTGCTTCCCCTGGCTGCTCCTTAATATAATTCATGTAAGCGTAAAAGTTCTCATTTAGTGAAGCGGGTTGGTAGTAAGCTTTATACGAATAGGCAGTGTAAAGTTCAGTACAAGCTAGTAGAACTAATGCAACCGCTAAAAACTTTTTGCCGAAGGAACGCCAATGTTCTAAATTAATTCCTAAAGCAAAAATGCAAAAAATTACGGCATAAACTAGCGTGCTACGTCCGCTAACGCGATTAAAGCTAAACCAAGGAAAGATTTTTAAAGTTGGTAGAAAAGTGGGATGGTAGAGCAGGCAGAGTAAGAGAATAATTAGTAAGGGGACAAAGATACCAATGTGTTTCCTAGCTTGCCACAATCCTACAGTTCCTACTATTAGTAAAAACCAACCAGGACTACCATCAAAAAAAGCTTCTGTTGAGTCTAAAAAGAAGTTGGCATAATTCTGTCCTGGGTTGAGAAAAGGAAAAAATGGTATTATTAGTCGCGCTGGATTCGTCCACCAAGCACCATAAAAATCTCCCGTATCGCTTAAACTTTTAGCCGCTTTGCCAATTTGCAAAACCAAAGGTAAATATATATAACTGGCGATCGCAGTTATAGCTAATAAGATTAAACTCGTTTTGGGATGAGTAAAGAAGTCTCTTTTGTAACTTAAAAGTTGCAACCGCAGGATTTTTTTGATTTTGACTTCTTTTTTAATTAAATATCTCTGAATATTGAGGGCAATAATATAAAGTATAGAAACCGTAAAAGATGTTAATGCATAACCAGCAACATATCCCAAATCTTGACCGAGAGATAAGACGAGCAAACACACCCTAAGTAGAATCAATCGTAGAGATACGTGTTGCCTCATCACCACTCGTTTGACGATGAGAAAGTCAGCAAAAAAACTGAGAATTGTCCAGTGTAAGATTGCGTAACCGACGTGCTGAGGATATTTTGCGATCGCGTAAAAGTTAAAAAAAGCAGCAATAAAGCCAGCACCAGCAGCGCGATATAAGCCGTAGTCTTTTCGGAGTAGGAAAAAAGTAAAAACTACCGTAACTGCGATTGAAAGCAAATAATAAAACTGCAACCAAGGACCAGTTTGAAATAGAGAATAAAGTCCAGCGTAAAATAGATCTTTCTCAATTCCCCAAGGCTGAAACACGCTATTGGTTCCATAGGGATAGAAAGCTTGATTATTAGTTAAATTTAGGTGAGGTACGGGAAAAAATTAAAGTTTTTGGCAAAATAAAAACCTGTATATTCCCACAGGTCTACATATTCTTTATTGACAGTTGAATCTGGATAGCCTGGAAGTCCTGGACCAGTAAATCCGGTTAGCGGGTGGTAAAAATCTTTAATAACTAGAACGCTAAATGCTAGACAAAGGCAAATAAGAGTTACAATTTGAGTTGCGACGATCGCGAAGTGAATCGCCTTTGGCATCGTTTTATTTTTTACTTTGAAGCTATTCATTTTCAACCCTTTGCTACCAGTCAAAATACCTCAGCGATTGGGAATCGCAGCTACGCAAACAAAGCCTACCTTCGCAAGCTGGAATAGTTGTCTCGAACAGACTTAGTTTGTGTAGCCTCAGACTCGTAGTCTATCAGCTCTGTTTTTGCCATATTCCTAAAACAGATTTACCTAAAGAATATTGCAAAATTGGATCGATGTTTCTAGATAAAGGTATCATGACTTTATCCCAAAGCTGTATCTGCTGTTTTGTCGGCGTTTTACTTTTCAACACGAAACGGTTGCCTAATGAGGCAAGTAATCCGATGGAGTCGAGATAAATCAGCTGAATACAATTCAGGCTTCTGGGGATCGTGGATGCTAAACTTTGCTTGTTATAGCGTCGATAGTGTCCTATAGCTCGATCGAATGGCGTGAATAGCCACTGATGTGCGGGAGCTAGTACGACTAAGTAACCGCCATCTGATAAATGCTGCGTCACGGTCTTCACTTCTGTGCGATCGTCTTCTATATGCTCCAAAACATCCATGTAAATAATGGTATCAAAGCGATCGTTTGAAGCTAAATCTGCTGAGGTTCCCACTCTCGATTTACAACACGCTGGCACTCTGCCAACAGAAATTTTTAAATCGATCTTTTCCGTTAGAATTGGGTCTGGTTCTAAGCAAAGCCACTCTTTTTGATGACCCTTGCAGAGAAATTCAGTGGTTGCGCCTATCCCTGCACCTACTTCCAATACTCTACCTTGTAAGTATTTTTGAACTAGATTTCCATAATAGTTTTTCCAGTTATAAGCTTGAGAAAATAATTCTAATTCCGCGCCAATATAGGAGTAATCTTGCATCGACTTATTTAGACAAAACTTCTCTAGAAAATACTTCTTTCAACTTAGAAACAAAGTAATAATAGTCTTGACCAAGCATAAATCCATAACTATTCCTAGTATTTAAAATCATTAATGCAAAAACAATCGACAACATGACTGCTTGCATGAGAATCGAGCAAAGAATTCCAACTGCGATCGATGTCCAACCAGGAATTGCTAAACTGGTGAAGAGTTTAATAGATACAATTCCACCTAGAGATATTAGAATTAATAAGACAACGACCGACACAGAAATAATCAGTCTCGTACCTACTATATCTGCATAGACAGAAATCGAACTGATTCCGTGAGTTACCAAGGAAACAAAGTTCATTTTAGAGCGTCCGAACAAACGGTTGCTGCGCTTGGTAGCAATTTCAGTATATGGTATTCTCGCCCGCATAATTCCAGCGGCATAGTGATTCCAAATCTCGGAGATGACCACAATTCTAGACAAAAGTTGATATGGAATTACGCTGAAGTTTCCTACTTGAATGTGATGTCCGGTTAAGAGTTTGTAGACGAGTTTATAAACTAGATAAAAAGCTTTGAAAAGATATGTTTCCGATCGCTTAGTTCTTTTAGCGAAAATAACTTTGGCATTGCTTTCTGCTTGGCAGCAATTAATTAGTCTAGGAACATCTTGCGGATTGTCTTCGCCATCTCCATCCATAACGACAACGACTTTACAATTTAAGTTTGCTGCGATGTAAGCTAAACCAATCGCGATCGCTCGTTGATGCCCTAAGTTTCTTTTTAGTTCTAAAATATTGACTCTCTCGATGGCTTTAAAACTAAAAAATTTCAGTTCCGTGGGGGCTGGAGCGATCGAAGCATCGTCTACAATCAAGATATCTACGCGAATATCTCGGTCTAGAAAAGTTTCATCCAAACTCCAGAGCAACCTTTCCAGTGCCTCCCAATCATTAAACACTGGAATTAGCACGATCGCAGATGGAGAACGATGGAGATCGCTATCGAGCAATGTCATTTTAGTCCGAATCCTAAGCTAGACATCTTAGATGAGTAGTTGGCGATCGCGAGTACGATAGATATCCACATCGCACTGAGTTGAGTATTTGCATCAACAGCAAATTTCTGCGTTCATCTTACCACCCCTCAATGACGCAAAACTATTTTTAGGGTTCCGCGTCAGAATGGGGAGTCGGGAACGGTTAGTGGCTAGTGTCTGGTGGCTAGTGGCTTAGAACTTCTCCCTTGTCCCCCTTGTCCCCCTTCGCCCCCTAATCCCCACTCCCTTCGGTCGTGGGGAAGAGCGAGTTCCCCCTTGTCCCCCTGCTCCTTCTGCTACTGCTAATTATGCCGCTTTCGCTGCCAGTGCTAAGCGCTGATTAATTTCTTGCCAGTTGACGACATTCCACCAAGCCTTGAGATATTCGGCGCGGCGATTGCGATACTTGAGATAGTAGGCATGTTCCCACACATCATTTCCCATAATTGGATAGTTACCTTCCATTAGGGGGCTATCTTGATTTGCAGTACTGGTAACTTGAAATTTACCGTCAGGAGTGCGAACCAACCAAGCCCAACCGCTACCAAACTGTTTTTCTCCCGCTTGATTAAATTGCTGTTGAAAGTTGGCAAAGCTACCAAAGTTTTTCTTGATAACAGAGGCAATTTCTCCCGTTGGTTCTCCGCCACCTTTGGGACTCATAATTTCCCAAAACATACTATGATTGACGTGACCGCCGCCATTGTTGCGGATTGTCATGCGAATATCTTGTGGTAGGCTGTCAAGTTTTTGGATAAGTTGTTCGGCAGTTTGACCTTTTAGTTTGGGATATTTTGCGATCGCTGCATTTAAATTTTTTACATATGTTGCGTGATGTCTGTCATGGTGGATTCGCATTGTCTGCGCGTCTATATGCGGTTCTAATGCTTTGTAGTCGTAGGGCAAAGGTGGTAATTTAAAATCTCCACTAGCACTTGGAGTCTGCGCCCAAGCTAAATTGTGCGAAGTATAAGTTTCTATAGCATAAGCACCAGCAGTTCCTCCTACTAAAAACAAGAAATTACGACGCTTGATAGACATAAGTACTTACCTTTGCTGAGCTAGTCAAATTTGTTACAGCAATTTTCTGGGAATTGGTAGTTGGTAATTGGTAATTGGTGGTTGGAATTACCTTAGTTTTTAACGTCTGAACAATAAATTTTTGCTGCAACAGTTTTCATATTCTCAGGTTTAAGGTCATTGTGCCTATATTATTTCGCTAACTCTTGTACGGGCGAGTTTAGCTGAAATGTCTGTAAGTCGTAAAGTCTGCTGGGTGAAACCCGCCCCTACAATTCCATCACTCCTAATCTTGCGACAGACGCTTGACTTCTGCGCCGCTTAATAGTTTGTGTGCTTCGGCGAGGATAGCAGGAATTTTATCGGCGTGGGGGCTGTTAGCAATGCACGATCGCAAATCTAACTGCTCGATCTGCTTGGCTTGATTGCCAGGAAACCAATGACCACCATTGCCGAGGAGATTATACCGCATTTTGGCATATTCTGTGAGGTCGTAAGCGATCGCTAAGTTTCTCAACCATAGGATCGTCGAAATATTGACGTTACCTGGCGTTTCGTCATATCTGGGTAAACCTATCTGCCAAGTTTTTACCCAATCTTCCCCTAAGCTATCGCAAGCTGCTTGCTCTAATCGCGCCAAAATCGGTGGTAAAATCTCATCTGCCCGGTCTAGATACTCTAAAGTCTTGAGGTGTTCGTCAAAATCCTGCGGTTTGGCAGCCCCTAAACTGAGAGTATGCACCTGAGAATGACTCAGACAAAATAAGTCGTTGAACACCATTGGACTGAGGGGAGAACAGAGTTCTACTAACTTTTGGGGTGGCTTGTAAAGCATTCCCCCCTTGTCGGAGGGGCTAATAATAAATACACCCATATCGTGACGATTGGCGGCTGCAACTGCCTCCCAGTTGACTTGGTTGATATAGTACCAGTGGAGATTAACGTAGTCGAATTCGTTTGTGGCGATCGCCTGTGTAATAATTTCAGTTGCGCCGTGGGTAGAAAAGCCGATAAATCTTACCTTACCTTGAGCTTGCCACTGCCGTGCTAGTTCCAAACATCCACCAGGACGAATGGTCTGATGTAGGGTTTCAGCATCGTTAATGCCGTGGATACCTAGTAAATCGATGTAATCTAGGCGAAGATTGCGTAAGGACTGTTCAAATTTTTGGCGAAACTCGTTGGGATTTTGGCTGGGATTAACCTTCGTTTGGACGATTAAGCGATCGCGATCGCCTAATGGTAGAATGCGCCCTAGTTGCACTTCTGAAGTGCCGTAACCTCTGGCTGTCTCAATATGATTGATGCCTAGTTCAATTGCCCTCCGAATTGTGGCTTCTAAGTTACGCTGATTGTTCTGCGGAATCGTCCAAGCAGGGACATCTTGCCATTTGAACTGATAGCGCATACCACCACAGGAAAATACGGGCATGGGTATTTCTGTGCGTCCAAATCGTCGGTATTGCATAGACTTTAACGGGCGCACACCTGTGCGCCCCACAAATTACATTTGTCTTACCACGGGTTGACCGTCTTGCACTTCGCCAATCAGGACGAGATCGGTACAGTTGACAAAGATGCCGTTTTCCAGTACGCCAGGAATGTTGTTGAGGGTTTTTTCTAATTCGGCGGGGTTATCGATCGCATCAAACCTCACATCAACCACCATGTTACCTTGGTCGGTGATTACGGGTCCGGCTTTTTTTACGCCCATCCGTAGTTCCGGTTTACCACCTAGCTTTTCAATTGCCCGCATGACGGGTGAAATTGCCATTGGGATGACTTCTACTGGGACTGCAAATACGGAACCCAATCGGTCTACCAGCTTACCGCTATCGACAACGACGATAAATTGTTGTGCTAGATAGTCTACAACCTTTTCACGGGTATGGGCAGCACCACCACCTTTAATTAAATTTTTCTGCGGATCGACTTCATCCGCACCATCAATTGCCAAGTCAATATGGTCTATAGCGTCTAGAGTAGTGAGAGGAATGCCATATTGTTTAGATAGGACTTCGGCTTGAAATGAAGTAGGAATACCAACAATATCTTTGAGGTCGCCAGACTTGAGGCGATCGCCGATATATTGAATTGCATAGGCTGTAGTAGAACCCGTACCGAGTCCGACAATCGTACCAGACTTTACCAAGGCAGCGGCGGCTTTGCCGACTTCCTGTTTCATCGTTTTTACTGGATCTGCTGCTGCGGTCATGCTCAAATCTCAATCTCTGCCGCGATTAGTATATAGCGCTACGGGACGGAGAGAAAGAGGGAGCAGGGGGATAAGGGGGACAAGGGAGACAAGGGAGACAAGGGGGACAAGGGAGTGATAAGTGGGAAATCTGGAGGAATGAAATTTATATCTACACAAGCTAAGTTTATTAGTGCTGAGTTGAAACTCGTGAGATTTTTGAGAACCTGTGTAGGCAGGTTTTGTCTGTGTAGCGGTGACTTTAATCGCCTGTTTATGCAGGTAATTTTAGTTGGCGCGATCGCATTTTTCAGTCTACTATCGTTCGCAACTCCAGCGTTAGCAGCAAAAGATCGATTGTTTCTCGACCTCTCGTTAGAATATTTAGGAAAATATCAACTACCAACAAACCTTTCTAACGCACCAGTCACGGAATTTTCAGCAATTACTTATGACAAACGGCACGATCGCTTTTATGCTGTCTCTGGTAATGAAATCTTCACCCTCAAGTTGACTTTTAATACCGATTCTGAGGATATAAAAATTCAAGATATTGATATAGAGTCAGTACAGTCACTTATCGATCGCGACGGCAAACTATACGAACCGAAGATCTTTGTTGCTAAGGGAATTGCTTTAACACCGCAACAAACCGTATATATTTC
This sequence comes from Chroococcidiopsis thermalis PCC 7203, assembly GCF_000317125.1. Taxonomy (GTDB): domain Bacteria; phylum Cyanobacteriota; class Cyanobacteriia; order Cyanobacteriales; family Chroococcidiopsidaceae; genus Chroococcidiopsis; species Chroococcidiopsis thermalis. The sequence continues at coordinate 589,526 of NC_019695.1, forward strand.
TGGTTCTCAGATAAGTGGCGATCGCGCGCTTCCTTTTATCCGAGAATGCGATCTAAAAACTGGGCAGTTGCTGCAAAGCCTGACTCTTCCTAAACGATATATTGCTGAAAGCATACAGGAAAAAGGGCAAAACCAGAATACTCAAATTACTCAAGACGATATAACATTTGCTGCTTTAGCTTTCAATGCGACTGGTACTGTTCCAACAAGTGGAGAACCAGTAAATTTATTTACTGCTACTGAGTCAACGCTAGTACAAGACCGAGATACGCCTAATTCTAAACAGGGAAAAGCTCGGTTACTACATTACTTAATTGGCTACGGTACGCCGATGCTACTAGCAGAATATGCTTATCCTCTTGATGCCGAACTTGAGGAATTGTTATCTGTAGAAGGCGTTCATTTTCTCAGTTTAGAACTCCAGCCAGAGACAAAAACTGGAAAGATTTATCAGGTTGTGACAAGCGGCGCAACCGATACATCAAAAGTTGAGAGGCTTAAAGGTAAAATTAGAGGAGTTCGAGAAATTAAGAAAAAGCTAGTTTTAGACTTACAAGAGTTAGGAATTACTTTAGAAAATTTGTCAGGTATGACTTTCGGTTCTCGCTTATCTGATGGTACGAAAAGTTTGCTTGTCCTGAGTCATGACCAACAGGTAACTAATTTTCTGCTTTTTCGCCTGCGTTATCAATGATTTGAAACTGTCTTCAATCCTATTTATTAACGATTCATCTAAAATCAACTTGATAGTGAACTGTCTTTTGAATTTGCTCTAAAGACAAACCAAGTTCGCGCGACAATGCGACTTCGATTTGGCTAACTTCTGTGAAAGGAAACTCAAACTCTAATTTTTTCAAGGCAGAATTAGCAGTTTTCACTTTAACTTTAGAAAAGCCCTGATGATACTTAATCTCAACTCCAATTGAGAGGATGACCTTAGTTGGTTGTTCTTGGACTTGAGCGTTGGCTTGGATCGGAGTTGTGACGTAATAAGAGCGTTGTAAAATTTTATCGGCGATCGCTGCTCCACCGCTCCAAAAAGCGATCGCCAAAATCGGTAGCGGCAACCAAAATTCTAATCCCAGGGATTTGAGAGGGTAAAGCGATCGCAGTCTGCGCATCAGTTAGTCAACACAGTTCGGCTACTATTATCCATATAAGTCTATCTCGATTTAGAAACATTAACTGTAATACCCCTCAATGAACAGCGATCGGCTACTAGTAACTTTTTTTGACTTCTGACTTTTGACTTTTGACTTCTGATTTCGTGTTATCCTATGGTAATTTTACTTGTAGAAGACGATCCAGCACAGTTAGAACCCATACACGCTGCTCTTTCTCAAGCAGGACATACTGTAGATACTGCCAAAGATGGCGAGACGGCGCAATGGTTGATAACTCAGAAAGATTATGACTTGCTCATCGTAGACTGGATGTTGCCGAAAGTGAGCGGTGTAAGTTTGTGCCAGCAGTATCGGCAAACTGGTAAAACTGCCCCAGTGCTTCTCCTAACGGCAAAAGATACCATAGCAGATAAAGTCGTAGGCTTGGATGCGGGAGCAGATGATTATCTCGTTAAACCAATCGATCTGCTAGAGTTATTGGCAAGAGTCAGGGCATTAGGCAGGCGATCGCCCCAATGGCAAGGTGACACGACAATCGTTGGCGATCTTCAACTCCATCGTCCCACGCTTACCTTAGAAAGAGGAGAGGCGATCGCTCAACTTTCAGTGCGAGAATTTCAACTGATGGAATATTTCATGCGTCACCCCCGCCAAGTTCTCTCTCGCGAACAAATTGAAAGCACTTTATGGGAGTGGGGAACGGAACCAGAAAGTAATGCCGTGACTACACTAGTAAGAAGACTACGCCAGCGAATGCAAGCCGTCGGAGCCAAAGATTGGTTGGAAACTGTATATGGTATGGGATATCGATTGAATGCACCAGAATAGAGGGGTCATTTGTCATTTGTGAATGGGTAATTGGTAATTGGTAGTTAGGTGGCGAGTGGTGTGTGGTGTAGGGAATTGGTAGTTGCTAGTTGGTAGTTGGTATGCACCTGAACCCCTGCCCCTAAAGCTCCCCTGCTTCCTTGTCTCCCTTGTCTCCCTTGTCTCCCTTGTCCCCTCACTCCTCACTCCTCACCCCTCATCATGTTCAGTCGCAGTCGCCGTAACATAGCTTGTTGGTTTGCTCTATCGATGGGAAGCATCCTCGTGGTTTTTGCGGGGGTAGTTTACTACTTGGAAGTGGAAGAACAATTGCGGAATTTCGATCGCAATTTGTATAAAAAGACTAAAGCGATCGCAACGGATGCAGAGTACCAATTTTATCAGGGTCGATGGCAGTTCGATCTGGAACAACTGCCGATGCTAAGCAATAATACATTACCAATAACAGGAGATATTGCTTACGCTCGCTGGTACAACTCTAAAGGGGAATTAGTCCAATTTGTTGGTTCTCCGCCTGCACCGAAGTATCTCAAGCTAGCTCCTGGTTTTGAGACAATTCAAACTCCCACACGCTCAAAACTGCTTAAACTTTCTAGCTCTAAAACGTGGTTGCGGCAGATTACACTACCAGTTTTAAAAGCGGATTTGCTCATCGGTTATTTACAAGTGGCAACTCCAATGACTTCTATGCGCCAGAGTCTAGAGCAAACGCGCTTGTATCTTTCGCTCGGCGTACCGCTAGCTCTTAGTACAATTGGGTTGACGGGTTGGTACTTGGCAGGGCTGGCGATGAAACCAATTCGCCGTGCTTACGAGCAATTACAGCGTTTTACTGCTGATGCTTCACACGAATTACGCGCCCCTCTCGCAGCAATTTTGAGTAATGCCCAAGTGGGCTTATTAGCACCAGCAGAGGATACAAATAGTCCGCGCCAGCGTTTAGAAAATATTGTCGATCTGTCAAAATCAATGAGTACGCTGATCGGTAATTTGCTATTTTTAGCACGTCATGAAGGAGCGTTGGCTACTGAAGCGCTCAAAAGTATCGATCTCGTCAGTTTGCTGCAACGGTTGGTGAGTGAATATCAAGCACAAGCAGCAGCACAGGGGTTAGATTTTGTTGTTCAACTGCCAGAACAACCAATAAAACTCGTTGCCGAACCTGATTTATTGCAACAAGCGGTGAGAAATTTGCTGAATAATGCTTTCAAGTACACCCCCTCTGAAGGTAGAGTTTGCTTGCGAATATTTACCCAATCTTATCGAGCGATCGTCCAAATTGAAGACAATGGCATCGGCATTCCATCTGAAGATGTACCCCATATTTTTGAGCGGTTCTATCGCGTAGACACTGTGCGATCGCGGCAAACAGGTGGATTTGGTCTAGGCTTAGCGATCGCCAAACAAATTGTCGAGGCACACAAAGGCAAGATCGCCGTCCAAAGCACCCTGGGACAAGGCGCAACTTTTAAAATCGAACTGCCTTTAAGGTAATTAAGTTGTCAGTTGTAAGTAAGAAACCTCTTGCCAATGACCGATGACCAATGACCAATGACCAATGACACATTCATGTCATATTTGTGCGGCAAACTCAATTTAAAGTAATATGCAGAAGTCGCTGACTTCTAGCAACTTTTACTTGTAAATACCCGTTGAGAAATTTAGTTATACAGCAATGAGCTGTGGCTAAAAATCGACGAACTTACCATCAAGTACCTTTTTAATACAAGTACCATTAGCCAGAAGCAGTAGATATGACTGAGCTTTCTAATTGACATTAAGTCTTCACCTAAAAAATTGACGATATGGCAAATAAAGTAGCATCACCAGCGCTGAAGCCAACCCTTTCAGTGGTGGACGCAAGCGCGATCGTCGTCGGTATGGTGATTGGCGCTGGAATTTTTGAGACTCCCACTCTGGTGGCTCAGAATGCTGGTAGTCAAAGCGTTATCTTATTCGCTTGGCTGCTAGGTGGGGTTGCCTCATTGATTGGCGCTCTCTGTTATGCCGAACTGACGACAGCATATCCTCACCCAGGCGGGGATTACCACTATTTCATGCGTGCCTTTGGCACGAACGTTGCTTTTCTCTTCGCCTGGGCGCGGATGACGGTGATTCAAACTGGTTCGATTACGCTGTTTGCTTATGCGTTTGGTGACTACGCATCCCAAATCTTGCCACTAGGGAGCTATTCTTCTGCGATCTATGCAGCCCTCTGCATTGCTATTCTGACCGGATTGCATATCATGGGCGTGCAGCAGGGAAAGTGGACGCAAAACTTACTGACACTATCAACGGTATTAGGTCTGGCATTGGTCATCATTGCTGGAATGATTACTGTAGCTGGTACTACTCCCGTACCTAACGGTACACCAACCAATAACGGTGGAGCTTTCGGACTGGCAATGGTCTTCGTACTTTTAACCTACGGTGGCTGGAACGAAGCAGCCTACATTTCGGCAGAAGTGCGGGATGCCAGACACAACATGGTTAAGACGTTGCTGTTGAGTATCGCTCTGATTGCTGGACTTTACATGTTAGTCAACTTTGCTTACATCCACGGACTGGGGATTGCTGGTGTAGCAAATTCCAAAGCGGTAGCAGCCGATCTGATGCGGCGGGTGTTTGGCGAAAGTGGGGCAAGATTAATTAGCTTTATCGTGGCTGTGACTGCACTGAGTTCGATCAACGCCACAATTTTTACAGGAGCGCGGACGAACTTTGCTTTAGGACAAGACTTTCGCTCTTTCTCTTTGTTGGGGCAATGGAGCGATCGCCGTCACACACCTACCAATGCTTTACTCATACAAGGGGCGATCGCATTAGGACTCGTTCTTCTAGGAACGATCACTCACGAAGGCGAGAAAGGCTTTGAAACGATGACAGCCTACACCTCACCCGTATTTTGGTGCTTTTTTCTACTGTCGGGAATAGCATTGTTCGTCCTCCGCCAACGGGAACCCAACACGCCTCGAACTTTTCAAGTCCCTGGCTACCCAATTACTCCCTTGATTTTTTGCGCCATTTGTGCTTATTTACTTTACTCCAGTATTACCTATGCTTCCAGTCAGGCATACAGTATTGGGGCGATCGTCGGTATTAGCATGATGGTTGTGGGCGTACCTGTACTGTTTTGGGTGCGTCGCAGGCACTAGATATAAGGCAATAGAGAAAAGAAGTCGTAAGTCGTAAGTCATTTTCCCTGCTCCCTTTCTTCACTAATAACTAACAACTGATAACTGACAAGAGGAAATACAGATGCAATTACCACTAATACTCAAACCGATCGCGGTAGGTGCGATCGCCGTTAGTATGGGCATTATCGGTTGTACGCAACAGACAGGGCTGAATGCCCAGGCAGAACCTAATATTGCTCAAACAACTCAAACAGCACCACCAGCAGGACAAACCGAACAACGGGAACCTGACGTACCTTACGTGCCTACACCTCAAGAAGTTGTGGATGAAATGCTCAAACTGGCAAAAGTTCAAAAAGGAGATGTCCTCTACGATCTGGGTAGCGGTGACGGACGCATTCCTATTACTGCCGTGAGAGAATATGGCGTAAAAAGGGCTGTAGGTATAGATATCAATCCCGAGCGAATTGAAGAAGCAAACGAAAATGCCAAAAAAGCAGGCGTGAGCGATCGCGTGCAATTTCTCAATCAAGATTTGTTTAAGTCCAATTTCAATGAAGCCTCTGTCGTGACGCTGTACCTACTACCAGATATTAATGTCAAACTGCGACCCCAGTTATTCAAACAATTGAAACCTGGTACTCGGATTGTTTCCCACGATTTTGACATGGGTGAATGGAAACCCGAGCGCACAGTACAAGTACAAGGACCAAACCGGACTCACACCCTTTATTACTGGGTCGTTCCTGAAAAACCACCAGCTAATTTACAGGGGTGAGGAGTGAGGGGAATTCGGAATTCGGAATTCGCAATTAATTGCGAATGGGCGACTTGCAACTTCTCCCTTGTCTCCCTTGTCCCCCTTGTCTCCTCTTGCCAACTCCCGGACGGGCGGGTTTGGAAACCCACCTCTACCGACTCCCGACTCCCTATGAAATACGCAATACTCATAACTACTTTAGTCGCCCTACCGACGGCGAGTTTGGCGCAGTCTGGACGAGCTGGGGCAGATGTGGAAGCCTTGGTAAAACTCGGTCCTAGAGTGGCTGGTACGCCAGTTATGGCAAAGGCAAGTGACTATCTAGAGGCGGAGTACCGCAAAGCTGGCTACACAACTCAAATTCAAACTTTTACCTACTCTCGATTTGAGGATTTAGGTTCGAGTTTGATAGTAGGAAAGACCAAAACTACAGGTTTACCTCTGAGTGGATCGGTTGCAGGTAAAGTTGATGCGCCGTTAGTAGTTGTACCCAACGTCGGACGACCGGAAGATTTTGCTCGGGTTGATGTTAAAGGCGCGATCGCAGTTGTCCAAAGAGGAGAAATTCGGTTTTCCGAAAAGGTACAAAATGCCAGTACTGCGGGTGCGGTAGCCGTGGCAATTATTAATGACAGATCGGGAGAACTCGCGGCTTCTCTCGGTGGTGGAGTCAGTAAAATTCCTGTCTTGGCTTTATCTAGAGAACAAGGCTCTGCTTTACTACAAAGTTCTCAAACCGCACAGCCAGCCACTTTACACGTCAATACTCGGCAACGTCAAGTTACTGGACGTAATGTAGTAGCTCATCTACCTGGCATCGCTAGACCCCAAATACTCCTGGGCGCTCATTACGACTCCGTACCAGGTGCGCCAGGGGCGAATGACAATGCTTCTGGGACGGCTGTTGTTTTAGAAATTGCCCGCAGAATCTCTAAAACTCCCTTAGCAAACCAAACTTGGTTTGTGGCTTTTGATGGCGAAGAAGACGGGTTACATGGTTCTAAAGCTTTCGTACAAACCGCCCAACCACAGTTTATCTCTAGCCTTAAGGCAATGCTAAATTTTGATATGGTAGGCGTAAATTCTAGTCTTCGCGTGAGTGGTACACCTCAGCTCACAGCCCGAGCGAAAGCAGCGCAAAGTGGGTTGTCTACTTCTGAATCTTACAGTGGTAGCGACCATGCTTCTTTTGCAGCGGCAAAAGTTCCAGTTTTATTTTTTCACCGAGGGCGCGAACCTAACTACCACACGCCAAACGACAAGCAAGTAGACTCAAATCTACTTGATGAAACTGTCAGCGTGGGACTAGAGATTGTCGAGCAATTGCTTTGAAGTGTGGGCTGTTAATAGTTAATGGTTAATGGCAAATAACCATTAACCAATGACAAAAGACCAATCACAAATGACCAACAACAAACCTACAATGTCTCAGAATTCTGTTGTGAAAAAGTCAGTCACTTATTTATCTTTAATATTTATGGGGGCTGCGGGTAGTTTGTTAGGAACCCAGCTATTACCCAATCGACCGGAGTTAATCCCGCCATCAGTTGCTCAGCTCCCGGCTCAGGTTCCTAGCGGAAATATTAACTTTATTGCTAACGCTGTAGACCGTACTGGTGCAGCGGTCGTCCGTATTGATGCGGCACGGGCTACCCGCGCTAGACAACCTGGAGCTAGGGTAGTGCGGGGAACTGGTTCGGGCTTTATTATTGAGCCGGATGGTTTAATTTTGACAAACGCTCACGTTACTGGTGGAGCTGATACGGTCAATGTCACCCTGAAAGATGGACGCAAATTTACTGGTCGGGTCTTGGGTAGAGATGAATTGACAGATGTGGCTGTAGTGAGAATTCAAGCCAATGATTTACCTACGGTAACAGTAGGCAACTCTGACAACCTCCGACCTGGAGAGTGGGCGATCGCGATCGGCAATCCTTTAGGATTAGATAATACTGTTACTGCTGGTATCATCAGTGCTACAGGTCGTTCTAGCAGTGATGTAGGCGTTCCCGACAAGCGCGTCGGTTTCATTCAAACTGATGCAGCGATTAATCCCGGTAATTCTGGCGGACCCCTATTAAATCAACAAGGGCAAGTGGTGGGAATGAATACGGCAATTATCGGCGGCGCTCAAGGTTTGGGTTTTGCGATTCCTATCAATCGAGCGCAGCAAATCGCCGAGCAACTGGTTGCTAAAGGAAGGATCGATCGCGCCTATTTAGGGGTTCAAATGGCAACTCTCAACGATGAGATTCGAGAAACCCTAGCCCAAGAGTCAAATGGTGATGTCACTATCTCCGCCAACCAAGGGGTAGTCGTGTTAGGAGTCGAGCGCAATTCTCCTGCTGCTGCTGCGGGGATTCGTCCTGGCGACGTGATCCAGCAAATTAACGGGCAACAAGTAAAAACTGCCGATCAAGTGCAGCAAGCAGTAGAAAATAGCCAAATCGGTGTCAATATCCCGCTTGAAGTCAGTCGCAATGGCAGAAATATTCAGCTCTCGGTAAGAGCTGGTGAATTTCCTGCCAGCGCTAGCTAAAGGATGCATATTAGGTATGGGGAGCAGAGACGTTCATGCAACGTCTCTACACCTCCAAAATATTTTCCTGTCCCTTAAGTATGGATAATCTGCCCAATCCCAACTGGTGTTATCAAGTTTTAGAAATCTCCCCAACGGCGACGGCGCAAGAGATTAAAATGGCTTATCGCCAGCTGGCGCGGAAATATCACCCCGATCTCAATCCAGGCGATCGCACTGCGGAAGATCGGTTCAAACTCATCGTCCAAGCATACCGCACCTTACTCACCCTCCAATCGCAGCCATCTTCCAGCACTTCTACAAAAACTACACCACATCCAGACACCACTTCTACTTACAGTACAGGTGGCGTGCGCTTCCACGTTAAGCAACGCGACTGCACGCCTTCCTCTCCTCCCCTCTCTTCAGAAGAAAAGTTACTCAAATTGAGTACGCTCAACCAAGTCTACACTTTACTCAAGCGTCAGAATTTTCAGCAAGCAGTAGACATAGCAGAAAAGCTAGCTATCCGCTTTCCCAAAGATTCAGACGTGCAACCGTGGCTAGCTGTAGCTTACCATCGTTGGGCAAAACAGCTGATCTCGCGACAACAGTGCGATCGCGCTAGAATTTACCTCAAAAAAGCTTTGCAAGCCGATCCTCATAACCAGAAGTTATGGCGAGAAATCGATCGCGATTACAAAGCTATAGAACGCCAGTTAATGTTTTGATCCGCAAAAGCTATTGACCGGATCGATATTGGTGACTTCATTTTGTAGCCAAATTAATATCTAACTGTCACAGTCATGTCACATTCATTCACTATCTTATAAATGGCTGCAACGAGTAAATGAGTTACTCCTCACCCTATCCTCAATTCAGCGAGTAAATAGCCTCTCCATATTTTGGAGAGCTTTTTTTATGTAACTCGCACTAAGCGGTCTTCCTCTACACATCCTGTTCCAAATTTCCGCTAAGTTAGCTTTTGGGGTAAAAATTGGGGTAATTGGGGTAACAGTACTGAGGAACCAGCTACATGCACGGGTTTTCTCCGTTCAGCGAACTGGCGTTGCTATTTTGGGTTTGTATTTTTCTAATGTCTGGTCGAATAGATTTGCCTCTCTTATTGGTGGTTTTAATAAAGCAAGTTTTTGTTTATTGTTTAAACTATATTTTTCTAAAGTTGGATCGAAACAACCATTGAGTGCATTATTGTGCATTACCCAGCATTTAGCCTCTAATGCACTCCAATTTTGCGGAGTGTCTATCAAGTTCACTCGCTTACGCACTGCGTAGCCAGAAGGCTTGCCAAACAAGGGAGCTTATTTGGTGCTAAAGGATAAGCGCAAATTACCATCTTTCCATCGTTCTATACGACAAGTAGTTTCGTAGCCTTGTTTTGCAGAATTGACCATCGCGTACACTGCGTAGAAAAAACGTACAAAAAATAAAGCTAGAAGCTGTAACAACCTCTAGCCTTAGATGATATGAGAGAGCAGGACATAAGCTGGATTCTGTTTTCTGCTGCATCAACGCGATCGCATCTCTACATACAGAAGGCAGTTATCTATCTGGGATGCCTGTTACCAGACACCTCTAGCGGTACACCAATAGCGGAACTGGTAAAAGACCAACCGTAGTTCCTCCGACCTTGCTCCCAACCGGGGTTTACCGAGCCAGCACCTCTCGATGCTGCTGGTGCGCTCTTACCGCACCTTTGCACCCTTACCCTTTTCAGTTGTCAGTTATCAGTTATCAGTTATCATTTGGTCACTGGTCACTGTTCGCCGATCGCTGAAAAAGGCGGTATCTTTCTGTGGCACTATCCTCACGATCGCTCGCACTGGGCGTTACCCAGCAAGTTTGGTCTTTCGGGAGTCCAGACTTTCCTCAGACCAGCTGTAAAAGCTGGCTGCAACTGCCTGCGCCTACTCTCTCTAGATCTAGTGTAATGGTAATGGGTAATGGGTAATGGGTAATTGGTTGTTAGTTGTTGGTTGTTGGTTGTTGGTAACTGATAACTGGTCACTGACAACTGATAACTGACAACTGGTAACTGACACTTAGCCTCTCTTTCTTGACGTTCTATCCTGGACATCGGAGAAGTTTTCAAACCAACCCCGTCGCCAGAAGAAATAGATGAGTCCAGCAGCGGTTGCTGCCATAGCTGCTAAGCATAAGGGATATCCCCAGTACCAATTTAATTCCGGCATATTCCAGGGAGATTTTTCCGTGTTAAAGTTCATACCGTAGACCCCAGCAATGAAAGTTAAAGGAATAAATATAGAAGAAACTACCGTCAGCAACTTCATGATTTCATTCATTTTGTTACTCACGGCTGATAGGTAGACATCCATTAGACCAGAAGTTAATTCGCGATAGGTTTCTACCATGTCTAAAATTTGTACGGCATGGTCGTAACAGTCGCGTAAATAGACTTGGACGCGATCGCTAATTAAACTGTCATTATCATCGCGGATCAGCATGGCGATCGCATCTCGTTGAGGCCAAATTGCTCGCCGCAGGTTGAGCAACTCTCGCCGGACGCGATAGATTTTGTTTAAAGTTTGCCGCGTTGGTTTAGTAATAACTTCATCTTCTAAGTCTTCCATCTGTTCTCCGTATGCTTCCAGTACGGGAAAAAAGCCATCAATAATCGAATCTATCAACGTATAGGCTAAATAATCTGCTCCTAGCTTGCGGACGCTACCTTTGTTGTAACGAATTCGCTGGCGTACCTGTTCAAAGCAGTCGTGTTCTGGTTCTTCTTGGACTGTAAGTAGGTAGTGTTTTCCTAAAATAAAACTGACTTGTTCGCTATGAAAACCACCACTTTCTTTTGGTATCACCATCCGTGCGATCATGACTAAATGATCTTCATAATCGTCTTCTACTTTGGGACGCTGCGGTACGTTGACGATATCTTCTAAAACCAATGGATGCAGATTAAAAACTTGTCCCAATCTTTGTAAGATATCTTCGCTACCTAAGCCTTGTACGTCAACCCAAGAGACAGATTCGGTGTCCAGATAGGGAAGACATTCTTCTGGCGTGGCTAAGGTTTGGCGTGTTGCGTCTGCTTCGTTGTAGTCAATTAAAACGATAACTGGTGGTTGAGCATCAACCCCAATATTCAAAGTTCCTGGTAGACTACCTGGTTTGTCGTAAAAGTAGTCAAAGTGAGGCTGTGTGTCTGGTTTAGCAGCACGAATACGAGATTTTGTCATGAACGAGATGCGCGCGGGACTCCATCGCGATCTTAATCCTTATGATGCGTTTAGGTTGTGTTACGATCGTGCTTTCTTATCACGGGAACAGTATAAACTGGAGCGATCGCGCTGCTCAATCTATGGAAAACTCATCCTTATTCGCTCAAATTGTACAATCTTTAGAGCAAAATGAAGACTCAGCCCGAATTAAAAAACTAGTTTTTTACGTAGCAAAACAATTTTGGGCTAGAGACCAAAATCAGTTAAATAGTATTAGTTTACTCGATCTAATCCAAGACTTGCTTATTAAATATTCAGATATAGAAAGCTTGAAAAAAAATGTTTATAGAATGGCACAAACTCTAAACAAGCCGGAGCAGTACTTAAGTGTTGCTAGTACAAT